>JAUVZB010000040.1 GCA_030602785.1 Dehalococcoidia bacterium
GTTGCTCTCATCCGTGCTCTCCGGTTGATACTGAGCGTCTTCGACGCCGGACCAACGGCCCATCACCGTCCAAGAAACCGCCTCAGCGTGGCGGCAAAGCCCACATGCACCCACCGTTCCCATCAATCCACGGATTACGGCGGACCTCCCGGTCTTGAGTGCCACCACCGGTTTTCGAAGTGCAACTCTCCGCGCCACCTCAAGAAACCGCTTCGCGTCCGGCATGCCCTCGACGTGAAGTGCAACAACTCTCGTCTCCACATCATGCTCGAAGTATTCCAGGCAATCGACGATGTCGATATCACACGAGTCTCCAACATCGATGGCCTTGCCGACAAGCCTTATGTCATTCAATCCAACGAAGGTCCCCCCGGTCTGGGAGATGGTACCAACGCCGTTGTCATCCATCGGGATGTGGATATACGACGAGCTGAACTTCAGTCGCGAGTTCGCGGTCCCGAACGTATTCGGCCCAAGGATACGCGTGCCCGTCCCCCGGACAAGCTCAAGCAGCTCACGCTGCAGTCGCTTGCCCTCTTCGTCGTCCGCATCAGCGAACCCCTGCGTGATGATGACGATGGCCTTGATCCCGTTTGCGACACAGTCCTTGACAGCCCCGGCAACGATATCCCGGGGCAGGCTGATAAGTGCAAGGTCCGCGACCTCCGGAAGGCTGGACACGGAGGGATAGGTCTTCACGCCGAGAATCTCAGTGGCGTTCGGGTTCACGGGGTAGAGACGTCCCTCGTAGCCGTAGCTCAGGAGGTTGTCGAGGAGATTGAAGGCGCCGGGACCGGTGCGACGTGAAATGCCTATCGCCGCTACCGATTCCGGCTCTACGAACGGCTTCATCTGTTGTCGTACGTCAGACATGGCTCTCAGTTTCCTCCAGATATGCCAATGAACAGCCAACTTTACTCTGGCAGAGGGTGGTGGTTCAACCTGCTGCAGAAGGAGCTGCAACCGCGGAGGTCGGGGTCTGATACACTTCCGCGCGACCCCCACATAGCTCCCTTCTGTGCAAGGAGGTGTCGCGTGTTCGAAGACAGACTCCGCGAGCTCGACCCCGTCTTCTATCCTCGCTCAATAGCCGTCGTGGGAGCCTCGTCAGATGAGAGAAAGTCCGGGGCCAAGTGGGTCATCGGTCTCAGGGCAGCCGGGTACGAGGGCGCTATCTACCCGGTGAGCGCCCGCG
This sequence comes from Dehalococcoidia bacterium, assembly GCA_030602785.1. Lineage (GTDB taxonomy): Bacteria > Chloroflexota > Dehalococcoidia > GIF9 > AB-539-J10 > SKVJ01. Next base: position 1,196 of record JAUVZB010000040.1, read on the forward strand.
GTGGCACTGTGGCGGGACTCGAAATCGCGCGGAGCCTGTCGTCCATCGAGAGTGATATCGACTATGTGATAGCCTCCGTGCCTTCCAACTCCGTGTTGGACCTGATTGAGGAGTGTATCCAGAAAAAGGCGCGCGTTGTCCAGTTCTTCACGGCGGGGTTCAGCGAGACAGGCTCCAGGGAAGGAAGACAACTCGAGGAGAGGATGCTCCACAGGGCGCGCGAAACCGGCCTCCGTGTTGTAGGCCCCAACTGCATCGGGAGCTACTGCCCAGAGGCGCGTATCCCGCTTGGTCCCTCATTGCTGGGGAAGGTCGGCTCCCCGGGCAGCATCGGCTTCATCTCCCAGAGCGGAGGGATTGCGGCGAAGCTGGTTGAGATTGGAATCGCTCGTCACATCGAATTCAGCAAAGGTATCAGCGTTGGAAACAGCATCGATCTCGATGCAAGTGATTTCCTCGAGTACTTCGCCGCAGACAGCAAAACCAGCGCTATCGGGGCATACATGGAGGGGACGAGAGACGGACAACGCCTCTTCCGCACACTTCAAGCCGTCTGCCAGGTGAAGCCAACCGTCGTGTGGAAAGGTGGCAGGACCGACGCCGGCGCGGCTGCTGCGCTCTCACACACAGGCTCGCTCGCCAGTTCGGCGCCTGTGTGGAGCGCGATGTTGCGCCAGGCAGGGGCGATAGAGGCCCGCAGTATCGAAGAGCTCAGCGACTGCCTGCTCCTGCTGCAGCAACTTGGCGAATTCAGGGCAGAGAAGGTCGCCATTATCGGCGGCCTCGCCGACGGAGGCGGAGGAATCTCCGTATCGGGCAGCGATGCGTGCAACGACAACGCCCTCGCCGTCCCCGAGCTGTCGCCGGGCACAAAGGAAGGCCTGAAGGCCCTGCTTGGCGAAGTGGGCAGCATCCTGAGGAACCCGGTTGACGTGAGCCCCGCCCAGTTTCGCGGACTCGACACACTCTTTCGAGCCATACGCCTCGTCGCGGAAGAGCCGGCCATAGAGATTGTCGTCATCCAGGAAGACATGGATATCATGCTCAGCTTCCTCAGCGCTCATGAGACGGCAGACATCAATGCGTTTCTCGCGAGGCTGCGGCAGGAGTGCAAGAAGCCATTCGTGCTCGTGCTGCCTCCGGGGTCGGCGGAGACCGAGCGCATCGAGGCCGAGTCGCAACTGTTGCAGGCAGGCGTGCCTGTGTTTGCCACAATGGCGCGTGCCGCCCGGGCCATCGCGCTGGTCAGTCGGCGCCGCTTCGGCCGCTATCAGACACCTCGTCTGCTTTACAATTGCCCACGCGCGGGGCTATAATCGGCTCCCATGCCCCTACCTGTATGCACACATTCGTGTGCCTCGCTGGTCCGTGTGCTTCAAGCTGCAGATACTGCCGCGCACCCGGCCTACGTCGTCGGGGGATTCGTTCGCGACAGTATTCTGGGAAGACCCTGCCGCGACCTTGACATAGCGGTCCAGGGCGAGCCGTTCGCGGTGGCGCAGGAACTGTCACGCGTGCTGCACGGCACTTACGTGCCACTCGACGAGGAGCACTGCGTCGCGCGGGTGGTACTACCTCCGGATCTGACCACGGACCCGCAGGACACGTCGACCATCATCGATTTCGTCGGGTACGAGCATGATATCCGCAACGACCTCGCCAGGAGAGACTTCACCATCAACGCCATTGCCGTCCCGGCGGCAAGAGTCGCGGCCCAGATGACGAGCCCGGCGGGAGCATCCCCGGAAATCGCCTTGGACGCAGTGGACCCCTACGGGGGACTCCATGACCTGGCAGCCGGCATGTTGCGAGCCTGCAATCCCGAAGTGTTCGAAGCGGACCCGGGGCGCTTACTGCGCGCTGTTCGGCTATCCCACGAACTCGCTTTCACGATGGATGCCGCTACGGAATCGCTGATATCAGCGTCGTGCCAACGCGTGCGTGATGTGGCAGGAGAGCGAACACACGAGGAGTTGCTCAGGCTCCTGTCTCTGCCACAGGCAGCCTACAGCATCCACTACCTTGACCGCCTCGGTCTCCTGGCGCCTCTGTTTCCTGAACTGGAGGAATGCAGAGATGTGGAACAGCCCACGTGTCACTTCTGGGACGTGCTCGAACACTCCATACAGACAGTCGCAACCTTCGAGTACGTCGCGGGGGAGAGTGAATGGCGTTTCGGAAACGACGAGATGCTGGGCTGCGTTCCCGATGACCCGGGCTGTCAGATACATCTTGAAGGCACTCTATCGGGCGGGGCGTCACGCGGGACACTGGCAAAGCTGGCCTGTCTGCTGCACGACGTTGCCAAACCGCAGACCAAGACACTCGACGAATCGGGGCGTGCGCGTTTCCTGGGACACTCGAAGGAGGGCGCAATAGTCGCAAGGTCAATCCTGGAGCGCCTCAGGTTCAGCCAGAAGGAGATAGCCTATGTCGAGATGCTGGTCTATCATCACCTTCGTCCGGCACAGCTGTCCAACGAGGGCCTTCCAACAGCCCGTGCCGTCTACAGATTCTTCCGCGACACGCGGGACGCTGGTCCCGGCATCCTCTATGTAGCCATGGCAGACTACCTGGCCTGCAGGGGGCCACTGTTCACCATGAGTGAATGGCACAACGTCTGCGACCTGATAGGATTCATCATTGCGGAGCATCGGCGACAGGAAGCGGTAGCCGCTCCATCCAAGCTCATCGACGGGCATGAACTCATGCGCTGGCTCGGTCTCAGGCCCGGCCCCGAAGTCGGGATACTGCTGGAGGCGATACGAGAGGCGCAGGCCGCTGGACTCGTCTGTTCGAGAGAGGAAGCGCTTCAACTGGCCAAGAAGACTGTCGAGAGGGAACAAGTCACTGTGAGGACTGCAAAGTGAGAAGAAGAGATATCGTGCTCCTGGCATTCATTGTGGCTCTGCTGGGCCTGTCGCTGGTGTCAATAGTCCCGGTCAACTCCAATCTTCTCGGGCCGGGGGGGCTGACACTGGGACTGGATCTGCGCGGAGGCAGCCAGCTGCTGTATGAGGCGGACTTAAGCAAGAAAGACCCCTCGGTGTCCAATGAGCAGGCAATGGCGTCGGCGATCGAGAAGATTCAACGAAGAATCAACGAGTACGGAGCTACGGAGCCGACAATTCAGAAGCAAGGCGCCGACCGTATCCTCGTGCAGCTCCCCGGTGTGAAAGACATCAGCAGGGCAATCAACCTCATCGGAGACACAGGACTGCTCTACTTCCGGGAGTTGGAAGTTGACGCAGGCGGCAACCCTGTGCTGGATAGCGAAGGCAACTACTCGTTCAAGGAGGAGGCGGCAACGGCCGAGGGCACGGATGGCGAGGAGCGCGAGCTTACCGGCCAGTATCTCAAGAGTGCAGGCCAGGACTTCGACCAGTATGGCGCCCCCATAGTCGTCTTCGAATGGAACAGCGACGGGGCTCATCTCTTCGAACAGATCACGGCCCGAAACATCCAGATGCCCCTCGCAATCGCGCTGGACGACGCGATTATCTCAGCCCCCATGGTCAACTCCGTAATCAGCAGCCGGGGCCAGATTGAGGGACAGTTCACAATCGACGAGACAACCGACCTCGTGAACAAGCTGAACTCAGGCGCACTCGACGTGCCCCTGGAGATAATCGACCAGAGAGACGTGGATGCGACGCTGGGCGCCGACTCGATACGCAAGAGCCTCCTTGCAGCAGGTGTCGGGCTCCTGATGCTTCTGGTGCTGATGATTGTCTACTACAGGGTTCCCGGCATTGTGGCCTGCGTCAGCCTGGGCATATACGGCGCCATGCTGCTGGCCATATTCAACGTCTTCTCGGCTCAGCTCACGCTGACGCTGCCCGGCATCGCCGCCTTCATCCTCTCCCTGGGAATGGCCGTTGACGCAAACGTCCTCATCTTTGAGCGCGTCAAAGAGGAACTGCGCGCCGGCCGGACGCTGGCTGCGGCGGTAGAGATCGGCTTCGACCGTGCATGGTCGGCCATCAGGGACAGCAACATCACAACCTTCATAGCATGCATAATCCTCTTCTGGCTCGGTGGTACGTTCGGCGCATTCATGGTACGGGGCTTCGCCCTGACCCTGTCCATAGGCGTGGCCGTGAGCATGTTCACTGCCATCGTCATGACAAGGACATTCCTGAGAGTCCTCGTGTCGACGAAGATGGCCACCAGCCTGCGAGCATACGGAGTGAAGTCATGATTGATTTCGTGGGGAAGAGACACTGGTTCTTTCTTGGTTCCGCTATTGCGGTCCTCGTGGCGGTGATGGCTCTCATTACGTTCGGTCTGCGTCCCGGTATCGACTTCACGGGTGGGACCTCCATGACCCTGCATTTCCAGCCACAGGTAGAGCAGTCGGCGTTGAGACAGTCCGTGTGGGATTTCGGGCATACGGAGGCAATGATTCAGGGCAGCGATGATGACTACCTGATTCGTCTCAAGCAGTTGACCCCGCAGGAACGGGAAGACCTGATGGCAACGCTGGAGTCGGAGCTCGGAAGCTCGGTCACAGTCATGGACTACAACACGGTCTCCCCGTCAGTGGCTACCGAGACCGCAGAGAAGGCGGGGCTCGCCATGCTCCTGGCGTCAGCAGCCATGTTGCTCTACATAGCGTGGGCATTCCGACGCATGCCCAGTCCGTTCAAATGGGGGGCCTGCGCCATCGTGGCGCTCATCCACAATGTCCTCATCGTGGCAGGGTTCTTCGCTCTGCTCGGCCAGTTCAGAGGAGTGGAAGTGGACGCCCTGTTCATCACAGGACTGCTGACCATCGTCGGCTATACCATCAACAACACCGTTGTTGTATTCGACCGGATTCGCGAGAACCGGGCTAAGGGCATCAGCCATGACCTTGGCATAACGGTCAACTGCAGCCTGGTGGAGACGCTTGTGCGAACGGTCAACACATCCCTGACGACGTTGTGCGTCATACTGGCTCTGCTTCTCTTCGGCGGCGCCACCATCCACTACTTCATTCTCGTCCTGTTCCTGGGGCTGCTGGTGGGAACATACAGTTCGATGTTCATCGCCGGGCCGCTCCTGGTCACGTGGGAGAAACGCGAATGGGGTCAGGTGCTCGCACGGCTGCGCTCCGCGCGACAGCCCGCATGACGCGGGAACGCCGACTCCTTCAAGCGGCCCGGCAGCTCCTGTCGGGTGTGCGCGCAATCGGCCTTTGCGCAGGGCGGGTCCTTTTTGCAGGGACACACATCACTACAGCCCTGCGGGGTCCCTGTGGGCGCTGTCCTCAAGTCGGCGGTCTGCAGCGATGGCACAGCCCTGCCCTCTGAGCCACTTCAGTGCTTGACGTATGCACATAGCGTGTTTATCATAGCGATATACGTACAGGTTGCGAGCCCATTGACTCGTCGCAACCACAAATCAGAAAGGGAGGTGAAACTGTGAAAGGAAGATGGTTGCTTGTGCTAATGGTAGCAGTCATGGCAATCGCGAGTCTCGTGATTGTCGGCTGCGCTCCTGAGGCAGCGGTGCCCGCCGAAGAGGAAGAGGCAGCCCCGACTGAAGAGTCGCATGAATGGCGCCTTCAGACCCCGTTCCCAACGGGCTTCGTGATGTACAAGGCCTGCGACAACCTCGGGCAGACCATCACCGAGATGACCGGCGGACGCATCAACGTCACGGTGCACCCCGGCGGCTCAATCGTGGACGGACTGAAGGAGATGCGCGCTGTCCATGAGGGCGTACTCGACGCCTGCTACACCGGCTCGCACTACCACACGAGCGAGATCGGCCTTGTAGGCGACCTGTTCAACCTGTACCCGGCCGGCACCGGCCCTACGGAATTCATGGTCTGGAACTACGAGGCCGGCGGCGCGGAGCTGTGGCAGGAGATGTATGACCGCCAGGACCTCAACATCCAGGCCATGCTTGCGGGCATGACCTCCGCCGAGCTGTTCGGCTGGTTCGCCGAACCGGTGACGGGCATGAACGACTTCAAGGGCATGAAATTCAGGACAGCCGGCATCTGGGGTGAGATGTTGAACCAGGCCGGCGCCGCAGTCGTCACAATGCCCGGCGGTGAGATCTACGAGTCGATGCAGCGTGGCGTCATCGATGCCTTCGAGTTCAGCACTCCTGGTGTTGACTGGAGTGCGGGCTTCCATGAGTTGGGCGCGTACGTCCATGGCCCTGGCATCCATGCCCCACAGGCAGCATTCGAGCTCCTCATCAACAAGGACCAGTGGAACGCCCTGTCCCCCGAACTCCAGGCAATCGTCAGCCATGCAGCCGAGGCGGGCCTTATCCGTTCATGGACAATGGTCGAGTACGCCGATACCGAGGGCATGAAGAACCTGAAGGACTACGGCACTGAGTTCGTGTACCTTCCGGAAGACGTGCAATCGAGTATAGTCGAACTGGCCAACAACATGTACGACGACCTGGCGGCGGAGGACGCGTTCTTCGCCGAGGTACTTGAATCCCAGCGCGACTTCGTCGCGGCATACAGAGACTTCAAGGCCTTCGCCCAGCCCGACCCCGACCTCATGAGCTACGGAGGATAGGCAAACGTCCATTGCTGCGAGAGAGGCCCCCGAGGGGGCCTCTCTCGCAATTGCGGGTTCCCTACTCACCACAATAGAGGCTTAATCGAGTGAAATTCATAAAATCGTTTCTGGACGCAGTGGACAAGGTGAGCGTGTGGGCGGGCAAAGCCGTCTCATGGCTCCTTCTCGTGCTGATATTCGCGCTCACATACGATACTTTCATGAGGTACCTGTTCCGCAGTCCAACGGTGTGGGCCTTCGATATCAGCTACATGCTGGGCGGCACGATAATGCTCATGGGTATGGCCTGGGTAACGGTGCGCCGAGAGCAGGTACGCGTCGATATTCTGTATACTCGCTACTCACCGAAGATGAAGATCATCGTCGACGCAGTGCTCAACATGCTCCTGTTCTTCCCTCTGTTCGCCATGCTCCTGCAACGTGCTATCCCCCGCGCCATGTACTCCTTCACTATCGGCGAATTCTCGGAAGTCGGTTTCTGGCGACCCATACTGTGGCCCTATCGCTGGATGATCGTGCTGGCCCTGGTGCTATGGGTTCTTGCAACACTCGGATGGGTCATCCGCGACCTGTACAAGCTGAAGAGGGGTGAAGAGCTATGATAGACGCAAGCCCTCAGATCATCACCGTCGTCATGCTTGTCCTTCTCCTTGCGCTTGTCGCAAGTGGTTTCCCGCTTGGCCTTGCACTGGGCGGTGTCGCGCTCATTTCAGGCCTTGTCTTCTGGAACCCCACGATATTCTCTCTCTTCTACGACAGGCTCTTCGGCATTACGACGAACTACACATTCCTGGCCGTGCCGCTGTTCATCTTCATGGGCATAATGGTGGAGCGCTCAGGTGTCTCGAAGCAGCTGTTCAGCACTCTATACCTCTGGCTGGGCGGCCTCAGAGGCGGCCTGGCAGTCGCCACCATCTGGTTCGGCACGGTACTTGCCGCCACGGTCGGCGTAATTGCCGCATCCGTCACGATGCTCGGCCTCATCGCCCTCCCACCGATGCTGGAACGAGGATACTCGAAGGAGTTGGCGACCGGCGCCTGTTGCGCAGGGGGCTCGCTGGGAATCCTGATTCCTCCGAGCATCATGCTCATCTTCTACGGCCCGATGGCGAGTATCTCGGTGGGCAAGCTGTTCATGGCGGCCTTCCCGGCAGGGCTGACCCTCTCCCTGCTCTACACAGTGTATGTGCTCGTACGTTGTGCCCTCAGACCCCAGGAGGCGCCGGTTCTGCCAGTTGAGGAAAGGACTGCGCCATGGAGCCTGAAGATTCGCTTGCTGTTCACTTCGCTGCTTCCTCCGGTGGTACTGATACTTGCAGTGCTGGGCAGCATCTTCGCGGGCATCGCGGCACCGACAGAGGCGGCAGCGGTCGGTGCGCTCGCTTCCATCGTGATGGCGGCAGGGTACCGCAGTCTCAACTTCAGGGTCATCAAGGAGACCTGCTTCAACACGGCTCACACTTTCAGCATGGTCTTCATCGTCGTCGTTGGCGCAACCTTCTTCACAAGCATCTTCCTCGGACTGGGCTGCGGCAAGGTTGTCGAGGCCTTCGTGCTCTCCGTCCCCGGAGGCAAGTGGGGTGCATTGCTGGTGGTGATGTTCCTGGTGTTCATCATGGGGATGTTCATCGACTGGATTGGCATAGTCCTCATCATGATCCCCATCGTGACGCCCATCGCGGCGACTGTCGGCTTCGACACCCTGTGGTTCGCGATGATGATTATCGTGAACCTCCAGATGTCGTTCCTCAGCCCTCCATTCGCCTATGCTATCTTCTTCCTGAAGGCGGTTACGACGCCCGAGCAGGGGATTGATTCCATGCACATCATTCGTGGAGTCGTACCCTACATCGGGCTCATTGCCATCGCTCTTCTGCTGTTCATAATCTTCCCTGAAATCATCACCTGGCTGCCGAATCACATGATCAAGTAGCGCACTGTGAGCAGGCGCGGCACCATACCGCGCCTGCTCTATCTCCATCTTCCCCCTCACTCCACCATCCCTCCTGTTCCGCCCGCACGAACATCCTGTTCATGTTGATACCACACCGTCCGTCAGCCATGGACTCATGGTATTATTGTCAGATAGCGACGACTGGGGGATACTCCCGCAGGGAGTCGTCGCGTTAGGTGCATTCTTACGCGTGTTCAGGCATCCCGGGAAAGGAAAAAGACACACGTGGCAATCGCCCAGATGGCGAGCGGTCCCGACAAGCAGCAGAACATCCAGCATGCCGTGGACCTGGTGAAGAAGGCCACAGACAATGGAGCCACACTGGTCGCTCTGCCCGAGACATTCGACTACAGAGGCGTTTCCTCCGCCCTCAGCAGCATTGCGGAGCCCCTGCCGGGCACTGCCCTTGAGCCGCTGCTGTGTCTTGCCGCCGAACGCGAAGTCTGGATTCTGGCTGGAAGCGTCCACGAGCAGGACGCAGACGCTTCCATGCCGTACAACACGTCGGTCTTGATCGACCCCCGGGGAGGAATCGCGGCAGCGTACCGCAAGATGCACCTGTTCGACATCACCATTGGAGACAGGTCGGTGGACGAATCGAGCCACTACACCGCAGGTACGGATGTCGTGTACGCCGAGGCCGCAGGGATGAGAGTGGGTCTGACCATTTGCTACGACATACGGTTCCCGGAACTGTATCGGCGGCTGGCCGACTTCGGAGTGGACCTCGTGTTCATCCCATCCTCGTTCACGGCTCCTACAGGAGAGGCGCACTGGGAGATACTGGTTCGGGCGCGCGCTATCGAGAACCAGTGCTTCGTGGTCGCGCCGGGACAGGCGGGGATGGGGGCAGGAGGCATAGCAACATACGGAAACAGCATCATTGTCGATCCATGGGGTCGAGTTCTCGCCCGCGCGCCACAGGAGGGAGAACACATCATCTCGGCAGAACTCGACCTGGGTGAGTTGACCGATGTCCGCGAGCGACTGCCCGCCCTGCATAATCGACAACTCCCTGCTTTTCGTTGAAAATACCGAGGAGTGTAACTACAATACCGTTGCGTGCGTTCAGCCGCGTCTCGGTGATGGCTGAACGCCTGCCGGAAGGCGACACATAGATGGACAGCGAGTCACCATCCTTCGAAGAGGCGGTAGCGAGGGCCGAACAGATGAACCTGGCTGCGCGCCAGGCTGCAGAGCAGTCCCGCAAGGCCTCGGGCCAGGCCGTCACCAGAATCGAGAACATCGGCCGCGAGGCCACTGTCACGGCAGAAGAGGCGCGACAGATGGCCGGGGACGCTGTGAAGAAGGCGTCCGCCGTCAGCCAGTCAGTGAATGACACCAACTCGAGGGCTCAGGAGGCCATCGCTGCAGCCGAGCAGGCCGTTCAGTCGTCCACTGAGGCCGCCGAGGAGAACGCTCGCTCATTTGAAGAGGCAGTCGCCCGGCTTGAACAGCTTGCGAATCAGACGATGGACTCCGTAGAGGAGTCGGTCTCCTCCTCTCAGAAATTGCTGGGCAGGATCGAGAAGACTGCGCAGAGTGCGCAGGAGAAGGCGGAAGAAGCCCGGCGCGCCGCCCAGCAAGCGGTGGCGAGCGCCGAAGAAGAGGGACAGAAGGCCACACGGGCCTCCGAGGAGGCCGTCAGAACCTCTTATGAGGCTCGCATCACACTCGAGCGAGTCGCCCGCTCGTCCGAGAAGGCCTCACGAGACGCTGAGAAGGCATCCGAGAAAGCTGTCGCAAGGGCGGAGCGAGTCTTCCAGTCGGCCTCCGATTCAGCCGCTCTGTCTTCGGCGGCGTTCGAAGAGGCGCTTGCCCGGGCGGAAGAGGCGATTGCCGCCTCGAATACGTCGTCCGCGCAGTCCAGCCGTGCGTTTGAAACCGCCCTTCGGCGAGCGGAGGAAGCAGGGAAGCTAAGCCAGCGTGAGGCCGGCCAGCAAATCAAGTCGTCACACGAAGTGGTCGCTCGCATCGAGGCATCGGTAAGGGCAAGCAAGGAGGCGGTCGAGTCCTCGTCTCGTGCGTCGCAGGAGGCCATGGGGAAGGCCGAGGAAGCTGAGCGTTCGTCTCGCGAGGCCGTCAGACGCAGCGAAGAGGTTACATCGGCAGCCATGAGGCTGGCGGAAGACGCCCTGAAGGCGTCCCAGGAATCGGCAGCCCGGGCTGACGAGATCGGGAAACTCGCCGCCGAGGCGGAGGAGGAGGCGCGGAGGCTGGCAGCAGAGGCGGTGCGTCGCTCCGAGGAGAACGGCACCGAATCACTCCGGGCGGCAGAGGAGTCGAAACGCGTCGCGAGAGAAGCCACCGAGGCATCAATCGCCGCAGCGCGCGACACCGTAGTCGCGTCAGCAAAGGTTCTCCAGGAGGCCATCAAGAAGGCTGAGGAGACCACCAGGACCGCTCGCAAGGCTGCTCGCGCAGCCGTTCGCGTCTTTGACGAAACCGCGGCGGGCGCGGAGAAGGTCAGCCAGGAGGTCGAAGAACCATCCGAACTCTCCTCATCCAAGCTATTCGAGGAGGCCCTCAGCCGAATCGAGCCGGACGAGTCGAGACTGAAGCCAGCTCCGCACGCCGCAAAGCGCGACATGCGGTCGCGGCTCGAGTTCCTCTCGAAGATGTACGCATCAGAGAAGGACAGGCCGTTCGAGAGGTCCGATGACAGCCAGGAAGATGAATGATACCCGCACTGTCTCCACATCGAGGGATTCGGACAGCAGCACGTGATACACTCTCACCCAAGAGACATCCGATGAAGGACAACTGGAAAGGAGGGCATAGATGGCCAACGTAGACGAAGCGCGCGAGAAGGCGACACAACCCAAGGCGCAGACTGATGACGCAAAGGGGCCTCCGATAGCGGCAGCAGCCGAGACGCAGCCCGATGACGCGAAGACGCCTCCCGTCACGGAAGAGGCAATGAAGGTTGATGCCCTGGACGAAACCCAACAACGTGCCGTAGCAGCCTATGTTGCGTACGTCCAGGCGGAGCGCCAACTGGAGAACGCCTACAAGGACCAGGAGCAGAAAGCCGAGAAGAGCTACACGGACGCTCTCGACAAGGCTCGGCGGAGCTCAATGGACGCCGCAGGACGGGCCCGGGGCCAATACGAGAGTTCCCTCGCACAGGCAAGGAAAGCGATGGAAGACGGCACGGCTCAGTCTCAACACGCCTTCGAAGAGAGCCTCGTGCAGGGCCGCAAAGCATACGACGACAGCGTTGCCCAGGCTAAGAAAGCGTATGACGACGTCGTCGCGCAGTCGCTGAAAGACAGAGACGAAACCGAGAAGCAGGCCCGCCAGGCACACGGAGAGGCCATGGCGCGCACCTGGACAGTGTTCACGAAGGCCCGCAGGTAGACAGAAACCCAAAGGGGCTCAAGAAAACAGAGAGGCCCCTGGCTCTACCGGCCAGCGGCCTCTCTGTTGCTTCTCTGTCAGAGCAACAAGAAAGGGTCAATCACAGCAGAACCGGGATCTCATCGAAGGACTCCTCGATCCTTCTCGTCTGATAGCCGAGTCCGCGTTTCGCCTTCATCACCGAGATAAGATCAATCGCCTTGGTGAAGTAGTCAGTTATCTTGCGGATGCTGCCAATCTCTGACATGATGAGCGTGACATCAACCTGGCGACTGTCACGCGGGTAGTCGCCACTCCGGATGAGGGAGTTAGGCGCAAGGCTCTTGAGATTGTCTCCAAGCTGCTTGAGGATGTCCATGCTCATCTCCTTGGCAGGGGCCGTGAGGAGATAGAGCGCCCTTCCCACATCACTCGGGTCAATCGTCATTGACAGCTCGCTTATGGCTTGATCCATCGCATGCGAGGCCCGGCTGGTTTCAATCATCTTGTCACGAAAGTCACGCTTCGGCCCACAGAACGGCAGTCGCCGCTCCAGCCTCGACATGCCCCCTCCAATGACCGTCCATCCGGTGAGAGTCTGGATGATGTCTCCGGCATCGAGTGTCTTGGAGCCAACGAAGCGGCTCTTGGTCTCCTCGCCCGCGCACAGCATGTTATAGAACGGCTCCGCGACTCTCGCATTGATCGTGTTCAGGTTGTTCTCGGCGGGGGAATCCTTCTTCACGTAACGCTGATTGTCAATCAGGAAGACGGCGTCAGCGACCAGGTATGTTGACTTCAAGCACGTTGCCGTGTTGTAGATGGTCCTGGTCTCAGTGGTCTCTTCCTGGCGGAACGGCAGGACCACCACGTCATAGACAGGCTTCCCGATATACCGCTCCTTCAGATGCTTGGTCAGCACTCCTATCGCGCCAGACCCTGTACCACCCGCAGCCCCGGCACACAGCAGGAACGCGTCAGTCTCATAGAACCCCTCGGCCGTACGAATCGCGTCAATTATCTTGTCGACGTCTTCGTTCGCTATCTCGGCACCCAGCTCACTGATTTTCCCCACGCCATGGCCGTTCGTACGTTGCGCACCGATGAGTATGCGGTGCTTGTAGTCAGGTCTAATCGTGCGCAGCCCGCTGAGATCTGCAACATCCGTATTGACTGCGAAAACTCCGGCGAGGGTGTCCATCCCACGGAGAGCATGCCCTCTCTTGTTCAAGCGAGCGAATCTGTCAGCAATCCGCCCGCCACACTGTCCAAGTCCTATTACCAGCAGCTTCATGGCGTTATTCTAGTTCCCTCCTTCACGAATGTCAACGCACGTGCGAAAAACGCCAGAATGGGCCTGCCTGCTCCATCACAGTGTCCTTCCTCTGACAGCCGCCACACATGGCGGTACCCGGCAGGAGGGCGAAGGTCCTGGATTGCACCCCGAAATGCGTGGCATGCCAGGACACAGCCTCACCCGCACCACAGTCCTCCACACGCGGACCTGGCAGCCCCTTCTTCCACAGCCACATGATCACATAACCGACCACGAGACCGCGCTCAAGCAAGTCCAGAGTGCCCTCCCTCGTCCTCCTCCATACCCACCAGCACGTCTCTCTTGCTATATAACGACCAGTCTCCCACAGAAGTTTCGTTCGAGCTCACGAAATCTCTCCCGGTAGAGCCGCATCGCGCGCGGCAGGTGCTCCATGATGTCACCGGCGACAACACCGTCCTGCCCCTTTGCCTCAGCCGCGAGGTCACCCGCCAGGCCATGTATGAATGCGCCGACTTCTGCGGCCTCCCGGAGGCCAAGTCCCAGCCCGTGGAGCGCGGCAATCGTCCCGGAGAGCACATCACCGCTGCCGGCGGTTGCCATGCCCGGATTCCCGCTGAGATTGATTGACACGGGGCCATCCGGCTCAGCGACAAGAGAGCTCGATCCCTTCAGCAGGACCACTGCGTTGAGCCTGCGGGAGGCATCCTGTACCGCCGTGACTCTGTCATACGCCACTGCTGCTACGGAGACACCGAGCAGTCGAGACATCTCGCCGGCGTGGGGCGTGAGCACCACGGGGGCCTCGCGCCCCCGGACCATCTCCCCATCAGCGGCTATGGCAGTGAGGCCGTCACCATCAACAAGGATGGGCTTCGTGACGCGAGAGACAAGCCTTCTGACAAGCTCCTGTGTCTCCTCGTTCAGGGATACGCCCGGGCCGACAACGACCATGTCGACGTTGTCGGCGAGGGCACACAATCCATCGAGGTTCGAGAGGGCAATACTGCCGTCGGCCGTTTCTTGAAGAGGAACCATGACCACTTCGCTCGCCCGGGTCGCCAGAAACGGAGTGATTGACGCAGGCGCAGCGAGCCGCGCGTAGCCCCCGCCAGCCTTCAGGAATGACATCGAGGCCAAGAGCGGAGCACCCAGGTAGGCCCGTGCACCGGCCACGAACAGCACATCGCCGAAGTCGCCCTTGTGGCACTCAGCCGGCCTGGGCGACAAGGGGCTGAGACGATTCGTGACGACCTGGCTGTCGGCACAGTAGAGTGACGGCGGGAACGAGATGTGCGACACGTATAGTCTTCCCGACAGTTCCCGCCCGGGTTGCAGCAGGTTTCCCCTTTTCGGCACGCCAAAGGTAACCGTGCACGTCGCCCGCACTGCGATGTCCGGCACCGCACCCGTGTCTCCATTGACTCCGGACGGAATGTCCACGCTCAGGATCGGCTGGTTGAACACCTTGACGCGTTCAATCACTTCCCTGTGCAGGCCCTCGGGGCTTCGCGAGAGTCCCGTGCCGAAGATGGCATCAATGAGAACATCTCCCGACCTGCCCAGAGAGAGGTCCTCGACTGTGCGAAGTCGCTGCAGAGGAATGCCCGCGCGCATCGCGGCATCCAGATTTCTGCGCGCCGCCCCGTGAAGCGAGCTCTCGTCGGCCAGTAGATAGACCCTGACTTCGGCGCCCACCGAGTGCAGCTTCCGTGCAACGACCAGTCCGTCGCCGCCGTTGTTGCCCCCACCACAGAGCACCACAAAACGCCTTCCCTCCGTGCCGAATTCCGCCTTCGCGACCTCGTACACGGCCTGGCCCGCGTTTTCCATGAGGATGTCCCCGGAAAGGCCGAACTCCTCAATCGCGCGCCTGTCAAGCTCTCTCATCTCCTGAACAGTGCAGATTCTCATGCCACCTCCTTCGGAAATGCACCATCTCCGGACGGCTCGGGCCGCCCAGGCGGGTGAAGCCGAACCGCCAGGTAGACAAACGGGGTGTCCAGCAAGGCAACCACCCACTTCAGTATGTACGTTGTTGCGAGTATCTCCAACCAGGTGCTGGTGTCGTAGAGCCCCCACAGCGCGATGAAACAGAACAGCGCGGAGTCAATCGCCTGAGACACCATGGTGGAGGCGCAATTGCGAAGCCAGAGGAAACGACCCCGTGTCCTGGCCTTCCAGAAATGGAAGGCCAGGATATCGTGATGCTGGGCCACGAGATAAGCAATCAGGCTTCCAGCTGCCACTCGTGGCATCAGTCCGAAAACCGTTGCCAGTGAGTCATGCGCCAGGTCCTCGGGTCCCGGCACGAATCCTAGGCCGAACAGCATCCAGACGACAACCAGTCCCATGGCAACGAAGCCGAACCAGACACTTCGTCGAGCCTCCCGCTTGCCGTACACCTCGCTGAGGACATCGGTGGCGAAGAACGTGCTCCCGTACAGGACGTTGCCGAGCGTTGCGGTGAGACCAAAGAGCACGACCGTCTTGGTTACCTGTATGTTGGCCACAATCACGGACGCGACAACGAGGACGTACAGGCCCTCCTTGCCAAAAAACCTGAACACCAGCACTGCGAGGCCCAGGTCCGCCAGCACAAAGGCAAGAAAGAGAAGGTTGTTCGACGTTAGCAGGATATCCACAGTTGTGTTCCGGAGACTCGGCTACAGTGCGTCGTCACCAGCTCCTCTGCTATTCCCGACGGTGCGCGTGCGTTTCTGAGCCAGACGGACTGTCTCATCCGTGGGCTGGTAGAGCCTGTGGAAATCATCCCTGAATGACTCGAATGTTCCCAGCACGATAGCATCCCTGATTCGCTTCATGAGTCTCTGCACGAAGCTCAGGTTATGTATTGTCGCGAGCCGATACGCGAGAAGTTCCTCACATTTGAAGAGGTGGTGGACATATGAGGCGGAGAACGTCCGGCAGGTGTAGCAGTCGCAATCGGGGTCGAGTGGACCGTCCTGGACCTTGAACTCCGCACGGCGCATGTTGCGACGGCCCCGGGGAGTGTAGACGGCGCCGTTCCGGGCCACGCGCGTTGGCAACACGCAGTCGAACATATCCACGCCCCGCCACACACCCTCAACAAGGTCCTCAGGAGACCCGACACCCATCAGATAACGTGGTCGGCCGGCCGGCAGGAGCGGCACCGTCTCCTCGAGAACCGAGTACATCTGTTCCTTCGGTTCACCCACGCTCAAGCCACCAACGGCGTAGCCGGGAAAATCCATCGCTGCAAGAGTCCGCGCCGACAGCTTTCGTAGCGCGAGGTCGCCACCACCCTGGACTATGGCGAAGAGCAACTGGTCGGACCGGCGCTGAGCCGCGAGGCAGCGTTCAGCCCAGCGGTGCGTCCTGTGAACTGCTTCGGTTACCCTCGCGCCGTCAGCCGTTCCGGAGGGCACATCATCGAGCACCATGATGATGTCGGCTCCGAGCTCTTCCTGGTTCCTGATGGCCTTCTCCGGAGTCAGATGGTGCTCGCTACCATCGATGTGAGAACGGAATACGACGCCTTCGTCGTTGATTTTGCGAAGCGGAGCGAGACTGAACACCTGGAAGCCACCGCTGTCGGTCAGTATCGCCCTGTCCCAGGACATGAAGCGGTGCAACCCCCCGGCCCGCTGCACGGTTTCGACGCCGGGACGGAGGTAGAGGTGGTACGCGTTGCAGAGGATTATGTCGCAGCCTATCTCGCGAAGATCATCGGGGGACAGGGACTTGACCGTCGCCTGACTGCCAACAGGCATGAACACAGGTGTCTCCACCCGGCCATGCGCGGTCTCCACTTCGCCAACCCGCGGCCCCACATCACTACCACCATGCAGAATCCTGAAGCAGCTACTTCCCTTCTCGATGGTTCCTCCGCAACCAGTATAGCATTCAGCCAGTACGAGCCACGCAGCTACGGGCCTCTGTCTGCACCCGGGCAGACAGGTGTCCGGATACACCCACTTCTACGGGCGGGGAACGACGACCGGGCCGGCGGCCAGAGTTGCAGTGTCGACGAGGCATCTGCACAGCCCACGCACGGCGGCACGGCAGGCAGCGAGAATCGCCCTGCAACAGGAATCGCTGCCGGAGACCGCAGCGGCTCCATGATGAAGGGGAGTCGGTTGGGACTTCCTGCATGCGCCACGAAAGATGGAGGCCGGTAGTACCAGTGACAGCCATGTTGTACTATTCTTAGCGCGAGGGCAGCCCGATGAACGACCTCAAGTACGCGCAGGAGAGAACCGAGTACCTGCGGAAGGCCCTCAACCACCACGCCTACCGCTACCACGTGCTCGACAGTCCCGAGATCAGCGACGAGGAATACGATCGCATGTTCGCGGAACTCAAGACCCTGGAGCAGGAGTATCCCCAGCTTACGACACCGGCTTCTCCCACGCAGAGGATCGGGGCGGCTCCCGTCGAAGCCTTCGGCGTCGTTGAGTACGCTGTGCCGCTGCTCAGCCTCGCAAACGCGTTCTCCCGAGACGACATGGCCGCCTGGTGGCGCAGGACGTGCGGTCTCCTTGGCAGCGATGGATTCGAGACGGTGTGTGAACCCAAGATCGATGGCCTCGCGGTCGCCCTCACCTACATCGACGGCCTCCTCTTCACAGGAGCAACCCGGGGTGACGGGTACCGTGGAGAGGACATAACCCAGAACGTCAGGACCATCAGAAGCATCCCTTTGTCGGTCTCACGAGAGGCTCCACCGCGGTTCGAGGTGAGGGGCGAGGTGTATCTGCCAAAGATGGGCTTCGAGAAGCTCAACCAGAGGCGAGTCGAGGAGGGGTTGGCTCTCTTCGCCAACCCGCGGAACGCAGCCGCGGGGTCCATGCGTCAGCTTGACCCATCGGTCACGGCTGCTCGTCCTCTCGACATATTCGTATACGGGCTTGGCTGGGCCGAGGGAACTCCCGTGCCTGAAACGCACTGGGAAGTCATGCAGTGGCTCAAGTCTCTTGGATTCAAGACGAATCCTCTCATCACCCGCACGCGCACGCTCGAAGAAGCCCAGCATGTGTACGACCTCTGGGTTGCGGAACACGAGAAATGGCCGTATGAGGCCGACGGCATGGTCGTGAAGGTCGACTCGCTTCTCATGCAGAACGAGCTCGGCGCCATCGGTCGTGAACCTCGATGGGCAATCGCCTGCAAGTTTCCCGCGGTTCAGGGCACGACGAAGCTGCAGAAGATTGAGGTTAGCGTGGGGCGCACCGGCAGCCTCAATCCCTACGCCATACTCACGCCTGTCAGGATCGGCGGCATTGTCATCAGCCAGGCAGCCCTCCACAACGAGGAGGACATCCACCGCAAGGACATACGCATCGGCGATACCGTCATAGTGCAGCGAGCCGGCGACGTCATTCCGGAGATCGTCGGGCCGGTTCTCAGCCTTCGCACCGGAGAAGAACAGGTCTTCCACATGCCCTTACTGTGCCCTGAGTGTCACTTCGAGGTCATCAAGCCCGATGGTGAGGCGCAGCACAGATGCACGAACGCCGCCTGCCCCGCACAGGCGCTTGAAAGAATCAAGCACTATGTGAGCCGCGACGCCATGGACCTGGAGGGGATGGGAGAGAAGCTGTGCGATGCTCTTTTCAAAGCAGGCATGGTCAAGGACGCGGGAGACCTCTATTCGCTCACCCCCGCAGACCTCATGCTCCTCAATCACATGGGAGAGAAGAGCGCAACCAACATACTTGACTCCATAGGACGCAGCAAGCAGCGCCCCCTCGGCCGACTCTTCTTCGGACTCGGGATAACACATGTGGGACAGGAATACGCTGAATTGCTGACCAGGCACTACAGGAGCATTGATGCGCTCGGGACGGCTTCAGCCGAGGAGCTTGCAGCGATTCCTTCCATCGGCCCCAGGATAGCGGAGAGCATCGTAGCGTTCTTCCGGCAGCAGCGGAACCGGGACATCATCAGGAAGCTGCGTGCCGCCGGCGTTACCCTCGAGTCCTCGACAGATGCCTCGCACGAAGGACGCCCTCTGAGTGGTCTCATCTTTGTCTTCACTGGACATCTGGAAGGGTTCACTCGGCCTGAGGCCGAGGCCCGTGTTGTCAGACTCGGAGGAAAAGCCGCACAGGACGTCAGCAGAAAAGTGTCCTACGTGGTTGCGGGCGACGAACCCGGCTCCAAGGCAGCAAAGGCCGCCAAACTGGGAATCAAGATCGTGGGAGAGAGCGAATTCCGGCAAATGATTGGCGCCGACTAGGAGCCGACTAGGAGCCTGTCGGAATAAACACACTGACGGTGAGGCTACACAGCGTAGGGCAGGGTTGGTGCGCGAAGCGCGAAATGTAGGGGCAGGCCTCTGCGCCTGCCCGTGGTGGGGGCGATGGATGCAGGTGGAGGTGTTGGTG
>JAUVZB010000049.1 GCA_030602785.1 Dehalococcoidia bacterium
CGGGCAGGCGCAGAGGCCTGCCCCTACATTTCGCGCTTCGCGTACTCCCGGCCTTCGCAAAATGGCGCACCAACCCTGCCCTACGCTGAGTAGCCTCACCGTCAGTGTGGTTGTTTCGACACGCTCCTAGCCGCAGACACCGGGGGCCGGACTCACAGCGGCGTGTCTCTGCCCGGCACACCTCAGGATTGCCCGAGGCGTGCGGTCTCTTCCTCAATCACAGCCTCATCCAGTTTCACGAAGAGCGGTTGCGGCTCCCTGAGCACCTGACCTGCGGCAGGAAGAACCATCTTCCAACCACGCTCCAGCACACTCCCTGAGAAGCCGAGAGACGCGTGCAGTTTCTCGGAACTGAACGGCAAGATCGGGTAGAGACCGGTGCTGAGGGCCGAGAGGACGCCCAGCACGGTGGCAACAGACCTGGCCGCCTCGTCCTTCGACTGTTTGATGGTCTTCCATGGCGCTTGCTCGTCAAGATAGCGGTTTGCTTTCTGGGCGGTGGACATGGCAGTACGGAGCGCCTCTCTGAAGCTACACCGGCCCAGCGCGTCGCCTATGTCTCCAATGGCCTGTTCAGCCTCGTCCAGCAACTGTCGACTGGAGGCATCAAGCTCTCCCGACTCAGGTACTACGCCCCCGAAGTGGCGCTGGCAGAATGTCAGCACGCGATGCGCGAGGTTCCCGTAGGTCGCCACCAGCTCGTCGTTGTTGCGACTGACGAATTTCTCCCACGAGAAGTCACTGTCCTGCGTCTCGGGCATCACAGCCGTGAGATAGTAGCGAAGCGCGTCGGGGTCATACTTCTCGAGGTAATCGGTGAGCCAGACAGCCCAGTTTCGGCTCGTAGACAGCTTCTGGCCCTGGATTGTCAGGAACTCGTTCGCAGGAACATCGTAAGGGAGGTTCAACCCACCGTAGGCCATGAGGGTGGCAGGCCAACTCAAGGTGTGGAAGAAGATGTTGTCCTTGCCGATGAAGTTGTATATCTTCGCGTCCTCTTTCCAGTACTTCTCCCACGCGGCGTCGTCTCCCTGCAGATGCGCCCACTCCTTGGTCGCAGACAGGTAGCCAATGACCGCCTCGAACCACACGTAGATACGCTTGTTCTCGAACCCCTCTACCGGCACCGGCACTCCCCAGTTGATGTCACGAGTCATGGCCCGGTCGCGCAGCCCCTCATCAATGAACCCACGGGTGGAGCCCATCACATTCTGTCGCCAGTGTGTCTTGCTGGACAGCCACGCAGCCAATTCCTCCTGGAGGGCACTCAGTTTCAGAAAGAAGTGCTCCGACTGCTCGAACCGGGGAGTCCCTCCGCATATCGCGCAGCGCGAGCTGTTCAAGTCCACCGGGTCCAGCGGCTTCCCGCATGATTCGCACTCATCTCCCCGGGCGTTTGGCGAGCCACAGTTGGGGCAGATGCCCTGCACGTAGCGATCCGGAAGGGATCTCCCACAGGCAGGGCAATAGGCCTGCAGCATCGAGTCGCGATAGAGGTATCCCTTGCGCAGCAAGGTGAGGAAAATGTCCTGTGTCACTTCCCTGTGATTGTCCGTGCCCGTCGTCGTGAACAGGTCGAACGAGATGCCGAGTCGTTCCCAACAATCCAGGAACTCAGCATGGAACTTCGCGCCAATTGCCTCCGGGGTTGTGTTCTCGCGTTCCGCACGGATAGTGATGGGCGCGCCATGCAGGTCACTCCCGGAAACCATCAACACTTCGTTCCCGATGATGCGGTTGTATCGGGCGAAGATATCCGCAGGCAGATAGGCGCCCGCAATCTGGCCGAGATGAAGCGGACCGTTCGCGTATGGCCAGGCAACACCGACGTGAATACGTTCAGTCAAGTCGTTCTCCTTTCACAGCCCGCCTGCAGGGCAAGCAGCACAGGTGCCAGTCCGAACGGCACGCAGCGCGGGAGTCGATTATAGCGAACACCGTGTCTCTATGCCACCTTGTTCCTTGACGCGAACCGAACGCCCGCTGTATATTCTGGGGCAATTCTCAGCCGCTGGAGGGGCCATGCAGTATCCCAAGTTCAAGGACATGGAGCGAGCCTACGGTTTCGACGAGGTAGCCCTCGTACCGGGTGACGTCACGGTGAACCCGGACCAGACTGACATACGCTTCGTCATTGGCCCGCACGAACTTCAGTTCCCCATCCTGGCTTCCGCCATGGACGCGGTCGTCAGCCCCTCTAGCGCTATCCAGTTCGGCAAACTGGGCGGCCTCGGCGTTCTGAACCTCGAGGGCTTGCAGGCCCGGTACGATGATCCGGACGCCATTCTCCAGCAACTGGCCGAGTCATCACAGGGTGACGTGACCGCTCTGCTGCAGAAGCTCTATGCCGCACCCATCCAGGAGAAGCTCATCGGCGAACGCATCTCGACCATCAAGAAGGCCGGCGTCATCTGTTCAGTGTCCGTCACTCCGGCAAATACGAAGCGCTTTGCTCCTGTCGCCAAGGAGGCGGGAGTAGACATCCTGGTGGTTCAATCAACAGTGACAACAGCCAGCCACACTTCGAAGAGCACGAAGGGCCTCATACTCAGCGAACTCTGCGAAGAGATCAAACTGCCCGTCATCGTAGGCAATTGCTGCAGCTACAACGCGGCCCTCGAGTTGATGCGCACGGGCGTTGATGCCATCCTCGTGGGTGTTGGCCCCGGCGCGGCGTGCACGAGCCGGGAAGTCCTTGGCATCGGAGTGCCGCAGGTTTCAGCCACATCCGAGTGCGCCGCAGCTCGAGAAACCCACTTCAAGGAGACAGGCAAGTACGTTTCCCTCATTACCGACGGCGGTATTCGACTGGGCAGTGATCTCTGCAAGTCGTTTGCGTCAGGAGCCGACGCAGTGATGATTGGCTCGCCGCTCGCTCAGGCCAAGGGAGCGCCCGGGCGTGGCTTCCACTGGGGCATGTCGCATCCTCACCCAGCCCTCCCCAGGGGAACCAGGGTCAAGGTAGGCAGCACGGCAACGCTGGAGCAAATCATCTTCGGCCCTTCATCTGTCACGGACGGGACACAGAACCTCGTGGGCGCACTCCGCACCAGCATGGGGCTGTGCGGAGCGAAGACCATTCGCGAAATGCAGCACACGAGAATGATTGTCGCCCCTGCTATCAAGACCGAGGGCAAGTACCTCCAGATGACGCAGGGCGCATAGCCGCGAATCAGACAGTGAGCGGTTGCTTTGCTGTGGCGCCATGGCGCCGGACAGCCAATCGGTTTTCCGGTCCCGGGAATACTCTCCAGCGCGTCACGGAGACGAGAAATCGACCGGCCGGCAGAGTCGCACCGGTCGTGCCCTATTCCTCCTCTTCGTCACCCCCATCCTCTTCATCCCCATCCTCTTCCTCCTCCATCCCTGAGTTGCTCGAGTTCGCAACATGAGCCCCTATTGAGACAGAGCTGTCGCGCAGGGACTGGAGCGACTCGTAGGACGCGCCATCAGCCGCGGCCCGTGCCGACATCAGCAGGTCCAGGCCATCCGACGCATCGATGAACAGTGCGCTGACGCCGGCGCGCCACAGAACCCCGACCTCGTCCGACGAGACCGGCTGTTCGAGCCGGAGAACAACAGGCTTGCCGCTCGCCGTGCGAACCCGGCGACACTCGATCGCGACAGTGAGAGTTCGCATGTCGAGCGAGGCGGTCGAAAGAACGACCGCCTCGACGCCGAGGTCTCCAATCGCTCGCAGTCTGTTGCTCTCAACGTTGGGAATTACTTCAACGAAACAGCCAACACCTCTGAGTGCCAGTGCCCCGGTGGGCCCATCGGTGTCACAGATGACAAAGTCGCAACCTGAGTCAGAGAGAACGTCCGTCAGCCGCGCGCCCTTCGAGAGACGGGCACCCACAGCCATATCCCCGGCCAGCCCAACCATCTTGCGCAGGGGCAACTCACCACCCCCACTGTTGCCAATAATCACCACGGAGTCAGCGCTGCCGCATATCGTCGACAACATCTTCTTCGTGGGAATCTTGCGCACCCCCGCAAGGATGAGCATTCGTCGGACACCGGCGCTTGAGCCGGATATTCCGAACCCGATCGGGGACGACATCTTGCGCAGTGCGTGAAGTCGGTCAGCAGTCCTGCTCAATGCGAAGCTCCTGTATCCGGCAGTCAATCAAGTGGCGCACACGCCAGCCCAGCGAACTCGGCACATGTCGCCATGGCCCGCCGGGCAACAGACAGGCTCAGCTATTGATGCCACCGGGAACGATATGGATATCGGCCCCCCTGCTATGCCGTCTCGCCCGTTTGCTCCGGCTGTTTCTCCGCTGCAGCCACCACGACCTCCCCGGCACCTTCCGCAGGTGCGACAACAGCCGCTTTCCGCTCAACTTCAATCTTCACGACGGCAAGCTCGGGGTCGTTCAGCAGCACAATGCCATCAGCCATCTTGACGTCACGAACCCGAACAACGTCGTCGGTTGCCTTGAGCCCGCTGACGTCAATGTCGATACGGGACGGGAGCCGGGACGGGAGGCACTCGATGTTCAGGTGGGGAATCTCAACAACAAGTGTGTTGGCTTTCGACTGAAGCACGGGGGCATCGCCAACAACGTGCACCGGAACTTCAACGGTCATTCTCTCTTTGCTTCGCACCTGGAAGAAGTCGACATGCAGAAGAAGCCCGGTCCCCGGGTGTCTCTGGATTTCCCGTACCAGCACGTTCCTGGCCCGTTTCTCTTCACCTATCTTCAATCCAATGAGTTTCGACCTCCCTGCATGGCGGATCGCCCCCTCGAGCTCCGCGGTCGCACCCTGAAGCGGCTGCGATTTCACTCCATGCCCGAACAGGTGTGCAGGTGTCACTCCCGAGCGCCTCAGCGCCTTGTTCTTATTGCCGGAGACTTCACGTTTCTGCAGTTCCAAAGAAATAGTATCCATCGTTACCCCTGCCTTTCTCGCCGGGCGCTATATCACGCCTCAACTGTACCGCGTTATGCTAACACCGGCACCCGATGCAGGCAAGCGAGCCCTGGCCCGGGCACCCCTTGCATCCGCGAGCCACCTTTGCCTATGATTCCACTATCAGAAGGCCTGGAACGCGCGTACCAGGGCGCGACGCCCGTCGAAACGGAGGTCCAGCGGATGAAACAGGACTACTTGCTCCCCAGCCCCCCGGCTCCAGCTATCCGAGAGGCCATGGCCAAGGCCGTCCAGAGAAAGGACAAAGGCCTCGACGTCTATGACTTCAGCAGTGGAAACATCGGCAACCTGCTAGTCAACCAGCCAGTGTTCTCGAAGATGGACGTTGTTGTCGGAGACTCCGTCCTGCCCGAACTGCGCCCGGTCGTCGAAGGCCTCCGGGACGGAATAGTCGCTTCCTACTATCCCACTCCCAGAGGCGTCGCCTACTCGCCAACCGGCGGCACCGACTCAATCAGGGCTCTGGTCGCGCGCTACTTCAGAGAACTGCACGGCGTGCCGGTAGCCGATAGTGACTCAGACCGGGTAATCGTCACTGCGGGGGGCCAACAGGCCATGACTGCGGCCCTGAGGTCCATCAAGCCCGGCACGAGGGTACTCATCCCCCAGTGGGAGTATGGCCCGGCGTCAGGAATCATCAGGGCTCACGGACTGGAGGAGGTCCGGGTCGCAATGATGGACGGTCTGTCAATCGACATGGACGACTTCCGCAGCAAGGTCAAGCCCGATTCGGTCTGCTACGTGAGCATGCCGAACAACCCGACCGGCTACATGTCTGTCGACCAACTCAGGGACATCGTGAAGATTATGTCCGCTGCTGACGGCGCCGTTGTCTGGGATGCGCCCTATCTCCTCACCCTCGTCCGCCTTGAGGGCTCACACGCATCCTTCGATGCGCAACTCCTGCAGGAAAGCCTCAACCAACTCCGCGAAATCAGCGAGGAGTACTACTCCAACCTCTGCATCCTGTCGAGCCTCTCCAAGTCCTGCCTGATAGCAGGGCTGCGCTTCGGCTTTGCCTACGCCAGCAAGCAGTGGGTCGACAATATGGAGGCCATAGTCGGCAGGGAGAACCTCAGCAGTCCAACGCCCTCGTTCATTGCCGGCGCCGAGGTGCTCAAGAGATTCCTTGACGAACCCAGGAGCTACGAGTGGGTATGCCGCGTCCTGGCCAACAGGCTGTCCATTCTCGTGCAGGAGATGGGCGACCACCTGATACTGCCCAAGAACGGGCTTTTCGGAGCGCTCTACGTGCTCGTGCGCACAGGTGACCAGCCGTGCAAACCATTCGCCGACAGCCTCATTGAAGAGAGCGGCATCGTGACTGTGCCGTGCAACCAGTTCTACGGAGGAGAGGCACACGCCATCAGGCTCTCCCTGGTCTCTGTGCCATGGAGCGAGGGCGAAGAGGGTTGGCTGTCCAGCGTGAAGGCTCTGAAGGAAGCCCTGTCGTGAGGCGCGGGCCGGCGGATACCCGTACGCGGTAGCTGAATCGAACGCGACGGCGCACCAGGTGGTCTCACATGGTGCTGTGCCGCAGCCGCGGCTGGAGTGGCGCCACCACCCTGGCCAGTCCGCCTGGAGTCAGCCGGGTCGACGAGAAGTCCACGGCCGCAAGCTTGTGCGCCGCGAGGCGTGGGGCGCTGCTGCTGTCCGAGCACGTCACACTCAGTGTTTACTTGCCGCCGCACGAACGACTATAATGACCAACCGGAGGTGAGCGAATGAGTGACGTCCAGGCCTTAGCTCTCGTACAGCAGATACTCGACGAGCATCAGCAGATTCACCATGATTTCCAGAATCTCGACCAGGTAAGCGGCGACGTCGAAGCTGCAGCCAGGCTCCAGAGTGACAAGACCAAGGACTACTTCGTTTCCAAGAGCCTCGACGACCAGGGCCAGGGCCTCCAGAAATGGCAGCAGATGCTGCAAGCCATCGACCGCGGGCTGAAGGCCCATTTCCTGCGCGAAGAGACCGCTCTGGCAGATGCCTTCAAGAGGCAAGGAACGCCGGAACTGGCATCCGCACTGGGTGAACTGCTCGCAGAGCACGCCGTAATCAACCAGCATGTTGCCTCCCTGCTCAAGACCGCCGAAGACATCGCCTCAGGTGGCAGCAGGATCGAGGTCTGGGAAGGCAAGGGCTGGGGAATGAAGGTCAACATACAGAACCTCGGTTCTGAGATTGCGGCCCACGCCGAGAGAGAGCGAGTCCTCCTGGGCCACCTCAAGACTCATCTTCAGAAGGCCTGACCGGACTCATCGGTGCAGGAGCCCTCGGATTCCCGCCAATCGTGCGGCTCTTCCGAGACAACCTGGCTTCCGGATGTAGAAGGGCCGCGCCGTGGCAATGCCGTCCCTGCTGCCACATAGGACGCTCTCAGTTGCCGCGAGAGCAGGCAGGCAACTGACTAGAAGACGGCTGCCTGACCGTCCTTCCTTGGATCCGAAGCTGCGCAGTAGCCCTTTTCAAGAGCGAGGATAGCCTGGGCGCCACCAAACACGGGGTCTCCGTACTCGAGCACCTCCACCAGGTGACCTCGCTGCCGAAGTCCTTGCACGACCTCTTCGCTGTGCCCACGTTCCAGAGCCACCGTCCCATCCGCCACCACGTGCCATCGCGGGGCATCGCAGGCAGCCTGGGGATTCTGCAGATGGTCACAGATACGCAGGAAGGTCTGCACATGGCCCTGAGGCTGCATGGGTCCTCCCATCACACTGAAGCTCATGACCGGCCGACCGTGCGAAGTGACAAAGCCGGGGCAGAGCGTATGGAATGGTCGCTTGCCTCCACCCACGACGTTCGGGTGACCCTCTTCGAGGCTGAAGCACGCCGCGCGGGATTGCAGGCTCACTCCCGTGTCAGGGATGACGATACCTGAGCCGAAATCGAAGTAGTTCGACTGTATCAACGAGACCATCATTCCGCCCGCATCGGCCGTCGTGAGAAACACGGTGTCTCCGTCCGGCGAACCCCCCGTCGACTCCGCGTGGTTGTTACGGGGGCTGCTCAGGCCCAGAGCCATCTGCCTCAACGGCTCATCGGCCAGGAGCGACGCGGTGGCAGTCCTCATGTAAGCGGGGTCCGCAACCTCTGCCCGCACTCGCGAAAGCGCCCTGTCCATGGCCCTTGTCTGCAGGTGAAGGCTCCCGGCAGAGTCCGGAGGCAGGTCCGCCACGTTGGTATGCCGAAGCATGCCGAGTGCAAGAAGTGCCGCCATTCCCTGGCTGTTAGGAGGAATCTCATGCAGTGTGTGGTCCCCATATTCCATGGACACGGGCTCCACCCACTCCGCACAGTGCGCTGCCAGGTCAGCCTCAGTCAACATCCCCCCGGTCCGGCGGGACCAGTCCGCAATCTGCTCAGCCAGCCTGCCCCTGTAGAAGGACTCTCCGTACGTTTCAGCCAGCTCGGCAAGGGTTGCTGCCTGTTCGGGGCACTTGAAAAGCTCTCCCGTTGCCGGTGCGCGGTCGCCCGGGAGGAACGTCTTCACAAAGGACTCGTAGTCCCTGTATTTCTCCGCTGCCTCAGTCCACGTCTTCGCAATGAAGGGCGATACCAGGAATCCGCGCTCAGCATACTCGATCGCCGGGCCGAATAGCTCCCGAAAGGGAAGGTTGCCGAATGTCTTCGACAGTTCCACCCACGAAGAGACCGCACAGGGCACGGTGACGCTCTGCCATCCGGTCCGGGGCATCTCTTCCAGGCCGGAGAACATCTCGAGGCGCCATGCGGCTGGGGAGCGTCCGGACGCATTCAGTCCATGCAACCTGCTGCCATCCCAGACAAGGGCGAAGGCGTCAGCCCCAATCCCGTTCATGGTCGGCTCAACCACCGTCAGTGCGATGGCAGCTGCAACGGCGGCATCGACGGCGTTACCGCCTTTCAACAGCATGCGCATGCCCGCCTGGGCAGCCAGAGGCTGTGACGTTGCCACCACGTTGGCGCCCAACATTGGTTTTCGCGGCGACGTGTAGGGCAGACTCCAGTCAAGGTCACTTGCTCTCATAGCACGAACCTCCGCTCGGACGATGGGACGAAGCCGAGCGAGTATAGCAGATGGCCGTCCATCTCCTGCTCACTATGACATCAATGAATCGACAAACAAGGCAGGGTCATGTAACGTGTCCCGACACGATGAAAGAGACTACTCCCTCGCGCCCAGAGACACACGTTCTGAGCGATATACCTTTCGAACTGACGGCGGACCTCGTGATACGCCTGATGAAGGTGCGCAGGGTTCCCCCGTCTCTGCAGCGACTCGTGGAAGAACTCGTCGCGCGCTCGCTTGAAGTCGCGACACCGAAGGCGATGTTCCGGGTCGCGTATGTGGATGAGAAGACCGAGGATGGCGTTGTCATCGACGGACATGCCTTTCAAAGCAGCGTCCTCCGACAGAACCTTGACGGTGTCCAACGCGTTTTTCCCTTCGTCGCAACGTGCGGCGCCGAGGCCGACGGCGTGGAGAATCCCAGCGGCGACCTCATGACAACAGTCTGCCTGGACATTATCAGGATGCACCTTCTGGGCACGGCACGACGCCACATGGAGCAGCAAATCAAGAAGACGTACGCGCTCGACCAGCTATCGAGGATGGCGCCGGGTTCACTGCCGGATTGGCAGGTCCAGGAACAGGGCACACTGTTCCGGCTGCTCGGCGAAGTGGAGCAATCCGTGGGAGTCCGGCTGACCGACAAGTACTTGATGCTGCCGCTCAAGTCGGTATCTGGCATCTTCTTCCCGACCGAGGTGCGCTTCGAGAGCTGCCAACTGTGTCCCAGAGCCAGCTGCATCGGGCGCAGGGCCCCGTACGACCCCGAACTTGCTGCCCGATACGGCGTCCAGGCATGAGATGCGCTTCTGTCGCTCGTAGCTGCACGCCCTGTCGTTCTCCCGCGTACAGGCAGGGTGGATTCCCAACCCCAAAACGCGCGCCACTTGACGAGTCGCCGTCTCAGTGTCAGCATTGAACGTCGCAGAGGCGGAGTGGTTCAAGACCCATTTTCCCCCTCCGTCCGCCATTGCGGCAACAGTCTCGTCTAGCACTAATGGACGCAAAGAGCCTGGAAGTCCTTGAGTTTCCGCTTGCCAAGGCAAGGGTGGCGCACTACGCCTCGTTCCAACTGAGCCGCCAGTCCATTCTTGACCTCCAGCCGCTCACCGACCGCGACCGGATCGTCGAGCGCCTTGCGGAAAGCGCCGAGGCTGGAAGGCTCCTATCCCTCCTGCCGGATTTCACAACTGGAGCGGTCAGCGACATCCAACCGGCTGCCACTCTGGCAGCCCAGGGCTTGGTCCTTCAGCCAGGCGAATTCCAGGAGGTGGCCCGGACTCTCCACGCTGTGGCTCAGACACGCAGCAGAATCCATGAGTATCGGGACGAGCTGCTCCGGCTGTGGTCAATTGCCGAAGGATTGAGCGACCTCGACGCGCTGGCGAATGAGTTGACCCGCGGAATCGGACCTTCGGGAGAGATACTCGATTCCGCCTCCCCGAAGTTGTACGAGATACGAAAGCGCACCATTGAGGCCCGCCAGGAACTTGTCGAACACCTTGAGGGATTCGTCATGTCCGCCGAGGGCCAGAACCTCCTGACGGACCAGCTGGTCACTCAGCGTGAGGGGCGTTATGTAATCCCTGTCAAGGCAGAGCTTCGCCGCGAAATCCGTGGCATCGTACACGACGTCTCCAACAGCGGCGCCACGGTCTTCATGGAGCCGTGGAGCGCGGTTGAGCAGGGCAATGTCCTTCGGGAGCTCGAACTCGGCGAACGCAACGAAATCGAGCGTCTGCTCCGCGAGAGAAGCGAGGCGCTCGGCAAACATGCGGAGGAAATCGGGCACAGCCTGACGGCCATTGCAGAACTTGACGTCGCCATCGCCAAGGCCCGCTACGCGCGTGAGGTGCAGGCGCTGGAGCCAATCGTCCTCGCCGGCGGGGCTGTCGAAGCCGACACCGACACCGTGCTCGTCCTGAAAGAGGCGAGGCATCCGCTCCTGGGTCCATCTGCAGTTCCGTTGACTCTCGAAATGGGAACGGAGTTCCGGGGACTCGTAGTGACCGGCCCGAACACCGGCGGCAAGACTGTGATGCTGAAGACCGTCGGGCTCCTGTCAGCGATGATGCAATCAGGAATCCCGATTCCGGCATCCGACGGCACCGCCCTACCCGTCTTTGACGGGATATTCGCGGACATCGGTGACGAGCAGAGTATCGAGCAGACGCTTTCGACCTTCAGTTGGCACATGAGCAATCTGGTACGTATCGTTACCAATTCGACAAAGAGGAGCCTTGTCCTTCTCGACGAGCCGGGTTCGAGCACCGATCCGAGTGAGGGCGCGGCGCTGGCGCGGTCACTCCTGCAGCACTTCCTCCAGCAGGGAGTTCTTACTCTGGCCACGACGCACTACACGGACGTCAAGGTCTACGCCCACACCGCACCCGGGCTCCAGAACGCCTCCCTGGAGTTCGACCCCGTAACCAGCAGTCCAACTTTCAGACTCCAGATGGGCTTTCCGGGTGCAAGCAACGCACTCGCCACCGCCGCACGCCTGGGATTGCCCGAAGAACTGGTCGACAACGCGCGACGCTTGCTCCCGAAGGCGGAGCAGGACCTCGCCGCGTTGCTCAGCGACCTCGAGACAGAGAAGCGAGCTGCCGAGACATTGAACGACGAACTGGAGCACGAGAGAGTCACGCTGCAGGCACTCAAGCGCGAGCTGGATGAGGAGCTGGTGCGGGCGCGAGACCAAGAGCGCAGCGCCATCCGCGAGGCCAGGGACAGTATCACGCGCGAGGCGGCAGCACTACACAGACAGATGCGCGAGGTATCCGCCGAGCTGCGCAAACACAGGGGCAAAGAACAACTGGAACTCGCACGACGCACGATGGGAACGGCGCAGGCCAGGCTAAGTTCAGACGAACTCCGGCTTCCTCCTCAACCCGACCGGGAGGCCGAGCCCGTCGATGACAGCGACATCAGGTTGGGAGACACAGTTCGCATACGCGGAACGAATGCGGATGCCACGGTGCTCTCCATATCGGAGAATAACTTCCAGCTCGAGGTGCAGTGCGGACAGACGAAGCTCTGGCTCGGAGTCGACACCGTGGACAAGATTGCCCGCACTCCACGACCACAGGGTCAATCGGTGTCCATCAGAGCCAGGAAAAGCGACCGCTACGTACCCCGGGAACTGGATCTGCGCGGCAAACGAGCAGACGAGATAGAGCCCGCTCTCGACACGTACTTCAACGCAGCCGCATTCGCTGACGTCCCCAGCGTCCGCATCATACACGGATTCGGGACGGGAACCGTACGGAACATAGTCCGCGAATACGTCGCGGCAAGCCGGCTCGTGCGTAGCTTCCGGCCGGGACAGCAGAACGAGGGCGGAGACGGCGTCACAATCGTCGACCTGTAGGCCTCTCGACGCTACCGTCGCAGTCCGTGACTCAGCGCAGCCTTTCTCAGGCCTTCAAGCGCACCGTTGACTGTCCGCTCGTCAACGCAGTACGACATCCGGAAGTGACCCGGGCTGCCAAATCCTCTGCCGGGCACTGCGAGCACAAGGTAGCTCTGCAGCTCTCTTACGAATGCCACATCGTCGTCCACCGGCGACTTCGGAAAAATGTAGAAGGCGCCACCGGGCTTCACAACATCGTAGCCCATGCCCCAGAGTTCGTCGTAAAGGAGATTGCGCTTGCGCTCATATTCCGGTATCGAGACTGTCACATCCTGCAAGCCCGCCACGACCCGCTGCATCAGTGCAGGAGCGTTGACGAAGCCCAGCACACGGTTGCAGTGAATGAAGCCCGCCATCAAGTCATCATGCTCCTCACACACGGGATTCAGCACCGCATACCCGATCCTCTCTCCCGGCAAGGCCAGGTCCTTCGAGTGCGACGTGGCAACCACGCTATTCCGGTAGTGCCGAAACACCGAGACGGGCTTGAGTCCATCGTAGACGATTCTCCGATACGGCTCATCGCTGACAAGGTAAATCTGCTGCCCCAGTTCTCTTTCCTTCGCCGCCAGCAACTCACCCAGTCTGTGAATTACCTCCTCCGAATATACGGCTCCAGAAGGATTGTTGGGCGAGTTCAGAATCACGGCCTTAGTGTTCTTCCCGATTGCCTCCTCGAGGCGAGCGAGGTCAGGCACGAAGTCCCGGTCGGTCGGGACGACCCGCGGTTTCCCACCGTGGTTGTCGATGTAGCTGATGAACTCGACGAAGTACGGGGCAAAGACCACGACTTCCTCCCCGGGGTTGAGCAACGCCTTCAGGATCACATTCATGGCGCCGGATGCGCCGTTAGTCATCAGGACGTCACGTGTTGAGAGCTCCACGCCGGTCTCCACCGTCAGATGCCGTGCCACAGCAACCCTGGTTTCCTCATAGCCGGCATTGGCCATATACCGGTGCATACCGGGAACGTGGTTCTCAACGATGCGCCGTAGCTCCTCCTCGAACTCAGGAGGTGGCTCGACGATTGGGTTCCCCAATGAGAGGTCAAACACGTTCTCAGCCCCGTGCTGCTGTCTCAGGGCGGCTCCCTCTTCAAACATCCGCCGTATCCACGACCCCTCGACCATCTGTTGGCGGACGTTGTCGGACATAGACATAGACGTTCTCCTTTTCCTGCCCAGTCACTGGCGCGACTGCCACGAAGCAGAACCGCAGACCGCCGCGATTCTACCATAACGATGGAGAGTCGCTCATGCGACGCCGAAGCGCAGCCGCCGTCAGCCGATACCGCTTGCGCTGTTTTCGCGATTGCCCTAATCTAGTGTGGCGTGAAGTTGCCGTCGACTACCGTGAAGTACAGGACCCTGTGTCTCGCCCTTGTTCTGGCGGCGGCCCTTATCCCTCTAGTGGCCGTCCAAGTCATACCGACAGACTCACCTGAACCCTACCTGTTCAAGGCCCGGTTCGAGGACCATCTGGGCACGTCATCAAATGAGTCCCTTAGCTACCACGAGGTCAGTGTGCTCCAGGGCAAAGCCCCCACCACGACCATTGTCGTTGCACTTGACCGGAACTACACGCGAGGCCTTTCCCCTGACATCACGTCGACGGGCACTGAGTCATGGATGCAGGGCAGCCTGATGACCCGCGAAGTCTACTACGGTGAGCAGTATCTCTTCTTCGGACCACCTCAGATATACGTGCGGCAGCTGAAGTCGGGCGTCCTCTGGCCCGACCAGGCAACGGAGCTCCGCATTCTGTATGTTTCACCGGTCACCACCGTTCTCGCGCCCATCCAGCTACCGCTTCAGCTGCGCTCCGAAAGTCTGTCTGCACGAACGGTAGGCACGCTGCTCGCCAGGTGTGCGCTGTTGATTGCCACCATCAATTCGTTGTGCGCCGTCGACATGAGCTTGCGGCGGTCCTGCCCGGCCTGCTCGCATACGCGGTCGCCGCAATGCTGCTGACTCTCCCGATTCTTACACACCTCTACTGACGTACACTCTACATCGAGACAGCCCTGATTGAGAGGCATTTCTTCGAGCAACTCCCAACTCACGCCTCCGCAATCGCATGGGGCATGTCCGAGTTGAAGCGCTCAACCAAGCAACGCGTGAGCAAAGTGAAAGGCGCGCTCGCCGGGAAGCGTGCCGGCAACTGTTGAGTCACCGGTGCTCCCCGGACGAAACGCGCCTGTTCTCTACCCTGTCAGTTCAGTCACTGCAGGAGAAAAGGACTTTCATGAAGTTCGCGCTTCCCGACGCGATCTGCTCAAACGTCTCCTGCACCCTGTCGATAGGCCGGACGTCGGAGACAATCTTGTCCAGTGGCAGATTGCCCGAGGCAACGAGGCGGATAGCCTCCTCGTAGTCCTGTTTCACGTAGTTGCGCGCGCCAACCACGGTGTACTCTCGCCAGAGGATGGTTCGCAAATCAATCATTTTCGGCTCGGCGAAGATGGCGACGATGACTATCCTGCCATGAGTTCGGGGCAGCTTCGTCATCATTTCGGCTCCCGCCTGCGAGCCAGTGACCTCAAACACGACGTCGGCGCCATCGCCACCTGTGGCGTCCATCACGTATTTCACCAGGTCGGTCTCAGCGGGATTCACCACCTCAAAGCCCATCTCCGCGACCAGTTTCACGCGTGCAGGATTCACCTCGGACATCACAACCCGTGCGCCCTTCTCCCTGCAGACCAGAGCCTCGAGCACGCCGATAGGGCCCGCGCCAATCACAACGCAGTAGTCCTTGTCTGTCACCTCTCCGAAACGGACATCGTGGCACGCCACGGCGAGAGGCTCGATAAGGGCCGCATGCACCATGTTTATCGAGGCAGGCAGCTTGTGCAGCAGATGAGCGGGGACGGTCCAGGAGCCCTGAAACGCGCCGGGCGAGGTAATGCCGATGAAGTTGATGCTCGGGCAGACATTGATGTCGCCGCGTTCGCACGTCGGGCACTTGCCGCACGCGTCCGTCGGCCGCAGGACCACATGGTCGCCCACCTTGAAATCAGTAACGCCCTCGCCGACATCCACTATCTCACACGAGGCCTCATGGCCCACTACCTGTGGCACCTTGACCCGCTGGTCCATATGGCCAAGGTAGATATGCAAGTCCGTTCCACAGACGCCGGCGTAGGCAACTTTCATGCGAACCTCTCCCGGGCCCGGGGGCACTATCTTCGACTCACCAACCGAGAACCGCTTGTTTCCCTCGTAGTACGCTCCTTTCATTGCACCTCCATTGACGTTCTATTGCTTGAGGGCGCCGCTTGAAGCGTCCCACAGCTTCTTGCGAGCGTCCAGCATTGTCGCCATGACAGCTTCAGCATCCGCGTCACAAACACCAGTATGCCGCCCGAATCATCTCCAAGAGTGATGTTCCTTGCCGACAAGGGAGCCTGCCCAGTTTAGCGCCGACCACAGGCAGTGTCAAAGCCCCGGGAACTGTCAGCGCACGCGCCCTAGGACCCTGTCGGAGAAACAGACCCCCTCGGAATTCGCACGAAGGGAGCTGCTCGGCCACGGGGGCAGTTGAACTGGATGCGCACACCCCCGGCCTTCGTGAATTCGCGCACCAACCCCACTCTACGATGTGTAATCC
>JAUVZB010000018.1 GCA_030602785.1 Dehalococcoidia bacterium
CACCAACACCTCCACCTGCATCCATCGCCCCCACCACGGGCAGGCGCAGAGGCCTGCCCCTACATTTCGCGCTTCGCGCACCAACCCTGCCCTACGCTGTGTAGCCTCACCGTCAGTGTGTTTATTCCGACAGGCTCCTAGGAGCCTGTCGGAGTAATGTTTTGCCTGAAGCTAAATGCCCCCGATTCTTAGGTTGCTCTAGCTTTGACTCAGGGATTACTCGGACACACTCCTAGAGGCGGGAGAGTCCGTTCGCGACCTCTCCCAGGTCGTCGAATGGCTCGCAAGGGAGTCCATTCCGCCGGTAGTAGTCGAGGAGGTCGCCTGTGGCGAACACCGTGTGCGCGTGTCGCGACGCAAACGTGTCTGATATTCCGTTGCCGGCATAGAGGACTCTGTAGCCCTGGCTCAGGAACAGGTTGATATAGGCCTCCTTGAAGCCGTCCTGAAGAACCGTTCCATCGGGGCCTACGTACTCGACCTTCACGCCCCCGGGAGCGAAGGCGTTCTTCGCAGCGTGTACCTCGATACCGCTGATGCCCAGCGCCCGCAAGATTGCCTCGATGTAGAACTCAAGGCCGTTGCTCACTATCACGAAGCGGAACCCGCGATATGCACAGCGGTCCAGGAGTTCCCTGAAACCGGGCCTGATGCGCACGTTCTGCTCCAGCGTGTTCAGCAGAACAGACTGATCCACCCTAATCATCGCGAACGCGCGCGTGTTGAAATCGCCAACCGTGATCCTGCCTTCCTTGTATTCCTTGAGTATCGCCCGCCAGTCTCCCTCGGCGTATGCGTCGAGGAGATAGAAGCTGGCGTCCTCTTCGGTAATGGTGCCGTCAAAATCGCACTGGAATAGTGTTTTCATCATCACATGCTTCTGGCCCGTCGTGGAGGTGGGCCGGACGTTGATTGTAGCACGGGTGAAGTCGCGGCCTTACGTGGACAGTGTCAGACTCACGGGGCAATGGTCGGAGCCCATGACGTCGGACAGGATTTCTGCCCCTGTGACGGAGCCGAGCAGGTTGTCACTCACGAAGAAGTAGTCGAGGCGCCACCCTGTGTTCCTCTCGCGTGCCCTCGTGCGCATGCTCCACCACGTGTAGTTGCCGGGGTCCGTGTTGAACAGGCGGAAGGTGTCAGCGAACCCGTGACCTGTGAGGCGGTCCATCCAGGCACGCTCTACGGGCAGGAATCCGGAGGTCGTCTCGTTCTCCTTCGGATGGGAAAGGTCGATTTCCGTATGGGCCGTGTTGACATCGCCACAGACTATGAGCTTCTCACCTCTCTCTCGCAGGCGCAGGATGTGCTCAAGGAAAGCATCGTAGAAAGCGAGCTTGTACTGCAGGCGCTCCTCGCTCTTCTTCCCGTTGGGGAAGTACACGTTGAACAGGGTGAACCCGGGGTAGGCCGCGACGAGCACGCGCCCCTCGGCATCGAATCTCTCGATGCCGAACCCCTTCGTCACCCGACGTGGCTCCACGCGTGAGAACAGCGCTACTCCACTGTAGCCCCTGCGCTCAGGGTGGTCCCAGTAGGCGAAGTAGCCCCCAGGGGGAGAAAGCGCCGGCGGCACCTGCTCCGGGTGCGCCCTGGTCTCCTGGAGGCACAACACATCGGGAGCCTCCTGTCGGAGCCAGTCGAGAAAGCCCTTTTTCTCCACGGCCCGTATGCCGTTGACGTTCCAGCTCAGCAGTCTGACGGTGCTCATATCTTGTTTGTAGAGTAGCAGCTTAAAGCAGACGTCTCAACGCCTGGCTGCGGGAGTGTAGACGGTCTACGATTCTGTCAGTCCGTGGTGTTGTGGGTTGTCGGTTGGGGGGGGGGGCAGTTCTCTGTAAGGGCGATGCATGCGTCGCCCGCCGGGCAGTGATTCCTCCAGGGTTGTGGTGAATTCTCGACCGTTGTGTCACGACCAAGCGACGGGCCAGGCATGCCAGTCCCCTACGTCTGGAACCACCACTCCTCTCACGGGCGGACACAGAGGTCCGCCCCTACAGCAGACTGCACTCCTATCCGCGGGCACGTGCAACGTACTCTGCAATGATTGGACTCGTGGTCTCCCGCCTCTTCCTCCCCTTCCTGTTCAACCTCACCAACTCCTGCATGCGGACGTTTTCGCTCAACAGTCAGGGGCGGACAGAACAGTGGACCGCTAACACGCAGGAGCGGGCCACTTGAAACCTGAATGTGAATGCAGCAGAATGACGGTGAGATTGGAGGTATGCAGGTCATGGTGAGAGTGCTTGTTGCGGATGATCACGCGGTCGTGCGCCAGGGGCTGAAGCAGATACTCGCGGACACGTTTGGCATGAAGGTCGTGGCGGAAGCCGCGGATGGGGCGGCAGTGCTTGAGAGGCTGCGTGGTGGAGGGGTGGACATCGTCGTCCTTGACCTCTCCATGCCCGGGATGAGCGGCGTCGAGGTCATCAAACAGATACGGCGTGAGTATCCCTCGGTCTACATTCTTGTGCTCAGCATACATTCCGAAGACCAGTATGCCGTCCGCGTGATGAGGGCAGGCGCCTCCGGATATCTGACGAAGGAGAGCGCCCCCGGTGAACTTGTTGCCGCGTTGCGCCGCGTAGCTGATGGACACAAGTATGTGAGCGGCTCTCTTGCGGAGAAGCTTGCGATGGGCCTTGAGAGAGGCGCTGACAGAGAGCCCCACGAGACTCTCTCGGACCGCGAATACGAAGTCCTGCGCCGCCTTGCCGCGGGACAGACTGTTGGGCAGATTGCGGCCGAATTGGTGCTCAGCCCAAAGACCGTCAGTACCTTCCGGTCACGCCTGATGCGTAAGATGCACATGCACAACAACGCTGAGGTCATACGCTACGCCATCACGCATGGATTGTTTGACTGAGGCAATGTAGGACAAATGCCTGCAGAAAGAGCCGCACAATGCCTACACGAAGTTGAGGGCACGGCTGATGGTGGGTTCTGTCCGACGCGAACATAATTATGATGAACACGTGCTTGATAGAGGTGCGCGCAGTGGGTAGGGGGCGAGAGAGATGAAGGTATTCGTTGTCGATGACTCTGCGTTGGTGAGGGAGCGGCTGGTGTCGCTCCTGTCGGAGGTGGAGGGGGTGGAAGTGGTGGGCTCAGCCGAGAGTGCGGAGGAAGGAATAGAGGGTATTTCCAGGAGCAAGCCTGATGTCGCCGTACTCGACATCCGGATGCCTGCCGGCAACGGGATAGCGATACTGGAGAGGATCAAGCGACACGGCAGTTCTCCCACGGTCATCATGTTGACCAACTATCCCTATCCGCAGTACCGGAAGAAGTGCATGGAGGCAGGGGCGGACTACTTCTTCGACAAGTCGGGCGAGTTCCACAAGGTGACGGACGTGATCGAGCGCATGGTGGCGAAAGAAGCTACGGGCTGAGTAGGGGGTGTGGTAGTGGTGGAGGAAGGGAGGGGGCGATGGAGGAGATTGACGGGCCGAAGGAACGAGGTTCTTGAACGATGTGGCACAATCGCGAGGGAGCGATTGACTCTCGGCTCGCATGGGGCGCGCCGGATGAGGTTCGGCTGCCCGTGCATGGCATCACGCTGGAAGGCCGTTTCCTCTACGTAAACGATTCCGCGTGCGCCAGCCTCGGCTACACGCGTGACGAGTTGTTGCGGATGACGGTCGCAGATGTCGACCCGGACTGTCCGTCCGGCACCCGGCAAGCCCACTGGGACAGGCTGAAGAAACACCGGACACAGAGCTTCCAGTCCCGGCATCGTCGCAAGGACGGGACGACGTTCCCCGTGGAGATAGCCGGCTCCTATGTCAAGTCCGGGGGGCAGGAGCTTGAGTTCGTCCTGGTGCGCGACGTGACTATGCAGGAGCGCGCTCATCAGGTCCTGAAGGACAGTGAGGACAGATTCCGCTCACTCTTCGAGTTCTCCGTAGATGCGATATCTCTAGTGGGACCGACTGGCCGTTTCCTCGAGGTGAACCATGCGTGGCTCGACCTCTTCGGCTACTCCCGCGATGAGCTTCCGGGCATCAGTGTGGTTGAGCTGTACGCGAAGCTGGAGGAGCGCGAGGACTTCCTGCGCAGGATAGCCGAGACCGGACTGGTTGAAGACGAGGTGCGTTTCAAGAAGAAGGATGGCACCGCAATGGACTGCCATCGGACCACGGTGGCGCGGAGGGATGCGGATGGGAATGCCGTTGCCTATCAGAGCCTCATCCGCGACGTCACCGAGCAGAAGCGCACTCAGGAGGAACTGCGCAGTAGCGAGGAGCGCTACCGCCTGGTTGCAGACAACACGCTGGACGTCATCTGGAGCATGGGGCTGGACCTGGTTTTCACCTACGTGAATCCCTCCATCTACCAGACGGCCGGATACACGCCGGAGGAGTGGGTCGGAAGCTCACTTGCCGACCACTGTACTGCCGAGCACTTGCAGCAGATGAAGGACGTCATCGGTCATTCGTTTGCCAACCCGCAGGTCCACCCGGGGATCGTTTTCGAGACCGTGATGCGTCACAAGAATGGCGATAGTCTTCCGGTTGAGATACACGGCAGAGTCGTGCTGGATGGCGAGGGCAGACCTGTGGGGCTTCAAGGGACGACGATTGACATCGCCGAGCGGAAGCGGGCCGAGGAGGCCCTTCGGGAAAGCGAGGAGAGGCACAGGGCAGCGTTCGAAAACAGCGGGACCGCGACGGTGATGTTTGAGGAGAACGGGATTGTGTCACTCATGAATCGCTGGACGGAGGAGCTCCTCGGGTACACGAGGGAGGAAATCGAAGGCCGGAGAAGCTGGGGGGAGTTCGTCGCACCTGAAGAACTGGAGCGTCTGCAGGACTACGACAGGAGAAGACGGCTTGGATTGAATACCCCGGCGGAGTACGAGACAAGGCTTGTTCACAAGTCGGGTGAGCACAGGCAAGTCTTCGTCAGCGCCTCGGTTGTTCCCGGTAGCAGTCGGACCATCGTGTCGATGGTCGACCTCACCGAACGGCGACGAATGGAACTGGAGGTGAGGCGTCAGCGGGAGCACTTCAGGGCTCTCTTCGCCAACTCGCCGGAAGGCATTGTCTCGGCTGACCTCAAGGGCGCGGTCATCGATGTGAACCCCGCTTTTGAGAGGTTGTTTGGCTACCGGCGTGAAGACGTGGTCGGTAGGAAGACGGACGACCTCATAGTGCCGAAAGGTCTTGAGAAGGAAGCCAGGGAGGCGACGCGCAGGACACTGCGCGGTAGCGTCTCCATCCTCGAGACGATGAGAAGACGGGCCGATGGAAGCGCATTCCCGGTCTCTATCCTGGGGGCAGGCGTCATTATTGACGGCAAGAAGACCGGCGGATTTGCCATCTACCGTGACATGACTGCGTATCGAAACGCACAGAACCGTCTCCAGGAATCGTTCATTGACCTTGCGGAGACGATGGCGAGCTCGATGGAAAGCCTCGATCCCTACACCTCAGGCCACCAGCGGCGCGTGGCCCGCCTTGCGGACCTCGTGGGCCGGGAGCTTGGCATGGACGAAGACCGGCTGCAGGGCCTCTACATTGGTGCGCTCCTCCACGACATAGGCAAGCTAAGCGTGCCGAGCACGATTCTTACCAAGCCGGGGAGGCTTACCGAACAGGAATGGAACATCATCAGGTCGCATCCTCGCAGGGGGTATGACATCCTGAAAGAGGCGAACCTGCCATGGCCGGTGGCCGAGATGGCCCTGAGGCATCACGAGCGCCTGGACGGCAGCGGCTACCCGGACGGGATGAAGGGCCCCGAGCTCAGTCTGGAGGTGAGAATCCTCGGCGTGTGTGACGTCGCCGAAGCGATGGGTTCCGACCGGCCATACCGGCCCGCTCGGCCGGTGCAGGAAGTCATACAGGAGCTCAGGACCGGCAGCGGCCGGAGATACGACCCGCAGGTCGTCGAGGCGACACTCAAGGTAGTTGAGAGCGGTGCGTTCCCTCTTGGCGAAGGCTATGGTGGTGCTGGTGGGGGCGTACCAGGAGAAGAGAGGCGGACATCGTACGTGGGGCCTGTCGGCGCCGATGACACTATGGAGGTGGAGCGGACTGCAGAGACCGGCGGCCCTGCCCCGGAGCGTGAGCCA
Organism: Dehalococcoidia bacterium; assembly: GCA_030602785.1. Lineage (GTDB taxonomy): Bacteria > Chloroflexota > Dehalococcoidia > GIF9 > AB-539-J10 > SKVJ01. The sequence goes on from JAUVZB010000018.1 coordinate 6,077, forward strand.
GCGGGCGGAAAGCGACTGGAAGAGCAACCATGGGAGGAGTTTCTCAATCTGGCGGAGACACTCTCGCGCGCTATGGCTTCGCGTGACCCGAGCACCACCAATCACCAGAGACGTGTGGCGGACCTTGTCGTGCAGGAGGGCTCTCGTTTGGGACTGTCCGCCGAGCGTCTGTGGGATCTGAGGCTGGGAGGACTCCTCCATGACGTGGGCAAGATTGCTGTGCCCGAGCTCATCCTCACCAGGCCCGGCAAACTGAGTGAGGAGGAGATGGAACTCGTGCGGAGGCATCCTCAGGAGGGCTACGAGATACTGCGCGACGCCGGACTTCCTCCTGTCGTGCCGCTGATGGCGCTGCATCATCACGAGCTGCTCGACGGCTCGGGGTATCCGCACGGACTCACGGGCGACTCGCTGGCCATGGAAGACCGGATACTCATCGTCTGCAACGTCGTGGAAGCGATGGGGGCGAACAGGCCTTACAGGCGTGGTCTGGGGAAGAAGGAAGTGATTGCCGAGATTGTCGCCGGGCGAGGCACCCGGTACGAGCCGGCCGTCGTGGACTGCGTCCTGGGGATGCTTGAGTCGGGCGAGTTCGTTCTGGGGGAGTAGTCCGCGTTTACAGGCGCAGCGGCTTCGGCTACCATTAGGCTGCGATGACGGAGAGTCAGGGAGGGCGGCAGATGAATGTGAAGGAACTACTGCGCCTGATGGCGGAAAGGGATGCATCGGACCTGCACCTTCGTGTGCCTGCGCCGCCCATGCTCCGGGTTGATGGGGAGCTGGTCGCAAGCGACGGCCTGCCACGAATGGGCCCCGCGGACATAGAGGAAGCGTTCCGGCAGATTACGAGTGAATCGCAGCGCGAGCGCTTCTACGATGAACTGGAACTTGACTTCGCGTACAGCGTGCCCGGCCTGGCGCGTTTCCGCGTAAACGTGATGCTGCAGCGTGGAACGATGAGCATCGCCTTTCGCCGCATACCGTTTACGATTCCAACCATCGGGGAGTTCGGCCTGCCCGACGTGTGCAAGACTCTCATCATGAAGCCTCGGGGGCTCGTTCTTGTGACCGGTCCCACCGGCAGTGGCAAGAGCACGACTCTCGCTGCCATGATTGACTACCTCAACGAGCTCGAAGCGCGGAATGTCATCACCATTGAAGACCCGGTCGAGTTCCTGCACCACAACAAGAAATGCCTCATCGCCCAGCGGGACCTGGGCGATGACACCAAGTCGTTTGCAAACGCTTTGAAACACGCACTGCGTCACGACCCTGATGTCATTCTCGTGGGCGAGATGCGCGACCTCGAGACCATATCAACGGCGATAACGGCCGCCGAGACGGGACACCTGGTCATGGGCACGCTGCATACGGTTGACGCGGTCCAGACTGTCGACCGCATCATCGACTCCTTCCCTCCCGAGCACCAGCACCAGATACGTCTACAGCTTTCGCAGGTCATCGAAGGGGTGATCTCACAGACTCTCGTGCCGCGGGCAGGTGGCAAGGGCCGTGTGGGCGTATTCGAGATACTCCTTGCGAACGGAGCCGTCAGGAACCTCATCAGGACGAACAAGACATACGAGCTGCCAAGCGTGCTGCAATTGGGCAACAAGGCGGGCATGCAGACGCTCAACCAAGCGCTCGCGCACCTGGTGAACACGCGGGTGATTACTGCAGAGGAAGCCGTGAGGAAGAGCAGCGACCCGGAGCAGCTGCAGCGGCTTGTCCACGGGTACTGATGGGCTCCGACGTTGCCTTCTATCAGATTGTCCTGCTGTGGGTTGGCAGGACGGCTCTCCTGGCGTTCATAGCCTCGCTCCTTGGCTGGCTGGGTATCATGGTTCTCGATGCCCTCACGCCTGGCATCCGTCAGCGTCAGCGCATCGGCGAGCATCCCGTGGCTGTCGGCCTCTTTGTGGGCGGATTCATGATAATGATCGGCCTGGTTATCCATGGCGTGGTCACCGGGCCCGTTCTTATCGGCGCGGGAGTGTTGCGGAGTCTTGTGGATCCGGCGCGGCTCAGCCTCATCGCCGTGAGCTTCTTCGTGAGCCTGCTCCTGGGGATACTCCTGCTCCATATAGTCGACAGGCTCACCCCGCGCATACGTTTCTGTTCCGTTGACGCGGATCCGATTGCTGTGGGGATATACGTCTTCGGATACCTTGTGTTCTTCGGGCTCATACTCCATGGCGCACTCAGCATGCCGCTGTAGACCTGTGGCGTCGCGCGTGGCACGGGTCATGCTGTGCCTGGTGTGCCTCTGCTTCCTTTGCCCTCTCGTTGTGCTGGCGATTCCGACAGGCAACTTCTACGAGGGTGGAGCTGACATCTACGACGATTGGGACATATGCCGCACGCGAGGCGACGGGCCGGACGGCTTCTTCCAGTACGTGGGCGGCGGATTCGACCCGGTCATTGCTGCGGAGAGCCTGGGCGGCAACGCTAACCGTGCGTATCTGCGGGGACTCCAGTTCGCACAGGAGTATTCGGACCTTGAGCGGCGGGCTGAAGCCATATTCGCGTATGCTCGTGACAACGTCCGCTATACATCGGACCGCAGTCAGTTCGGCTATGTCGAATTCGCTCAGAACGCCGACGAGATGCTGGCAATCGTCGATGAAGACGGCGTGGCGTATGGCGACTGCGAGGACTACGCGGTCCTGCTCGGCGTCATGTACCTCGGCGCAGGCATGCGCTCGGCGGTCGTCCTGGCGCCTGACCATGCGGCGGCGCTGGTGTATGCTCCCGGCTACGACCGGGCGAACCGGATACTGACCTTGGACGGCGAGACCGGATGGGTCTGGGCGGAGGCAACGGGCGGCAACAACCCGTTCGGGTGGATGCCCGAGCAGTACATGGGTGTCGAACTGCTTGCGCATGAGCTTGTGGATGAAGGCCTGGTGAGCTCAGGTCCGCCCGACAGGCCTGTGGCCACGGTCTCACGACAGACCGGCGGGGGCTTCGTGCTTCCGGTGTCCCCTTTCTTCCTGGTGCTCATGCTCCTCTGGCTGCTGTCCTCTGCGGGCAGGCGCCGCCGGCGCTCGCGGTAGCACTTCGACGCCCCCGTTCGCGATCCTGTTGCGTCCGGAGCCCCGGTGTCTCAGGCGCCCCTCTTCCGGCTGTCCAGCTTCGTTGATAATGGAAGAATCGGTTGCTACAATTGCGGAGGTTTCCTTGAGGGAAGTGAAAATCGGGCACGCGCGTGCCCTGTGAGAAAAGGAGATAAAGACAAGATGACGCACCTACTTCCACCGCAGGTGGTGGGCTTCATGAAGGGGGCGGAGGAGGACTACGAGGGGTTCTGGGAGGACGCCGCAATCGCGGCGATGGACGATATCTACTGGTTCAAGGAGTGGGACACCGTCCTGGAGTGGGAATACCCGACATTCCGCTGGTTCACTGGAGGCCTCACCAATATCTGCTATAGCTGCGTTGACTACAAGGTTGAGCGGGGCTATGGCATGAAGGCCGCCTTCATCGCCGAAGATGGAGACACCGGAGTAGTCCGCACGGTGACCTACATGCAGCTGCTGGAAATGGTCAAGCAGTATGCGGCTGCGCTTCGAGGGCTGGGCGTCCAGAAGGGCGACAGGGTTGCCCTCTACATGCCCATGGGGGTTGAGGCTGCCGTGATAATGCTCGCCTGTGCACGCATAGGCGCGATTCACATGGCCATCTTCGCGGGGTTCTCGCCGGGCGCGGTTGTCGACAGGTTGTCACTGACCGGCGCGCAGTACATCTTTGCCCAGGACGCAGGCAGCAGGAGAGGCAAGCCGATTCCGCTCAAGGTCATGGTCGACGAGGCGATAGAGCTCCTCGAGGATGAAGCACAGATCAAGAGCGTCGTTGTTCTGAAGAGCGGCACGGTGGACGTGAAGATGAAGGAAGGACGCGATATCACGTGGGGTGAGTTCCTCGCGAAGGCTGAGGGCCAGAGTCCGGATGTCGTTCCGATGGAGTCGGACGATGTTCTCTTCGTCATGCCCACGTCGGGAACAACGGCGAAGCCCAAGGTGACCGTTCAGCGTCATGGCGGCTACCAGCTCTACATCTACTCCATGGCCAAATGGATCTATAACCTGCAGCCGGACGATGTCTGGTTCTGCACGTCCGACATCGGATGGATAGTCGGGCATAGCTACAACGTGTATGGGCCACTGCTGGTGGGTTGCACCTCCATCCTCTTCTCGGGAACACCGGACTATCCGAGACCGGACATGTGGTGGGACCTTATCGAGAGGAACAAGGCCACGGGCCTGTGGTTCTCTCCGACCGGCATCCGTGGCCTGAAGCGGCTCGGCATCGAGCACGCCTTGAAGCATGACCTGGGTTCTGTCGAGCGTGTGTTCTGTGCAGGCGAGCTGCTCAACCCCGCAGCCTGGGAGTGGCTGCAGAACGATGTATTCGGCGGCGCTATCCCTGTCATCGACCACATGTGGCAGACCGAGACCGGCGGCCCTATCGTCGGCAACCCGTACGGCATCGCGATAGCCCCGATCAAGCCTGGTTCAGCGGCCATTCCCGTGCCGGGCCTCATTGCGGACGTTGTGGGTGACAAGGACGGCCACGTCTGCGAGCCCATGGAGAAGGGTGTGCTCGTCATCAAGAAGCCGTTCCCCGGCCTTACTTCCACCCTCTGGGGCGACTCCGAGCGCTACAAGGCTGACTACTGGGAGACCAAAGAGGGCACGAAGGGCATGTACTACGCAGGTGACTCTGCGGCGAAGGACGAGGACGGCTACATCTGGTTCTTCGGTCGTGCGGACGAGGTCATCAAGATAGCCGCCCACAGGATAGGCACCGTTGAGGTTGAGAGCTCACTTGTCGCACACCCGGCGGTCGGTGAGGCCGGTGTCTCGGGTGTTCCGGACGAACTCCGGGGCGAAGTCGCGAGCGCCTTCGTCGTGCTGACCAAGGGATATGAGCCCGGCGACGAACTCAAGAAGGAGCTCATCGCCCACGTCAGGAAGACGATGGGTCCTATCGTTGTCATCGGGGATATCAAGTTCGTCAGCATGCTGCCAAAGACCAAGAGCGGCAAGATCATGCGGCGGGTGATGAAGGCCCTCCTGACGGGCCAGGACCTCGGCGACCTCTCGACAGTCGAGGAAGAAGCCTCGGTCGAGGAGATTCGTGAGGCAACTCAGAAAATGAAGGGCGACGCCTAGGCGCCACCCCCCCCTTCTCTTGAGACTCTAACGGGGACGCGCTAGCGCGTCCCCGTTATCTGTCGGGCAATCGTCCAGCGCTGCATCTCTGAGGTTCCTTCGTATATCTCCGTAATGCGTTGGTCCCTGTAGAAGCGCTCGACGGGGAACTCCCTGGTGTAGCCGTAGCCTCCGAATATCTGCACGGCCTTGTGGCAGATACGGTGTGCCGCCTCGCTGGCGTAGAGCTTGGCCATTGCGGCTTCCTTCAGGGGCGACTTGCCCTGCTGCTGCGTGAGCCAGGCGGCCCGGTAGGTGAGCAGTCGCGCGGCGTCGAGTTCCACTGCCATGTCGGCAATCATGAACTGTATCCCCTGGTGGCGGGCAATCTCCACGCCGAACTGTTTCCTTTCTTTGGCATAGCCAACGGCAGCGTCGTATGCGGCCTGCGCGATGCCCACTGCCTGTGCGGCGATAGTGACCCTGCTCGCGTCGATGGCTTCCATCGCGATTCGGAAGCCCTTGCCCTCCTCTCCCAGGAGGTTCTCCGCCGGGATACGGCAATTGTCGAACACGAGTTCCGCTGCCGACGTGGGATGGATGCCCATCTTGCGCTCGACTTTGCCCACGGAGAAGCCCGGCGTTCCGGTCTCAACAACGAAGGCGCTGAACCCCTTGTGGCCCAGCGACCTGTCTCTTGTTGCAAACGTCGTCATGAAATCGGCCTCGGCGCCATTCGTGATGAATATCTTCGTGCCGTTCAGAACGAACGAGTCGCCGTCTTTCTCGTAGCGCATGTCGAGGTTGGCGACGTCGCTGCCTGCCATAGACTCCGTCAGCGCGAATGCCACCGTTGCTCCGTCGACAACGCGTGGAATGTACTTCGCCTTCTGCTCGTCGCTGCCGTGCATGGTGATGGGATACATGGCGAGTCCGATGGTCACGATATAGGAGATGCCCAGGCCTCCGGAGCCGCGCGAGATTTCCTCAGAGGCGATTGCGAATGTCAGCTCGTCCCCGGTGCCGCCGTGTTCCTCGGGCAGCCCGATGCTGTAGAGGCCCAACTCCGCCATCTTCTTCACCGTGTCGTACGGAAACTCGTCTGACTCGTCCCAGTCCGATGCGTACGGCTCTATCTCGTTCGAGACGAAATCACTAACCATCGCCTGAAACATCTTCTGCTCTTCGCCAAGTTCAAAATTCATGGCCGGCGCTACTCCTTGCGGTATGTCCCTGTGTGTTTCTACCTGGCCGCGGTTATCTGCCGCGCTATGGTCCAGCGCTGCATCTCCGACGTGCCTTCGTAAATCTCGGTTATCCGCTGGTCTCTATACAGCCTTTCAACGACGAACTCCCGCGTGTAGCCGTAGCCTCCATGTATCTGCACGGCCCTGTGGCAGATGCGGTGGGCTGCCTCTGTCGCGAAGAGCTTGGCCATCGCCGGCTCCTTGAGGGATACCTCGCCGCTGGTCTGCATCAGCCACGCGGCCCGATAGGTCAACAGTCGGGCTGCGTCGAGGTCGACGGCCATGTCAGCAATCATGAACTGGATGCCCTGGTGGCGGGCAATCTCCACTCCGAACTGCTTGCGCTCCTTCGCGTATGCCACGGCTGCGTCGTATGCGGCCTGCGCGATGCCCACAGCCTGGGCAGCCACGCAAACCCTGCATGTGTCTATGGCCTGAAGCGCGATGGAGAAGCCCCGGCCCTCCTGCCCCAGCAGGTTGCGCGCGGGCACACGGCAGTTGTCGAATACCAGTTCAGTGGCGGATGCGGGGTGCATTCCCATCTTGCGTTCGGACTTGCCGACGGAGAAGCCCTGCATACCACGCTCAACAATGAAGGCGCTGATGCCCTTGTAGCCAAGTGACCTGTCGTGCGTGGCAAAGGTTACGAGGAAATCGGCTTCGGCGCCATTTGTGATGAATATCTTGCTGCCGTTCAGGATGAAGTAGTCCCCGTCGCGCTCGTACCGTGTGTCGATGTTGGAGACGTCACTTCCGGCCATGGGCTCCGTCAGACCGAAGGAGACATTCGCGCCCTGCATCACCCATGGGATGTAGCGGTCCTTCTGCTCCTTGCTCCCGTGCATGACTATCGGGTTCATGGCAAGGCTGAGCGTAGTGACATATGAGGCGGCGAGGCCTGCGCAGCCACGTGAAATCTCCTCGACCGCGATGACGAAGGTGAGATCATCGCCGCTCCCCCCGTATTCCTCCGGCATGTGGAGTCCATAGAGGCCCAGGTCCGCCATCTTCTTCACAGTGCCGTGAGGGAACTCCTCCGTGTCGTCCCACTCGGCCGCGTTTGGCGCAATCTCGTTGTCCACGAAGTCGCGGACCATTGCCTGGAACATCTTCTGTTCCTCGTTCAGCTCGAAGTCCATCTGCTGCATCTCCTCCTGCGCCGAATGCTGCCCGATGCCTATTTCAGTCCGGTTATCTGGCGGGCGATGGTCCAGCGCTGCATCTCCGATGTTCCCTCGTATATCTCAGTGATGCGCTGGTCGCGGTACAGTCGCTCTACCAGGAACTCCTTCGTGTAGCCGTAACCGCCATGAATCTGCACAGCTTTGTGACAGATGCGGTGTGCTGCCTCGCTCGCAAAGAGCTTTGCCATGGACGGCTCCTTGAGTGATATCGAGCCTGTTGATTCCTGCAGCCAGGCTGCCCTGTAGGTGAGCAGCCGCGCTGCATCGAGGTCGACGGCCATGTCAGCAATCATGAACTGGATTCCCTGGTGGCGGGCAATCTCTACTCCGAACTGTTTCCGCTCCTTGGCATACGCGACGGCAGCGTCGTAGGCTGCCTGGGCAATGCCGACCGCCTGGGCTGCGATGCACACGCGGCAGGAATCGATAGCCTGAAGGGCTATCTTGAAGCCCTTCCCCTCCTCTCCGAGGAGGTTTGCGGCGGGCACCTTGCAGTTGTCGAAGATGAGCTCGGCCGCGGAAGCAGGATGCAGCCCCATCTTCTTCTCGATCTTGCCGATGGAGAAGCCGGGGGTGTCCCTGTCCACGATGAAGGCGCTGATGCCCTTGTAGCCGAGCGACTTGTCCCTGGTGGCGAAAGTGACGAGGAAATCGGCCTCGGCGCCGCTTGTGATGAACGTCTTCGTGCCGTTGAGGACGAAGTAGTCGCCCTCTCTGACATACCGCGTGTCCAGAGCAGACACGTCGCTGCCCGCCATCGACTCGGTGAGTGCGAAGGAGACGGTTGCGCCTTCGTTCGCAACCCGGGGGATATACTTGCTCTTCTGGTCCTCGTTGCCGTGCATCACTATCGGGGTCATTGCGAGGCTTACGGTGGTGATGTAGGCACTCGAAAGACCGGCGGAGCCCCTGGCGATTTCCTCGTTCGCTATCGTGAAGGTGATGTGGTCACCGCTGCCGCCGTACTCTTCCGGAAGACGAAGGCCGCAGAGACCGAGCTCGGCCATCTTCTTGATTACGTCATAGGGGTACTCGTGTGTCTCGTCCCATTCCGCGGCGTGGGGCACGATTTCGTTGTCGACGAAGTCTCGCACCATAGCCTGGAACATCTTCTGCTCTTCATTCAGTTCGAAATCCATACGTTACCTCCTTGCAGTAGTGAGCGGCCGCACGGCGCAGGCAATGGCACAGTCAGGGCCGGTGGGTGAGGGGGCTACTGAGAGCTGACACGTGTTCATCGTGCTGCGTAGCGGCTGGTGCATGGTAGCATGGGCGCGGAGTCACGGCAACGATGGTCTCCGGGCTGTGTAGAGGGGCTGCGGTTCTGTCCGCCCCTGACTGTTCAGCGAAAACGTCCGTATGGAGGAACTGCTGACGTTGCACACGCCTGTGTGGTGGGTGGTGTTGATATCTGCCGTAGGGTAGTGTGGCATTCAGGGCCGTGTTGATCTTAGCGGCCTTGTGTGCTGACGGAGTGACGGGCCAGGCATGCCTTGGCCCCTACATTCGGACACCGCCCCACGCCCGCCGGGCACGTGCAACGTGCCACTACATACGAAGCCACTACACCACCCCGATTACCATGGGCGGACACGGATATCTGCCCTCACGGCGGACTGCCACTCCGGGGCAGACCTGGTGGGCGTTGCAGTCGGCTGCGGTTACGTGCCGTCACCTGGCGAAAGTGACAGCAGTACTGACCGCTCAAGAGGGCATTTGCGCTGGACAGCAACACACTGGTCTCCGGAGCACGACGGAAGGGCGAGAGGTGAATCGGCGCTTGCCCCGGACCGGCCTACTTCCGGCGCCTGTGCACGGGCTGCCACTTGCCCGCTGAGAACAGTCGTGGAGCTACCAGCTTGCGGGTCTCCTCGACGGTGAACAGAGTGGCTGCGGCCGCGACCGCGATGCCCCACTGCTCGATGCTGAGCGGCACTGTGTGGAACGCCGTCTGCGCGAACGGCAGATAGACAATCGCGAGCTGGAGCAGAATCGCGACCGTGATGCTTGCCAGCAGGTAGGGATTCCTGAAGAGGCCGATTGAGAGCAATGTGCGCTCGTCGGAACGGGCATTGAAGGAGCGGAACCATTCGAATGTGACCATCGAACAGAAGGCCAGGGTGCGTGCCTCATCCAATGGCATACGGGCCTGAGCCCAGTTGAAGATAAGGAAGACGCCGATGCCCATCATCCCCGAGAGAAACACTATTCTCGTGATGAGACCGGGGAAGAGGAGCCCCACACGTGGGTGCCTCGGGGGCTGTGTGAGTTCGTCACCGGCCTTCGGCTCCAATCCGAGAGGGATGGCGGCCGCCGTGTCCGTCACGAGGTTGACCCAGATTATCTGCACGGCTAGCAGGGGCGCCTTGCCCACCACGGCAACCGAGACGGTGAGAGCGATGAGTTCTCCGATGTTCGTGCTGAGCAGGAAGAACAGGACATTTCGCAGCCGGGCGAAGATGGCCCTGCCTTCTTCGATTGCTGCGACGACCGATGCGAAGTTGTCGTCTGCGAGAACCATGTCGGAGGCTTCTTTGGCGACGTCCGTACCTGTGATGCCCATGGAGATGCCGATGTTGGACGATTTCAACGCCGGCGCGTCGTTCACTCCATCCCCGGTCATGGCCACGATGTGCCCCTGGGACTTGAGCGCGTTTACTATGCGCAGCTTGTGAAGGGGTTCGATGCGGGCAAACACCGAGATGCCATCTATCTCCCCGGCCAGTTCGTCGTCGCTCATCTGCTGGAGCTCTTTGCCCTCGACTGCCCGCCCTTCAGGCAACTCCAGTTCACGTGCAATTGCTGCGGCGGTGATCTTGTGGTCCCCGGTTATCATCATGACCCTGATCCCTGCCCCGGCACATTGCCTGATTGCCTGCCTGGCCTCCTCGCGCGGAGGGTCGGCCATCCCCGCGAGGCCCAGGAACGTCAGGTTTCCCTCAACGTCCTTGCACTTGAGCTTATGTGGTGTCTCAGGGATGTCCATGTACGCAAGAGCGATTACGCGCATTGCCTCGCCCGCCAGCGCCACGGTGGCCTCCATGACCGCGGACTGCTGCTTGTCAGTAAGCCGGAAGGCTTTCCCCTTGCGGAGGATGCTGCCGCTCATCGACAGAACTCTCTCGGCCGAGCCTTTGACATAGACTCTGACTGCCTTCTCCTCCTGGTATCCGACGGCCATGTACTGCTGCTCGCTCTCGAAGGGCACCTCGCACGTGCGGGCGAGGTGTCTCTGAAGGTCGTCCTTGTCGATGCCGACCTTGGCAGCGGCGACAACAAGCGCGGCCTCCGTCGGGTCTCCGATGACCTCATAGCGGCGCCCTCTCTTCACAACCGACGCATCGCTGCAGAGCGCTCCGGTGCGGAGCAGGAGGCCAAGCGCCGAATCGTTCCCGGGGTTGAAAGCCTTGCCGCCCCTCTGCAGGTCTCCCTCGGGGCTGTAGCCCTCTCCTGTCACGTCCACGAACTCGCCATCGGCGTAGAGCCGACGCACGGTCATCTCATTCATTGTGAGAGTGCCTGTCTTGTCAGTGCAGATGACCGTAGCTGAGCCGAGTGTCTCGACAGCCACGAGGCGTCTGACGACCGCATTGCGTCGCGCCATCTGGCGCATCCCGATGGCGAGGACGACCGTGACCACGGCCGGAAGTCCTTCCGGTATTGCCGACACGGCAGCGGCCACGGCGAGCAGGAATATCTCCAGATGGTCGAGCTCACGCCGAAAGCCGACGTACACCAGGACGGCAATGATGCCCAGCACCACCACAACGATGTAGCGGCTGAGGCCTTCGATGCTCTTCTGGATGGGTGTCGGCTCGGGCACCACCTCCTGCAACGAGGAGGCTATCGTTCCAATCTCGGTGTTCATGCCCGTTCCGACGACGACAGCGGCGGCCCGGCCGTAGGTGACAATGCTGCCCATGTACACCATGTTGTTCCTGTCGGCCATGGAGGTCGCCTCGGGCAGCTCGTCCGTCTCCTTGTCGACCGGCAGTGATTCGCCGGTCAGGGAAGACTCGTTGACCTTAAGGTTGGCCTCCTCGATGATGCGTGCATCGGCCGGCACCCTGTTCCCGCTCTCAAGGAGAATCACATCCCCGGGCACGAGTGCCTCGGCAGGAATGGACATCACCGTGGCATCGCGCCGCACCTGGGCCTTCGGAGCGGTCATTCTCAGGAGGGCCTCCATCGCCTTCTCTGCCTGTCGCTCCTGCACGAATCCGATGATTGCGTTTAGAACGAGCACGCCCATGATTACTCCTGCATCGAGGTAGTGGGCAACGACGACGGAGATGATGGCGGCCGCGAGAAGAACGTAGATGAGAGGACTGAGGAACTGCCTCAGGAAGAGCACGACTGGAGAGGTCTTCTTCTTCCGCTCAAGCCTGTTTGGCCCGTGCTGGGACAGAAGGCGCTTGGCGTCGCCAGCCGTGAGTCCAAACGGCTTCGAGTCCAGGATCTCGAGGACTTCGCTGGCCGTCAGCGCGTGCCAGTTCTGGGCCACGTGGCTACTATAGCATAGCTACTGGTCGTGCCCGCTGCGCAGCGAGACGGTCTCGTTGTCTCCTCGTCGCGTCTATCCGGCAGGAGGCGTCGTGCGCCACGTGTCAGCCATCTCCCTGTGCAGGAAATAGCTGATGACCGTCCTGATGGCGACGATGCCGCCGAGGATAGCTATCTCTTCGAGTGTCGGCTGGACAACGGTGCGTATCACGTCCGCGGCGATGAGGAACTCAAGGCCCAGGAGCAGTGAGGCCCCCAGCTCCTGGCGCACGAGAATCTTGTCCCGGGCCGTGCCTCTTCCCCGCAGGGAGGCGACTTCGACTCGCACCTCGGTGACCAATGAGACAAGCACGCCCCAGACTATGACGGCCACGCCGACAATGCCGACCCCGTGTGATATGTGCCCCAGAATAGACGTTGCGTCCAGGTCCACGTTCGTACTCCTCCCGCCGGTTTCCCTTCAGTCCGTTGACTGCCTCTGGTTCTGTGGAACGACTAGAAGCCGAGCCACTCCAGCGCGGCCAGCAGTGCTATCAAGATGACTGCCGTGGGGATTACAGCCTGCCATGTTCCAACGTGCATGAGTTCCTGCAGTGTCTCATTGCGGAATTCCCCGCGGGCAAGGAAGGGTGTGAGTCTCGGATAGAGCACCGCGAAGAGCCAGGAGCCGAACACGAGGCCGGTCACGCCACCAACAAGGGCATCCAGGGAGCCCTGTCCGACCGCACCTGCGACGGTGCCGGGGCAGTATCCCAGCAGAGCGAAGCCCGCTCCGAAGATGAGACCTCCCACCACAGTGGAGCCGAACGACCCCCCTCGAACATGGAGTCGGACCAGACCTCTACCGTTCATGAAATGGACTCCGAGCATTCCTACGATGACAGCGGACATCATGACCTTGACAACTGTAAAGTCCATCAACAACAGCTGCCCGATGATGACTTCGTAGCGCGTCACTCCAGATTTCTGCAGAAAGATGCCGAACACGATTCCGAATAGCAGACCCAGGGCCAGTTGTCCGTTCTTGTTGCCTCTGATTCGTTCGAGCATATCTGTCCCCTTATCCCGCCAGGGCCGCGTAGAGCAGTGTCGCGACGGCGATGCCGCCTGCGAAGAAGCATATGGAGGCCACCCAGCTGCTGATGGCCAGCTGCATTGTGCCGCTGATGCCGTGGCCGCTCGTGCAGCCGTCGGCCCAGCGTGCTCCCAACCCGAGCAACGCCCCGCCCACGAAGGCCACAATCAGGCGGGGGCCAACAGCGGCGCCGAAGGCAGTGAGCCATGGCTCCGGGACCCACTCAAGCCGTGCCTGGCCGGACAGCATCGAAGACAGGAACGCGCCGATGACTATGCCGAGGACGAGCATCCACTGCCAGTCCACGGTCGGCGGGACCTTCTGAAAGAACTCGCGCTTCAGGACGCGGTCGCCGCGGAAGAGCCTCTCTATCATCCCCGCTGTTCGCACATAGGACGTTGAGGTCCCCAGCGGCTTGTCCGAGAGCAGGAAACTGAGCCAGCTCAGTATCCCGATGCCGGCCCCGCATATGTAGGGTGACCATTGCTCCAACCTCAGCCATTCCATGCCGCGCCTCCTGTCGGGTGCGATTCGCACTCGATTATGTCACAGTTCGGTCGGAAGGCCCGCGGCGAGGTAGCCTGTCATTCCGCCGGCCACATTCGTGACACTCGCGAAGCCATGTTGTTTGAGTATGCTTGCTCCTAGACTTGCCCTCTGTCCGTCAGAGCAGATCAGGGCTATTGAGGAGTCGAGCGCGAACTCGGCACAGCGTGTGCGAAGGTCAGCGACGGGCATGTGTGTCGCCCGCTTTATGTGGAGGTCGTCGTACTCCGCCTTCGTCCGGACGTCCACTACTTCGAGCGCGTGGTCGGAGAGGAGCTGCTCGTGGAACCGCGCCGGGGACAGCAGTTCAATGGATGCCGTCTCGTAGCCGGCCGAACACCATGCCGGGATGCCTCCGTCGAGGAAGCCATGGACCCTGTCCAATCCCACGCGGCGGAGCCACACACTCGCCTCGTCCGCCGTCTCTGCCGTTGGCGCCACGAGAATGATGTCGGTGTCGGGAGGCAGCACCCAGCCGGCCAGAATCGGCAGATTCGTGTCGGGGTCGATGTGGTAGCTGCCGGGGATATGCTGCCCCGCGAAAGCTCCATATGAGCGCACGTCCACGACGATGGAGCCGCCATCTTTGTACTTCGCATGGAACTCGGCTGGTGGGAGTGGGCCAGAGATGCTCAGACCGGCCACCAGAGCGGGCCCCCTGCCATTGACTGCGCTGCAGCGGCTGAAGTGGTCGGGCGCAGGCGGCATGTCCGTGGTGAGCGAATTGATGAACTCCGTGCGATCCTTGATGAGAAGAGCCGGGTTGTACAGCCGCTCGTAGCCTATCGTGCTCTGCCACTTGGCGCCCACCGCCCTGCCGCAGAGAGAGCCGGCGCCGTGGGCCGGATAGACTTCGCAGAAGTCCGGAAGTCTCAACAACTTGTCGTGCAGGCTGCAGAAGAGCAGTCCGGCAAGCTCCTCGGCCCGTCCCGGGAAAAGGTCGGGGCGGCCGACGTCTCCCACGAAGAGCGCGTCTCCGCAGAACACGCCAACCGGCTCGCTTCCGCGCGATGTGTCGGTGACGACGTATGACACGTGCTCCGGTGTATGACCGGGGGTCTCAAGCACGTGCAGCACCATGTCCTCGAGACTCAGCTCGTCACCTTCGGAAACCGCCACATGGTCGAACGAGCACTTGCCCAACCGAGGTGCGTAGATGGTTGCCCCGGTTCGTTCTGCCAGGTCGAGGTGGCCTGAGATGAAGTCGGCGTGCAGATGAGTCTGCAGCACGTGTGTGATTCTCACCCCGAACGACCTCGCGGCGTCGATGTAGACCTGAACATCTCTCCTGGGGTCCACGATGGCGCAGGTCTGATTGCCTGCGAGGATGTACGAGCTGTGGGCAATCTTGGGAGTGAAGAAATGCAGCAGCAGCATGTCTCGACCTCCTACTCAGCTTGGTAGCAATAGTATTCAGTCGTCACGCGCAAGGCAAGTACGTGGGCGTCACGATTGCCGCAAGAAATACAACACTCATGAGACAGCTGGCGTGGAGTCAGGCGTTGTCCGGAGGATGCGTCTTCTGAAGTGGTGTGCCGCACTGAGTGCAGAACTTGCTCTCTTGAGAGTTCCGGCAGTTGCAGGAAGGACATATGACCCGGGGTGGAGGTGCTTGCTCGCCGTAGTACAGCTTCAGATGTGGCCACGGAATCTCGATGCCTTCCTGATCAAAGGCCTTCTTGATGCGGAGTCGGAACTCGCGCGTAACTTCCCACTGCATCATCGCCTTGGTGTCTCCAAGCACCTTGATGTGGATACCCGAATCGCCGAACTTGTTGACGCCCAGGCTTCGGGGAGCGCTTCGTATCTTCGGAGCCCAGGCAGGGTCCTCGGCCATTTCCTGCCCGACCCGGTTGATGACATCGATGCAGTGGTCCAGGTCCTCGCCGTATGCCACCGGCACATCGAGATGGAGGCGGGAGTACTGCTTCGTGTAGTTGCTTGCAGTCGTAATCTCCCCGTTCGGGATGCTGTGCACGATGCCGTCGAGGTCGCGCAGGACGGTGCGCTTCAACGTGACGTCTTCGACCAGTCCCGCAATGCCGGCCACCTTCACGACATCGCCTTTGTTGTACTGGTCCTCCGTCAGGATGAAGAGGCCGGCAAACAAGTCCTTTATGAGGCCTTGCGCGCCCAGACCGATGGCGATGCCGGCAACGCCGGCAGTCGCGAGCAGAGGAGTCACATCCACACCGACCTCGGTAAGGATCATGAACACGGCGGCAGTCCCGATGACGATGCCGACCAGTGTCGTGAGGGAGCTGCTCAACGTCTGCACCCTGCGGGCAAGGTCTTCGCGCGCCTTCTTGCCTCTGCCACGCGCTGACATCGAACTCTCAACGATGTTCGGGACAACCGACTTCAGGAGCAGATACAGCAGACACGCGATGGCTGCAATCAAGAGCACGAGCAGCGCGTGCTCCATGAACCAGAGTTTGATGGTCTCCGGCGTCATCAATGCCTGCGGCCCCCCTCGCGAAAGCGTGATAGAGATGGCGGCGGCCGCGATGACGATGAGAATCAGTCCGTCGAGCGTCGCGATGACGGCGTCGCAGACTCGTTGCAGCACCTGCGCCCGGTTGCGCGGGCTGACGTGTTGGAGTCGAGCGCGAAGCCTGGGTCGTCCAAACACAAGAAGCGCCAGCGCCAGCGCGGAAAACAAGAGAACCCATATGCTGTACGTAGTGAACCATTGCCACGCGGAGGTCAGGCTGGTCAGGGGGCCAGAAGCGTATGGCATGTATCAAGTCTAGGTTGGCCCGAATCGCCCGTCAAGCCCACGCTGCACCGATTCCTGGTGGCCTCAGGAGTTGGCGCTGGTATCGGGGGGTGGGCTCTGCGGTCTGGTCCTAGGGGGGGCGGTGTCCACGCAGCTTCTCCCGCTCGACGGCGAATGTGTGTCTGGTTGGGGCAGGAGGTCTGCGGAGACGGAACCAGCCACGCCGCCAGAAGAGGACCAGAGCAACCACAATGACGGTTCCCATGGCTCCGAGGACGGCGAAGTATGCCCAGGGCCAGTGTAGCTCCGGCATGTATTCGAAGTTCATGCCGTAGATGCCGGAGAGCAGCATGAGGGGAAGGAAGATGGCTCCGACGATGGCCATCACCTTCATCGTCTCGTTCTGGCGGTTGCTCACCGAGGAGAGGTAGGCAGAGAGGGAGTTGTCCGCGCTGTCGCGGATGGCCTCGTTGAGGGACTCGATGGTTGTAAGGTGGTCGTAGATGTCTCGATAGAACGGCGCTGTCTCGGGCCTGATGTAACTGCCGAGTTCACCGCGGCTGAGTCGATTCAGCAGCTCCTTCTGGGGAACCATCGTGCGGTGTATCTGTCGTACGGAGCGCTTGAGCCTGAGTATGGTTTGCAGGATGCCGGCGGAAGGGGCGCCGGTTGCCCCTTCTTCGATTTCGGCGGCCACCTCGCTCATGCGGTCGAGTGTGGGAAGGACGTTGTCCACAAGTGAGTCGACTAGCGCGTGCGCGAGGAAGTCGGAGCCCCGTTTCATGGGTGGGCCGTCGTTTTCCACCTGGTGCTTGACTGCCTCGATGCTGTAGAGAGGCAGGGTGTGGCTACTCACAACGAAGTTGTTGCCGACGAACAGGGCCAGTTCGGCAGTTTCGACCGCGTCTGAATCCTGAGCGTGATTGATGCCATGGACAATGACGAACAGATGGTCGCCGTAGTCGTCGGCCTTCGGGGGGTCGATGCGTGGACCGACGCAGTCCTCGATGGCCAGATGATGGAAGTGAAACAGCTCGGCCAGGAGCCTGCCGTCTTCTTCCGAGGTCTCACAGAAATCCACCCACAGCAGGCCACCGCTGCGGGCCAGTGCCGCGCGAATCTGTTCGAGTGTGAGCTCCTGCTCGAACCCCCCATCAGGCCCGAGATAGTACGTGCTGCGAATCATGTTCCGATATCGGCGGACGACCGTTTCACGGATTCTAGCACTTCATGGGCACTGCAACATGACCCTGGACTGCCACGGAGGCATGTTTCCAGCATAGGGGAATGCTCATCAAGAGCGCGGGGTGGCGTGGAGCAATCAGAGAAGGCTGCGAGTTGGCGGGAGGAACTGGCGACCCCGGGGGGATTTGAACCCCCGATCTCCACCGTGACAGGGTGGCATGTTAGGCCGCTACACCACGGGGCCAGTCATAGAAACAGCGCAGCGAGTGTAGCAAGAGGGCTTCCATCGTGTCAAACGTTTGTACGCACGGTGTACGCACGGAATGGGCTACTTTCCCGACCAGCGGTGCCCCTGGTTGTCCCAGCCACATAGCTCGCTGGAGTAGAGATGCTTGTAATCGCGTAGATCCTCCCAGTAGTCCGGCAATCGCCTGTCAGGCGATAGCTTGAAAGAGCGTGGCAGAAGGTGCAGCTCAAACGCTGCGCGCTCCAGCTCCTCGCGGTCATCGGGGTGTGCAAGCACGCCGATGATATCACGTGCCTTCTCCGCCTGCGTCTTGCCTGAGAGGTTGACGATGCCGTTCTCGGTGGCGACCCATGAGACAAACTGGCTCGGCACGTCGACTATCGTTCCTTCAGGCAGCCGTGGAACGAATCTGGAGCGGCCCTTGGCGTCTCTTGAAGTGGCGGCGAGCACACCACGTCCACCCTTTGCCATGGCGCAGCCTACGATGAACTGAAACTGTCCTCCCGTTCCGGAGATCGGCCGCCCGGCGTAGAAGCCGCACGCATCCTGGCCGTACAGGTCCATGGTGAGGAAGCTGTTGATTCCGATGGCATTGTCGTTCTTGCTCAGCGTCAGGATGTTGTTCGTGTAGTGGGAATCGTAGCCGGCGAAAAAGCTGTTGTGGTGCAGGAACTTCTTGTAGCGTTCGATGTTGTAGGGAAACATGAAGTTGAAGACACAGCGCCCGGGGTCGATGTTCTTCCGACTGTTGTCCAGACAGCCTGCCTCAATGAGAGTGAATATCCATTCGCCCCCGAGTTCTGTGTGGACGCCAAGATGCTTCAGCCCGGCGTCTCTTACTCCGAACACGACTGCGAGTGGGATTGCCCCGATACCCACCTGGAGGCAGTCGCCATCGCCCATGATGCCAAGAATATGGTGGGCTATTGCCCTGTGGGCGTTGGTGAGTGAAATACCTGCCTCGTCTACTTCGGGCCACCGGTATGCAGGATTGGAGAGGTCCACCTCGATGAAGTAGTCGACATCCTCCACCGGCAAGATGATGTTGCGCCCGGGTTCGCACCATGCGTAGTCCTCTCGTATCTCCACGACCACCTTCTTTGCAGTTCGCGCGGCGGTCATGGAATTGGCAACACCGTAGCTCAAGTTGACGAAACCGTTCTCGGGCGGCGCGACTGAGATGATGCCCCAATCCATAGCGCAGTCGCTCTTCTGACGTCGTGACCAGCGGGAATACAAGTAGCACATGCCTGCGGACCACCCCCAGTGTCCCCAGTCAACCGACCTCTGCTCGTCATTCCAGCGGCGGGTGTGTCCGTTGAAGAAGTACTCGTGAAAGAGGCAGTACTCGGCCCTGGGGTCGGCCTTGGAGAGAAACGGGGCGCAGAGAGTGCTGCATTGTGCCCAGATCTCGATGCCCTGCACCTTGCCGGGACCGTCCCCGAGCCGTTGGCATAGGGAGTCTATGGTGGCCACTGGATCGGAGCCGGGTCCTCCCGTATAGACCCAGTCACCAGGCTGCACCATATCGGCCCACCGGGCTGCGGTAATCGTCTTGTCACGGACTTGTTGCTGCCAGCCTGTGGACATGGATTACCCCCTGTTTGTGGGAATTCGACAATTGTACAGGCGGAAT
This sequence comes from Dehalococcoidia bacterium, assembly GCA_030602785.1. GTDB lineage: Bacteria > Chloroflexota > Dehalococcoidia > GIF9 > AB-539-J10 > SKVJ01. Next base: position 25,572 of record JAUVZB010000018.1, read on the forward strand.
CGGCGTGGTGTCACTGGGTTGCGCAGCGTGGTCGCTATGCCCGGAAACGAACGTTTCTTGACACCCCTCTCGCTCAACAGCACAATACGTCGGAAAGGAGAACGCGCAAAGTGGCCAAAACCAAGAGATGGACCGTGGAAGTCGACGGTAAGACACACAAGGTAGAGGTGCGGCGCAAGCCGTGGCTCGCTATCGGGGAAATCAAGGTGGACGGCGAAAGGGTGGGTATTTTTGCTGCGAAGGCGATGTCCGTTACCCTTTCCTCGCACTACCGCCAGCACCCGTTCGAGGTCGACGGAACGCTGTTCTCGGTCGTGATCAAGCCGAACTTCTTCGGCTACAACTTTGATCTCAACCTGAACGGTGAAATCCTTCCCCCTGACGCCTGACCTCTTGGTTTGTTCTCTGCGTTCAACAACAGCATGCGAATACTGCTGACAAACGATGACGGCATCGGCGCGCCTGGCCTGTGGGCGCTGGCCGGTGAACTTGCCCTGGTCGGGGACCTCGTGGTGGCTGCTCCCGGAGAGGAGCGCAGCGGCGCAGGCACGTCAATCAGCCTGCGGAAGCCGATAAGGGTGCAGGAAGTGGCGCCGCAAGTGGAGGGCGTGCGCGCCTTCTCTGTGTCGGGGACACCCGCCGACAGCGCCATAATCGCCATCAACAGCCTCTGCTCCAGCCAATTCGACCTCGTCGTCTCGGGAATCAACCGTGGCTCGAATCTTGGCCATGATGTGTACGTGTCCGGCACGGTCGGAGCGGCCATGCAGGGATACCTCCACGGCATCCGGTCTCTGGCTGTGTCGATGTATGCCTACGAGAACCTCGACTTCAGTGCTGCGGCCAGAGTGGCGGCTCTGATAGCGAAGCGCGTGGGCTGTGGGGCGCTCAATGGCCCGATGCTGCTCAACGTCAATGTGCCGAATCTGTCCCTCGGACGGATAAGGGGAGTGGAAGTCACGCGCCTCAGTAGCGCGAACTACTGTGACAAGATAGAGAGGGAATCCGACGAGAGCGGCGAGTACTATCTCATCACAAGGCACGAGGACATGCACGATGCGCCGCAGGGGACCGACCTGTGGGCTGTGGAGAATGGCCGGGTCTCTGTCACGCCGCTGCCGGATCGAGCGGTCGACGAGCAGTTCATCTCGAGGCTCAGGCCGCTTGTGGTTGATATCGAGGCTGAGCTTGCTGCGTCGGCGGGATAGGACCGCCGCGCTCCGTGCGATTCTGTGGACTGCACGCCTCGCAATCCTCGAGCTTTGACCAGTTGCGAGTGTTGATGCTAGCATATGGTAGGCTGCTGACCTGTCAGGCAGCGAGCCAGGGCAGCAGATTCCCTGTATACAGCCCGCTTGGATCGATTGCCGACCGAGACGGTGAATAGGAGACTCCTGGAGGGTCCTCTCGGTCATGTGTGCCGCGAGGGCTTTTTTTGTGGTGACGATGTCTGGTTCAATCACTGACGTGCCCGGACTGCGGGTCGGGCACCATACGAACCTGGATGCTGCGACCGGGTGTACGGTCGTGCTCTGCGAGCGCGGCGCCGTGCCGGGAGTGCATGTGAGCGGCGCGTCTCCCGGCGGCAGGGAGATTGAACTCCTCAGACCGGGTTACTCCATCAACCTTGTTCACGGTGTGCTTCTCAGCGGCGGCAGCTCATACGGACTGGATGCCACTGCGGGTGTGATGCGATTCCTCGAGGAACGTGGCGCCGGCTTTGACACGGTGGCCGGAGTAGTACCCATCGTCCCCGCCGCAATCATCTTCGACCTCTCCATCGGTGACTCGCGTGTGCGGCCAACGCCTGACAATGCCTATGCCGCGTGCTGTGATGCGACCGACGACCAGATGGCCGAGGGCAGTGTTGGTGCAGGTGCGGGCGCGACGGTCGGCAAGTGCCTCGGCATGGAGCACGCTACCAAGGGCGGCATCGGCATGTCCAGCGTGGACCTCGGCAATGACGTGGTGGTTGCCGCACTTATGGTCGTGAATGCTTGGGGAGATGTCATCAACCCGACCTCGGGCCATGTACTCGCCGGTCCTCGTGACCTTGCCGGCGAAGGCTTCCTGCGGACGACTGACTTGCTGAAGCAGGGCCGGATGCGAAGTCCGTTTCCTACCTCCAATACCATCGTGGGCGTCGTTGCCACGAACGTACGACTGCGCAAGACGCAGACGCACCGGCTGGCTCAGATGGCGCAGGTCGGACTCGCACGCACGATTGACCCCTGCGGGTCCATGTATGACGGAGATACCTTGTTTGTCCTGTCCTACGGGGACAGGAGATGCGATATGAATGTCCTTGGCGTTGGCGCGGTGGAAGCGGTGACCCGGGCTGTGCAACGGGCAGTGTTGCAGGCGGAGAGCGTCGCGAAAGTGCCTGCCGTCAGGGATCTCAAGGAGTAGGAACATGCGGACAATGCTCAAGGGCAAGATTCACCGGGCGAGAGTGACCCAGGGGAACCTCGACTATGAGGGGAGCATCACTATTGACAGGACTCTCATGGAGGCCGCTGACCTCTACCCGTACGAGCGAGTCGACGTGTTGAACGTCAACAACGGAGCACGGTTCAGCACCTATGTCATCGAAGGCGAAGCGGACTCAGGTGTCATCGGCCTCAACGGCGCGGCTGCGCGCCTCGCGGTTGTCAACGACCTCGTGATTATCGTGTCCTATCGCATGATGGGCGATGAGGACGCGCGGAAGCTCGAGCCGGTCGTCGTTCACGTGGACGAACAAAACCGGATTGTCCGGCACGACTAGTATGCCGTAAGCGCACAGGACAGTAACCATGGAAGTCGTACGCAAGATTGACGATTTGAAGGCCCTGCGTCCCTCGTGGCCTCGACCGGTTGGTCTCGTGCCGACGATGGGCTACCTGCATGACGGACATCTGTCGCTTGTACGGCGGGCGCGGACCGAGAATGCCGCGGTGGTTGTCAGCATCTTCGTCAACCCCACGCAGTTCGGCCCGTCGGAGGACCTCTCCAGCTACCCACGCAACCTGGATAGAGACCTGGAGTTCCTGGAGCGAGAGGGAGCTGATGTGGTCTTCGTGCCGCCGGCCTCAGAAATGTATCCCGGAGGGTACCCCACCTGGGTGGATGTGGAGGGAGTCACATCCCTGCTGGAAGGGGCCTCAAGGCCCGGCCATTTTCGTGGCGTTGCCACGGTGTGCAACAAGCTGTTCAATATTGTGGCGGCAGAGAGAGCCTACTTCGGCCAGAAGGATGCGCAGCAGGTGGCTGTCATCGCGAAGATGGTGCACGATTTGAACATGAATCTGGACATCGTTGTCATTCCGACAGTGAGGGAGACGGATGGCCTTGCGATGAGCAGCCGCAACGCCTATCTGGGGTCGGAGGAGAGGGTGGCTGCCGGGGTGCTATACAGGGCTCTCACGAGCGCTCGTGGCATGTGTCGCGAGGGATGTCTCGATGCGGCCCTGGTTCGCAAGAGGATGGCAGACGTCATTCGGACTGAATCCCTGGCTTCCCTGGACTACGCCGCTGTGGTTGCCCCCGGTTCATTCGAGGAATTGGAGTCGCTGGATGGGCAGGCACTTGCTGTTATCGCTGTTCGCATCGGGGCGACGCGGCTCATCGACAACATGACGTTGCTCGATTGACGAGACAGGGCACGCCACCGAAGTGGCGTGCCCCTCACTCATAGTTTCTTCGGGGCTGTCTGGCCCCCGCCCTTTATGCAGGACTAGCCGATGAGTTCGGACGGGACAGATACGCCTGCTTCCTTGTAGTACTTCACGGCCCCGGAATGGAGCAGCAAGCTCATTCCATCGAGCGCCGTATCAAGCGTGATATCGTTCGCCTTCGTGTGAATCGCCGTGAGTTCCCCGACCTGCTCGAACAGAATCTTCGTCATTTCGTAGACGATGTCCTCGGGCACGTCTGCGCCGACGCAGAGCATTGCCTGCACGGCCACGGTGGACACGTCCGCATCCATACCGTATGCGCCTGCGGGAAGCTCCTGCCGGACGTAGAAAGGATAGCCCGCTTTGCCAAGTGCCTTGAGGATGTCATCGGAGACATCGACGATTCTCACGTCTGTTGAGACGGCAAGTTCTTCGATAGCCGATGTGGGAAAGCCGGCGACGAGGAAGCCGACGTCAACCTGGCCCAGCTTGAGGGCGGACGCCGCCTCTCCGAAGTTGAGGTCGAATCTCGTGATGCTGTCCCAGACACCGGCTGCGACGAGTACCTGCTCACAGGCTACGGCGGTGCCGCTCCCGGGCGCTCCGACGGCAACATTCTTGCCGGCCATGTCTGCCAGGGACATTATGTCGCCGTCTGCCTTCACGACGAACTGGATGGTTTCGGGGTACCAGCACGCGATGCCCTGGAGTTCGGGAATCGGTGCATTGAACATGTTGATGCCCTTGCGCGCGTAGTAGGACACGTCGTTCTGTGCCAGTCCTGCCTGGCATTCACCCGTGCCTATCGCCTTGCAGTTGGTGACACTCGCGCCACTCGTCACGGCGCTGGCGTCGATATTGTCCGAGTACTGATTCAGCAGTTCCGCATACTTGGACCCAAGCGGGAAATACGTTCCGCCTGTTCCCCCCGTGTAGATTGTGACTTCCGTCTTGCCGCCGCCACCGGCGCAGCCGGCGACGCCGGCAAGCAGTGACGTGACCACGATGGCCAGGGTGAGGATTCGGAGAACCGACTTGATAGCTGGTCGCACCTTTTCACCTCCTTGTGATGGACGGGATGCGGGTCTGATAGGCAATAGTGCCATGAGTGCGCATCGGAATGGAAGAACACGCTACAACTGCACGGGAAGGAGGAGCCCTTCACCGTGCGGCTCCTCGCATAGCAGCTATGCTTCCATATTACGACTATAGTACTATTGGAAGTCAAGGTCTGTGCCTGTGTGGCTCCCGTCTCATTGCTGTGGCATAGATTGTGGAGCGGTTGCAGAGCGGATTGTGAAGCGCCTTCTCCTGTTGTTGCTGGTTCCGCTTTTTTTCCCCGTACCCGTGCTGGAGGTGGGTGCAGAGGGAGACAGCCACACTTGGGTGACGAGTCTTCGCGAGCAGGCTCGGGTGACGGTTGGCTATGTTCACAGTGTGGAGCAGACCTGGGTGGAGGAGGCGTATGAAGCCAGTCGCGATGGCGTGCGACTCCGCACAATGAAGTGGCAGTCGTTCGGGGCGGGGCTTCCCGATGAATACGACTATTACGAAGATGGTTTCTATGTTAAAGAGTTGGAACTCGACATGGGGCCATCACTCAGCTACTGGTTTCTGCCGCTCAATCGAGTGGAGATCTGCGTCGATGAAAGGGTGGTGTTCCGTGGACCGGAGCAGCCGTCTCGAGTCAACGCGAGGGTTTGCCGCATGCCACTCGCTGGTTTGCTTGTGTCGCAGTGGCTCCAGGCCTGAAGTTGCCTCGTCGGCTGCCCGCATCAGATACTGTGCGAACGGCAGCGCAGCGTTCGCGTCGCCGGACTTCTCAATGAGACTTGTCACGGTTGGACGGTGTGCCCATGAGTGAGGAGCAGCAGACTTCGGGCTCTGCCCCACAGTTCACACGAGCACTGGTCTCGTGGCCGGCTCGCGTCGTGACTGCCGCGGCCCTCCTGTTTGGTCTGTACGAAATCATCTTCGTGTTCAACTTCAACTACACGCTCTATTCCTTGTTCTCGCGGTTGGGCATTGAACTGGCCTTTCTGAGGCACACGTTCCAGACCAAGCAAGGCATGGCGTTTGTCCTGGCAATGGTCCTCATCATTGCCTTTCTTCTCTACCCTGCCCGTCGTGCCAGGTCCGGCTCGCGCGTAGGGGTAACGGACTGGCTTCTTGCTGCGCTTGGCGCCCTCTGTGCTTTCTACATCTTCGCTGTCTATGGCCGCTACGCCCAGAACGCTGAAGTGCTCCTTCCCGATATCGTCTTCGGGATGCTGACGGTGGCCCTTGTTCTCGAAGCCACCAGGCGCGTCATTGGCTGGGTTCTTCCGGCAGTCGTCGGCAGTTTCCTTCTCTACGGCGTCATTGACCTGGGATTCAGGTGGTCGCGTATCACGCAGCAGCTCTGCTTCGATGAGGGCATTCTTGGCATTCCTCTCATGGTCATGGTCACGTACGTGTTCGCCTTTGTCTTCTTCGGCGCATTTCTTCTGCGGATAGGGATCAGCGAATACATAACGGGGTTCATGATCTCGGTATTTGGCCCCAGGCCGGGCGGGCCGGCAAAGGCTGCGGTCGTATCGAGCGGACTGATGGGCACGGTGAGCGGCAGCTCGGTGGCAAATGTGCTGACGACGGGCACGTTCACCATTCCCCTGATGAAGAAGGCTGGCTATCCTGCGGAGGTCGCGGGCGCCATTGAACCGGTGGCCTCGACGGGAGGGCAGCTAATGCCTCCCATCATGGGCGCTGCCGCGTTCATCATGGCCGAGTTCCTTGGCATTCCGTACAGGACCATCATCATCGCTGCGATAGTCCCGGCGGTGGTGTACTACTTCAGCATCTACGTCTTTGTGGACCTGGAGACCAAGCGCCTGGGTCTGGGCGGCCTTCCGCGCGAACGGCCGGTGAGATACTTCCTGCGCAAGACCTATCTGTTCATTCCCGTAGTCGTGATTACTGCCGCGCTGCTGCGTGGGCTGCCTCCGCAGGTCTGCGCGATTGCTTCACTTGGAGTCGCTGTATGGGTTGCGTGGATAGCCCGGGACAGTATTCCGGGGTCCGAGCCCGTGTACGTTGCGATTGTCTCCGCCGGCACCGTACTGATGTTTGTGGGAGGCGACCACAACGGGGTTGTGGCGGCAGTACTGCTCTCCATTCTGGTGCTGCTGGTTGCCCTCTCATTCCTGACGAAGCTGGTCAGCCGCAACGAGAAGTTCTACATGAGCGCGCTGTTCATTCTCTTCATCAGTGCTGCCAAGGCGGTGGATGTGAACAGCGAGCAGGTTCTTCTGCTCTCGGGCATTGTCGGAATCCTCATCTCGCTCCTGGTCTCGGGCCTCTCGAAGAGCCGGGAGGGGCAGGGGATGTGGTCCGCCACGTACGATGCGGTTGTCTCTGCGAGCAAGACCAGTGTAAGCGTGATGCTGGCGGCGGCCAGCGCCGGCCTGATACAGGCCGTCCTCACGATGACCGGGCTGATAACCTCCATCGGCTATGACCTCGTCTCACTGACAGGCGGGACGCTGTTGTTGCTGCTGCCGCTCGCAATGCTGTTCAGCCTGATCCTTGGTATGGGGGTGCCGACGACAGCGAACTACATAATCACATCGCTGGTTGTCGCGCCCGCCATATTCCTGGTTGTGAGAGAAACGGGGGTGTACGGTGTGCCCGTGCCGGGTTACTCGACGGCTGTGGCCCTGCTGGCAGCGCATTTCTTTGTCTTCTACTTCGGGATTCTTGCTGACGTTACGCCGCCGGTCGCGCTTGCGTCCTATGCAGGGTCGGCGCTTGCAGGAGGAGATTTCTGGAAGACGGCTCTAAACGGTGTCAAGTATGCGTCGGCGGGCTATGTGGGCCCGTATATCTACTTCCTGCATCCGCAGATGTTTCTGGTTACGGTTGGTGACTGGAACCTCATGGCCGTGGCCGACGTGCTCTTCTGTATCGCGGGCGCGCTGGTTGCCATGTATCTGCTGGCCATGGCACTCACCGGCTGGTCGAACGGGAAGCTGAGACGGGAAGCGCGGGCCGTACTCCTGGCCTCTTCGCTGATCATTGTCGTTACACTCCACCCGGCCGCAGTCGTGGTGGGGTTCGCTGCTATCGTCTTTCTGCGGCGGTACTCGGAGAAGGCTTCCGATGTGCTGTACATCAAGGCGAAGTAAACAAGAAAAGGACTGGGACATGGATAGAGAGATAAGAGCAGTGCACGTGGGGCTTGGCCCCATGGGTCTTCGGGTTGTGCAGCATGTACTTGCTGAGAGGAAGGGCATCCGCTACGTGGGGGCCGTGGATGTGGATCCGCGACTCGAAGGTAAGGACCTGGGTGAGATTGCCGGCCTCGCTTCACCCGCCGGGGTGAAAGTCACCGGCGACGCGTCCGCCGTCTTCGAGCAGACCAGACCGGACATCGCCATCTACACGACAGTGTCCCCGCTCAAGGCGTTTCTTCCTCAGACAGAGGTGGCGCTTCGCAACGGCGTGAACGTAATCTCCACGTGCGAGGAACTGGCATTCCCCTCGTTTGTGGATGCGGACATGACCTCCAGGTATGACGAACTGTGCAAGCTCCATGGTGTCAGCATGCTGGGTACCGGCATCAATCCCGGCTTCCTGATGGACCTCAGGGCGTCGCTGCTGTCCGCTGCGTGCACGGATGTGCAGCGGATTGAGATTACACGGCGGATGGATGCAACGCCGAGGCGACAGCCCTTTCAGAAGAAGATTGGCGCAGGAATGGATGCGGATGAGTACAGGAAGGCAATTGAGTCTGGCGCGATAACGGGCCATGTCGGCCTTGAGATGTCTATCTGCCTCATAGCTGACGCGCTTGGCTGGGAGCTGGAAGAAGTCCGCGTCACCGGGCCGGAACCGGTCGTCGCGGAGAAGCAGGTCTCGTCGGAGTATTTCACGGTTGCGAGGGGGCAGGTCAAGGGGACAGAGCAGGAGGCAATCGGAATCGTAGGTGGCGAGAGCAAGATACGCTTGAGCTTCTCGGCCTTCCTTGGCGCGACGCCGTCGTTCGACGAGGTTGTGATTGTAGGGACGCCCGAGGTGAGGGCCCGGGTGTCTCCATGCTGGCATGGTGACTACGGCACGGTAGCGATGTCTGTGAACCTGATACCGGCGGTCATCAATGCGCGCCCGGGCTTGCTGACCATCAATGATATCGTGCCGGTGTCGTTCAAAGCAGGCAACCTTGGCGGATTTGTCGCCCAGGGCGCCTGACAGGACTTCCATCGGGGACGTGGAGTTGCTATAATGCCCTGTTGTTGCGCCGCGAGGCTGGCTGGGGCTGGTGGTGGGGGAGGAGTGGAGTGTTTGACAGGAGATAGCCACCTCAGGTAGAATTCCCTTTCGCGAGTTGCGCGTCCGTACGTTAACAATCGAATACGTTTTGTGTCTGGCTTGATGTAGGTCAAGGGATGAAGGGCACAGGGTGGATGCCTTGGCATCAGCGAGCGATGAAGGGCGCGGCAAGACTGCGATAAGCCTCGGTTAGCTGTCTAGCTAGCTTAGCCGGGGATTCCCGAATGGGGCAACCCGCTTGGGCAAAACCCAAGCACCTGCGTACGCAGGGGCGAACCGGGCGAACTGAAACATCTTAGTAGCCCGAGGAATAGAAATCAACCGAGATTCCCTGAGTAGTGGCGAACGAAAGGGGAAGAGCCCAAACCGGGGTAGTCGAAAGGCTGCTTCGGGGTTGTAGGGCACGAGAAGGCGGATCCGATATCCGCGACGGAGTTACAAAGTTTCATCTTAACCAAAGGCTCCTGGAACGGGCAACCGTAGAGGGTGAGAGTCCCGTAGGTGAAAAGATAGAAACCTCCGCTTGTGTTCCTGAGTACCATGGGACACGTGAAATCCTGTGGGAATCTGGGGGGACCACCCTCCAAGGCTAAATATTGCTGATGACCGATAGTGAACTAGTACCGTGAGGGAAAGGTGAAAAGTACCCCGGGAGGGGAGTGAAATAGAACCTGAAACCCTGTGCTTACAAGCAGTCAGAGGTCCGCTTCGGCGGGCTGATGGCGTGCCTATTGAAGAATGAGCCAGCGAGTTAATCTGTGTGGCAAGGTTAAGCAATTACGTTGTGGAGCCGAAGCGAAAGCGAGTCCGAATAGGGCGTTGAGTCGCACGGATTAGACCCGAAACCGGGTGATCTAACCATGGCCAGAGTGAAGCTCGAGTAAAACCGAGTGGAGGCTCGAACTGGTGAATGAGACAAAATTCTCGGATGAGCTGTGGTTAGTGCAGGTGAAATGCCAAACGAACCCGGAAATAGCTGGTTCTCCCCGAAATGCATTTAGGTGCAGCCTCAGGTTGTAGCCTACGGGGGTAGAGCTCTGGATGAGTCAGGGGCCGTGAGGTTGCCGAACTCAACCAAACTGCGAATACCGTAGGTGTTAATCCTGGGAGTGAGACTGCGAGGGATAAGCCCCGTAGTCGAGAGGGAAACAGCCCAGACCATCAGCTAAGGTCCCTAAGACAGGCTAAGTGGCAAAGGCGGTGGTGTCGCACAAACAGCCAGAAGGTTGGCTTAGAAGCAGCCATCCTCTAAGGAGTGCGTAACAGCCCACTGGTCGAGTGACACCGCACCGATAATGTAACGGGGCTAAAGTCTGTCACCGAAGCTATGGAATTGCTGAATAAGCAATTGGTAGGGGAGCGTTGTCTTTGCAGAGAAGCCATGGCGTGAGCCGTGGTGGAGCGTAGACAAGTGAGAATGCTGGTATGAGTAGCGTGAAGGCATGTGAAAACCATGCCCACCGTAAGCCTAAGGATTCCTATGCAACGTTAATCGGCATAGGGTTAGTCGGCCCTAAGCCCAACCCTAATGGGGTAGGCGATGGACAGTAGGTTAATATTCCTACACCGTCAGGTCTTCGTTTTAAGGTAAAGGGGGGACACAGTAGGATAGGTTGAGCATGCCTATTGGACATGGTGTGTTCCTGATTCTAGGTGTGCCGGAGCAGGCAAATCCACTCCGGTGTTAAGCTGAGGAGAGGGAGAATTCGATGGGCAACCGGAGAAAACTCAGTTGATTCCACACTGGCAAGAAAAACCTCGTTACTAGAATTCCTGGCGCCCGTACCGCAATCCGCCACTGGTAGGCGGGGATAAATGTCCCAAGGTGTTCGAGATAACCCCCGTTAAGGAACTCGGCAATCTAACCCCGTAACTTCGGGATAAGGGGGCCCATCTTGTTATGAGATGGGGACACAAAATTGGCCCAAGCGACTGTTTAACAAAAACATAGGTCTCTGCTAAAGCGAAAAAGCTGACGTATAGAGGCTGATACCTGCCCGGTGCTAGAAGGTTAAAGGGAGAGGTCAGGGCGCAAGCTCGAAGCTTTGAACTGAAGCCCTAGTGAACGGCGGCCGTAACTATAACGGTCCTAAGGTAGCGAAGTCCCTTGTCGGGTAAGTTCCGACCCGCACGAAAGGTGTCACGACTTGGGCGCTGTCTCAACGGGGGACTCGGTGAAATTGAATTGGGGGTGAAGATGCCCTCTACCCGCGGCCGGACAAAAAGACCCTGGCAGCTTTACTATAGCTTGGCACTGAGCTTTGGCTGGGCATGTGTAGGATAGGTGGGAGGCTGTGAAGCTGGGGCGTTAGCCTCGGTGGAGCCATCGGTGAAATACCACTCTTGTTCAGTTATGGTTCTAACCCGCAGAGCGGGGACAGTGTCTGGTGGGTAGTTTGACTGGGGCGGTTGCCTCCTAAAGAGTAACGGAGGCGCCCAAAGGTTCCCTCAGCACGGATGGAAATCGTGTGTAGAGTGTATTGGTATAAGGGAGCTTGACTGTGAGACCTACAAGTCGAGCAGGGACGAAAGTCGGGCAAAGTGATCCTACGGTTCTGAGTGGAAAGGCCGTAGCTTAACGGATAAAAGCTACGCCAGGGATAACAGGCTTATCTTGCCCAAGAGTTCATATCGACGGCAAGGTTTGGCACCTCGATGTCGGCTCGTCGCATCCTGGGGCTGGATAAGGTCCCAAGGGTCGGGCTGTTCGCCCGTTAAAGCGGCACGCGAGCTGGGTTCAGACCGTCGTGAGACAGGTCGGTCTCTATCCGCCGTGGGCGTTGGAGATTTGAGGGGAGCTCTCCCTAGTACGAGAGGACCGGGAGGGACAGACCTCTGGTGTGCCAGTTGTTCCGCCAGGAGCAGCGCTGGGTAGCTATGTCTGGATGGGATAAGCGCTGAAAGCATCTAAGTGCGAAGCCCACCTCAAGATGAGATCTCCCACTGGGTCAACCAGGTAAGGTCGCAGGAAGACTACCTGCTTGATAGGCGGCATGTGTAAGCACAGCAATGTGTTCAGCTAAGCCGTACTAATGACCGAGGCCTTGACCTATGTCAAGTCGGATACAAAACGTTTTCGAAGCGCGGATGCGCACCCGTCGCGGGGTAGAGCAGTGGAAGCTCGTCGGGCTCATAACCCGGAGGCCGTTGGTTCGAATCCAACCCCCGCTACCAACAACTCGCACCCCAAAGGGGCACAGGCAACTGTGCCCCTTTTCCTTTTGCCTTGTGGCAGTCGCATGTGGCCAGGGAGGAAGGGGCCGCGCGAGAAGGAGCTGTCGCTGCTTCGCCGGGCAATCAGCGCCTGGCAGGCGAGTCGGCCCTGCGCATTCAGCGCAATGCGGCTGTCCCTCCAGGCCAGCCACTTTCTCGAACGGCGGCGGCTTTCGTTGGGCGTCAGCCAGCATTCGCTGGAACTCGGGCTAGTCCGGGTTGAACCCGGTCAGGCCATCATTCCGGCAGCCCACCACGACTTCCCTGCCCTTGCCCCGTGCGAATGACTGACATTCGTTCTCTCCGCCGAGGATCGGGATATCCTCTCCTGCCTGCGTGTCCGTGGAGACTCGGCAGGAGATGGCTGCTTTCATGGCTATCAGTCTCTACGTACCCGTTCCTCGAGGCACTTCCTTGAGCTCCACAGTCGGCAAGTAACGTCTAGCCCGCGTGGTCCCTTGAGCCTCCAGCAGCTCCAACTGGGCGAGATGTCTGAGATCCCGAGTCGCGGTGACGGACCCGACCCCGGTGATTTCGCGGTAGTCCCCGCGAGTCAGGTGACCCAACCGGACGGCGTAGATGAGACCGTCTATCTGCCGGTCTCTCAAGCCGTATTCCTTGTACCGGTTGTGGATTGAAGCTACCGTCATCTGCCAGTCGGTCAATCGTCTCTCTAGGGCTGCTGCTTGAGCCACAACCGACTTGGTGAAAAAGTGAAGCCATGGCGTAGCGTCGTATGTAGTAGTGAACTCCGGTCCCACCGATTCACGAAGCGCGTTGATATAGGGATCCCGGTTTCTCTGGTAGTAGGCGTCCAGAGACAGCAGCTTGCGGAATCCGTACCCGGATAGCTGGAGAAGAAGGGCGGCTAGAAGGCGCGCGGTGCGGCCGTTTCCATCGATGAAGGGATGGATTGCCACCAAGTGCAGGTGGGCGATGCCAGCTTTGAAGATCTGGTGGATCTCAGTGGAATCCCGAAGCCAGTGCGCTAAGTCAGGCATGAGATGCGGCACATCGAAGTGCGTCGGAGGGCTGTACACTGGGACTGCGTTGTCACCCACCTTGTTGTCAACTTTTCGATACTTGCCAGGTTGTGCGCGGCCTCCGTCGATCCCCGACATTAGGGTGAAGTGGATGTTTCGGATGGTCACTTCAATGGTCTCGAGGACATTTCCCGGTTCATCGGAGAGAGCATCCACCCGTTCCAGAGCCCTTCCGTAATTGTTGACGTCGGGTCGCTCTTTTGGGATCGACGCTGCAGGCGAGGGCTTCGCGGCTTCCTCTAGTTCCTGCTCGCTGATTGAGGCATTCTCGACCATCGTTGAGGTGTAAGCCGTGCGCACGAAGGCCTCCCTCCGGAGCCACTGTTCGTGTTTTGGCATTATGAGCATGTTCTCGATCCGGAATCGGAGCCGGTCAATTTCCTGAAGGTTGTCCTGCAGTATTTGGGAGTCAGTATTGAACTTCGGTGAGAACATGAACCACCTCCTTTTCGCAGAGACGACGACTACGTCGATGAGCTGCTGTGTTGGGGATTGGTTTGTACGCGCTGCCACTGCTGATCGATGCCGTGCTCCTGTTTGCGACCTGCGTTGTGTGCATTGGGCTGATTCGGCTTTCCCTGGCTCATCAGCTCCGCGTTGACAGCGATGCGCATCCTATGTGCACGACGCGCAACATGATCATATGATCGAATGAATATGATCATCAGCTGTTTCATGATGATGATGCGCATCCTAGCGCGCGACGTGCAACATGATCATATGATCGAATACATATGGCCATCAACTCGTTCATGATGATGATACGCATCCTAGTGCACGACGTGCAACATGATCATATGATCGAACAAATATGATCATCAGCTGTTTCATGATGATGATACGCATCCTGGTGCACGACCTGCAACATGATCATATGATCGAATGAATATGATCATCAACTGTTTCATGATGATGATGCGCATCGAGCAGCACGATTGTGTGGGCGAATGGCTATGAGCATGAACGCCGTCGCCATCGCGATGTTCATCATGGTCGTCAACATGATGCGTGATCATATGGTCGAATGACCGCTGTCACCATGATTGCCGTGGCGATGATGTGAATCGCTCTCGGCGGTCTCATGTTGTCGTGTCAGGCATGCGACCTCAACGGGCTGTCCCTCGGATAGCCACCTTCTCGAATGGCGACGGCCTGCATGAAATGCTGTGTCGGCTCCATCAACGGTGGGCAAGCAAGCTGACTGAGGCGTTCGAGATGGATGGAGAGAGCGGTTTCGTGAAGCATCCGTGTGACTTGTTGCAGAACTCATGCCGGAGCCGTGGTGACAGACCTGTGCGGTTGTTCGTCGTCTCCTGGGGCAGGTGGGTGGGGACACCGGACGTCGGGGACTCTAGTGTGCAGGAACGTCGCCTTTAAGCACTTCGATGATGTGTTGTCTCAGGAGAGCAGGTGAGAGCGCTGCCGTGATGTGGCCCCGCTCCATCACGCGGATGGGGTGGTTCTCGTAGCACTCGCGTTGTCGTTCGAACACTATGTACTGGTCATACCTCGCAAGCAGAGGGAACACATTGTCCGTCTTCACTTTCTGATAGTCCGCCTCGAAGTTGAGCAGCTCCCTGACGAGTTCAGGGTGGCGCCTGCCCTGCTTGCCCAGCAGGCGGCGATAGGCCGACGATGTGAACAAGTCGCCGTGCGCGGCTCCGGAGAGGAGGGGGACGTACAAATCTGCCGTGTCATAGTGAGTCCGGTGCAGATTGGTGACCAGGCCGCCAAGACTTATTCCCGCAACCATGATGCGTGGACTGCCCTCTTCACGGCAGACGCGAATCAGCGCGTCTATCAGCCGGACCGAGGTCGCCAGCATTGCCATGAAGTTCGTCAGGTCTCCCATGCGGCGCATGTAGTCCCTCGTTGGCCAACGGTGGAACGGTGCACGGACAACGATGAGGTTTGCCTCTATGTGGCGGACGTCGGCAGCGAGAACAGTGCGAAAGGTGTTC
Source organism: Dehalococcoidia bacterium (assembly GCA_030602785.1). Lineage (GTDB taxonomy): Bacteria > Chloroflexota > Dehalococcoidia > GIF9 > AB-539-J10 > SKVJ01. The sequence goes on from JAUVZB010000018.1 coordinate 40,752, forward strand.
TTTGACCTGCTGCCGAAGTCGAAAGGACGTTCCTGGTTGCCGTGGTGGTAGATGATGGTGGGAGAGGTGGGGCCCCGCCAGTGGTAGACGAAGAACGCCGGGTCCACCCTGCCGACAAGCGTATCAGCGGACAACTCGTGCCGACCGTGAGTGAGTTCCGGTAGGGGCTGCAGGTGCACGTGCGCGAGGTGCTCCCGCATGGGGGCGCTTTCGACAGTTCGCTGAAAGAAGCGGTCCCGCCCCGTTTCCAGTGCGGCCATATGCAGCGCGAAGAGATCGACGAAGGCGTGCCGGTTCAACCTATCTCTCACTTTCCTGATGACGCCCCGGGTGTGTCCAGCCTGACGTGCCAGTTCGAGCCGTCAGCAGTGCGTTTCCTACGAGGGCGTTCATTGCTCCTTCCTGAGGCAACGTTGCGCGAAGAATAGCCCCGCGTGTGCCCACAGTCAAGGCATCCCGGCGTCCCGTAATCCGTGGATTGATGGGAACGGTGGGTGCATGTGGGCTTTGCCGCCACGCTGAGGCGGTTTCTTGGACGGTGATGGGCCGTTGGTCCGGCGTCGAAGACGCTCAGTATCAACCGGAGAGCACGGATGAGAGCAAC
>JAUVZB010000017.1 GCA_030602785.1 Dehalococcoidia bacterium
GTCTTTTAGGCGCTTTGGGCCAGCGATTTTGACCCCCTTACCCTCACACTCTCTCGCATCGTCTTCGCACTATGACAACGATGGCACAAGGCCTGCAGGTTCCCCCACTCGTTCGTCCCCCCCTGCGCCACAGGCACAACGTGATCCACGTCAGTCGCCGCATCTCCGAACCTCGCATGAAAGCGCAACGCCGCTTCATCGGTGGCCTGGCATAGCGGATGGTGCCGCAGATACTGAGCCCGGATCCGCCGCCACTTCGGGTCATACCCACGCTGAGCTGCACTGGGCCTATCGTTGTCATACTCTCGCCTGAGCGCCCGAGCGTGTTCTCGACAGCGGCTGCCGATCGTAGCCGGCTTGGGACACCCTGGCACCCGGCACGGCCGTAGAGGCTTCCTTGGCATTACGTCTCGTCCTCGTCAATGAACTTCTTGGGGTTCAATTGCTTCAAGACATCCCTCAGAAATGCGGGGATATCAGTCACGGCACCGACGTTCTCCAGTGTACTCAGAGCTTCGTTGATGCAGTAGAAGACGACGGTCGCATCGCGGAGGGTTGGGGTAGAGCCAAGCAAGACATCCATCTGGGCGGCCAGGACCACGATCAGGAAGATGAGAACCTTCTTGGCCATGCCTGGCCAGGATACCCTGCTATCCAACTCCTTTTGGCAGAAGGCTCGAATGATACCGCTCGCGATGTCCAGGAAGATCAAGATCACCAACGTGGTCATGGCCAGGCTCCAATTGCCGATGAGTAGGTTCCCGGCCACCGCCAACAGCGGGATGATCGCATGGAGCACCTTCTGTTTGAGCCACACCCCTATTGCCTCGATCCAGTCTTTCACCATTCACCTCCCTGTTAAACACAACACGGCACCGGGGGGAGTGATCAGTTCCCCAAAGTGCCACACACGTGTAGGGCTAGGCTAGTCCGCTGGCTTTCGTCAGCTCGCCCACATCCACATTATAGTACACCAGCCTGATTGCCGTCAAGCGCCAAGAGAGCTACAGCATCCTCAAGTGAGCGGATGGGCGCAACTTGGCCTCGCCAAGCAGGGCCCTGGCCTTGGCCCGACATCCCACCCGAGACGGAGCGACAAGTCACCCCACCAACTCATATGTGATATCGCCCCATTTATCATCAACGCCCACTTGGTGAATCAGCCCTTGCTCTTCTAGCAGCTTCAGGACCATATTCACCACATGCCCAATCCATTGCGTTCCTTCCTCGATGTCTGCCGCACTACTTCCTGGATGCGCTTTGAGATAGTTATACACATCCAGGGATTGGTTTACTTCCCGATCTGATTGCATCATCCTTGCCTCGTATCGAAGCCACCGCCCCTGGAGCATCCCCTTTCACGTCGGCCTACGCGCATAGGACAGTTGCTTCAGGAATGCGCCGATGTCTGCGAGACAGCTTTCACTGTAGACCACCTGGCCAGCTATTGGCGGACCGGTCGGCGAGTAGCAATACTGACGCCAAGGGCCGTACCACTCGACTATCCCGAGTTGCCGGCCGGTACGGTTGTTGCGGCAACTCCATACCGACGTTCTCGGCTTATCCTCTACTTTGACAAAGTGGATGTACCGGTATGTCAACCTCATTGCCTCACCCCTGCAGCACTCGTCCTGCTCGCACTCGAGATGGCTCGGCGTGGTCATGGAGGCCCCCGGATTGCGTTGGCCTCGTTGGCCCCATCGCTCTGGCGCTCACGTTCAGCCTCTGCTACGGTTGCCACATAGGCCCAAGTGCGGCCTCCACATTCTAGTGCCTCATTGAGAGCATATCGGGCAATCTTGGCGCCATAATCGGCCGTGAGTTTGCGCCAGCGTGTTCGGTCTGATCTGGTGATGGGACGTTGCAGTATGTCGGCAACTAGCTGTTCCGGGATTTCCGTCTCAGCGCCTGCTGCTGCTGCTGCTTGTTCTTTCAACTCTACGCTGCCCAACCCTTCCCTACTCTGCCCATCCCTACTCAACCCTATGCTGCCCAAAGGGGGTTTTGTAACTGTAGGTCCGCAAGTTTCCGTAACTTGCGGAAAATTACCGCAAGTTTCCGCAGCACTGCGGGAAGTTTCGGGAATAGAGGTGTCTGGGGCTTGCTCGGTCCACCAGGGCGGGGGTGGTAAGTGGGTCTTTCTCTTGTAGCGGATTTTCTGCTCTTTGGGGAAGTTGATGAGGTCGATGTATTCCTGCTCATCGACGGTATAGAGCTTCACATTCTTGCATTTGTCGAGAATGGAGTTGCGCCACGTTTCTACCTCGGACACCGTGCACTCATCATAACCAAACGCGTGCTTCCTCAGAACAGCCGGATGAGCGGGCAACCAGCCATAGTCGTTGGAGAGCGATTCGTCGGTTATCATGCAGATGAGCAACACGCGTTCGGGATAGCCCAATTTTGCAACGTCGAGGTCATCCCAGAAGGCGGTGTGGAGAATACGTCTTGCCATTGGGATTCTATTCCTTGTGGTTGTCGTTCAGGAACTGGGGGAGAACTAAGGCAACTATCCCCCTACTGGAACATACCTGATCGGATTCCTGGCTCCTCTTTTCCTCTCTGGTACCCGCCTACCTACATAGAATGCCTGGGTTTCAGGTGACGCCTCATGCCCAACGAAACCATGGCGTCCTGGTACAGCCTCATGACCCGGGAAGTTGTCTGGTGTCGCGGGAAGCCATTTCTCTGCGACAAATGCACCAACGATAATCCCCCCGATAACTGGTAGAACCAGTTCGACCTGCTCTGCCCTGGCCCGGTCGACCTTCCAACAGAACCGAGTGCCCTCGTATAACGAGACCTCAACAGTTGACCTGCCGACGCTGATCAGGAGAACGTCGTGATAGAAGACCGCAGGCTCAGCGGCATACCTGGCAATGACCTCCTTTGCATGCATCGCTCCTCGATCAGATGCGGTACCTCCGACGACGTTGGTGAGGCCGGGATAGGCATCGATGAGGGCGGCCTCCACCTCGAAGGCGGTATTCTCGTCCATGCCATGACGGTGTATGACGTGGGCCACTTCAAAGCCTGCGAGTCGTATCTGCCGAATCCGCTTCAGGCGGTTGTCTAGGGCATCACCTTCGAGATCTTCCTCTGCATGACTGTGGGCAAAGACTCTGTTGCCTTTCCCCTTTCCGACATAGAACGTCTCACCGTTTCGGGGATCAATGAGCCTATAGACGTAGGTTTTCAGGTGTTGGACTACCTCTGCTGGAAACGATTCGTTGTCTGAACTGTTCATTGTTCCTCCTCCTTTTCAATCGTCATGGCAAAGGAAAACCCCAAAGACCTCCTAGCTGTCAAGCAGGCTCTGGCAAATCCCGGTGTCTACCTTACGCCACTGGGCCATGGCCGTCCCCCTTGCCATCCAGCTTTGGTTCCGGCCACAGCCCCCGCGCCTTGGCCTCATCGCGGATAAGCCGTCGCAAGATGACCGACAGCCCTTCTCCATCAGCACTGGCTATCGCTTCCAAAGCTTGCCTGTGTATTGGCAACATGTTGAACGCTATCCTTACATCCTTCTTGGCCATTCTAGCTCCTTGTATCGAGTTGTAGGCATGGCCGGCCAGCCCCTGTTCACCTGGCCGGCCGTATCCGTGTCATGGGTCCATACTCACCTCCTTTCATCGCCACAGCAACAGGCCCAGGGGCGTCGGCTCGAGCGGCGGATGGTCAGTAGACGATGCTCCGCCACGGGCAGCGGCCCCAGGTGGGTGATCACCAGCGCCAGGGCCAGGCAGCCGGCGATCCCCGCCAGGCGCAGCGTGAGCTCGCGCGGCCGGCCGCTCTCATTCCGAGTCTGTCTGTTCACTTACTGACAGTCCCTTCGGGATGCTCTTGCTCCAGCAGCGACCAGTAGGAGCCTCCAGAGGGAACGGCGAACGCAGCACAGCCGACCGGCTCGATACTGGCGTCCCAGTCCCAACTGCCAAAGGTGTCCGTCACCACCACCGTATCTCCAGGAGCAAGCGGCCCGGGAAGCTCCCAGGGGTGATCGTAGCCGACAACCTCACCAGTCGGGCCATAGAGCACCATGCCAACTGCCAACGTCTGAACTCGCACGGGCAACTGGTTGCGCACCGTGGCGACCACCTGCCAGCGGCCATACTCGGACCTGGTGAGCACCGCGCTCTCCACGGCCAGACGTTCTGCCGGATCCCAGTGGACGGTGACCACGTAGGAATCCCAGGCTGGCAGAGGGTCGTACCAGTACACCCGGAAGGGCGTTCGCTCGCCTGGCAGCAGGATCGGGGCCATAGAGCGACCCGTCTCATTCCCCACGGGCAGCCCGTCGGCGCCCAACAGATACACGGTCACTCCCGACGCGCTCACCGCGCAGGCCGTGTAGTTGACCAACTCCCCGTAGAACTCCCCTTCCGAGGCGTAATAGTGGACGTTCTCCACTCGGACCGTGCCCGGGGGCGGGGGTGTGCCGGTCGGTGTGCCCGTGGCCGTTGCGGTCGCCGTGGCGGTGGCAGTCGCCGTGGGCGTGGGCGTCGGCGTGGCCGTGGCCGTTGCAGTCGGCGTGGCCGTGTTGGTCGGCGTGGTCGTGCCCGTCGGTGTGGCCGTGGCCGTGTTGGTCGGCGTGGCCGTGCTGGTCGGCGTCTCCTCTCCTGTGCTCGCGCTCGCCACCAGGGGCAGGAATATGCTGTCAGCCTGTACCTGCGCCACGATCACCCCCAGGCTGAAGGTAGCCACCAACAGCAGCGGCCAAAGCACTCTCTTGCGATTCATCTGTCCTCTCTCCTTCCTGTTCTCAGGTTAGGCTTTCGTCTTTCCCTTCGGGGATCCTTCGGACATTGCTCCTCGGCCCAGGCCCGCCGGCGAGCGGCCCTGGGCCGCTCGCCTCTCATCTCGCATGATGCGGCCGAGTGCGAGATCCTCTGTAGGCCTTCTCAGCCCGCGCTTTCTGCGTCGGTTAGCCATGCAGCATTACTCCCCCAAGGCAGGGGGCTCAACGAATAGCTGGGCCTGCTCGCCCTCGCCCCGCTCTACTCGTTCGGCCTCTGTATAGGCGGTGGCTATAATGCAGTCGGCGGCCAGCGCATCCACCAGGTAGTGCATCTTCTCGTGCATCTCTGCATCGAACGTTCCTGCCCATGAGCTAGGCCATTCCGCAGCGTAGGCGAGGGTTGTAAGCGTCATGCGATTGGCACTCATACGCTTGTGGAGCTCGGTCTTCCCAATGCCATACTCCTTTCTGACGCGGTTCTGTGCCTTTGTTGGCGACATGGTCCCTCCTTTCTCGTGATAGTTGCCGGCCCGCTTGATAGCTGCATCCGCTGGCTTATTCGATTCTCGGCAGGTTTTCTAGAGCGGCCCGGGCGCCTGCCTATCCGTAGGACTATCAGTTTGTTGGCGCGGGCGTGGTGAGGCCAGTACACCTGCCTTGCGGTCATTGCTTTCTCCGCTGCTTCCCGAGCCTTGGGAAGATGCGCAGAAAACGTCTTCGAGTATCGCCACTCCGTCTTGCCCGCTTTTCCCTTTTCCTGTACTTCACATACCATCGATGGGCCACCAACCAAGGACAATCGGGCTTATGCGCAGCTCTTTGGTAGCCCGCGCCATGGCAATATGCACATCGGATCCTGCCCTCCCACTTCGAATAGGCCGGCACTCTCACCAACAATGCCTCTAGTAATTCCAGTAACTTGGATTCTATCTCAGTACTCATTCCGGTCTTCTCCTTGACGATCTTGCTGGGTATCATGTCGCTAGAGCCGATGGCCCCCTGGGGGGGATGCCCTCTGGGCACGGTAACGCGCCTGGGCATTGTGGCCTCTCCAATCTGAGTTCCAGTCTTGGTACGCGTTCCCAATCATACTGTTGGCTCTCCCGCCAGAACTCGAGCACCCTAAGCTCATTGCAGTTCATGGTGTTGCCAACGCATCCCTGTCCCGTGGAGGCCTCGTGTATCGGTGGATCCCCATAGTGAAGCGCGTCGTCCGTCACTTCTTCGGACAGGCTGGGCAAGTTGGGGTTAATCACCTGCTGCATAGGCCCGTAGCTGAAGGCCACGTCGAAGCGCTTGAGACAGCGTTGGCACTGAATCTCCACCAGCGCGATTTCGTGCGCGTAGATGTCAGCCACCAGCTTCCAGTCGAATGGGTCGTACCTCGGGACGCCATGCTCATCCCACCAGAGGGCTTTACCGAGCCGCCTGGTTATGTCCTCATAGCTTGCCCACATCTAGATGATCCTTTCCACCCCGGAGATGCTTTCGTTATAGCCCAGGTCGTCTCGCTTGGCTATGTCCTGTGCTTCCTCGTCAGTCCATGCCTCGATCATCACGGACCGCTCGCGCTCTTCCTCGATAAAGACCTCAAACCTGCCTATCTTGCCCGTGCGCTTGGCTTCCTCTATCCTTGCCTCCTTCGCAGCTTCCTCGCGCAAAGGTCGATCCTTCTTCAGAATCGCCAAAGCCTCGGGAGACCCCAATACTATCTGGGCCATTCCTTCACCCCTCTCCTTTCCCTCAAGTGCCACGACCCGATAGCCAAATCCGTAGATGTTCACAAGCCGCTTGGGATCGGCGGGGTCGTCCTCAATCTTGTGACGGACACGCTGGACATGGGTCCTTACTGTAGACGACGTTCCTATCGATGCCCAGACTTCGTGCCACAATTCCAATGCACTACAGACTCGCGGACTGTGGCTCATCAGGAACCAGAGTATGTGACTCTCGGTCGGCGTAAGCTGGGCGGTCCTGATCCCGGCATGGACCTCGCCACTGTTCACGTCCAGGACCAAGTCGCCTACGCAAACGACGTACTCGTCCACTGTCATAAGTGCGGCGCGCTCACTCACGACGCCTTCCCTTCCCTGTCTCGAAATCGCCATGCTTGATACGGGGGAAACTCTTTCACTTCTTGGCCTTCCCTGTCCAGCAAGGGCACGCCTGGATGCGGCCCCGAATCCTGTTTCAGGAAGACAGGCACCCCCTCCCTTCGGCCCACCTCGAGCACGTCCCAAGCCCAATCCCACCTGAGCGGACGCCGCTTGCGGTCGGGACCAGACTCGGCGCCGATCACCAGCCAATCCAGGCCAGCCCTCCAGTAATCCCAGTTGTTCCGAGGCCGCACCCCTAGGGAATCGACATGCACTGGACCGAGATACGGTTCCATGTCAATCGGCCCCAGCATCGGCTCCATGCTCACCCATCTCAGGGCGGCGGGTGTCTTCAGCAGCTCATCGATGCGCCACAGGTTGTCCTCGTTCTCGACGGTGACGCCGAGCCACAGATTGGGTAGGGGTGGAGTTGTTGCGCACCACCGTAGGAGTTCTTCTCGCATCCTCTTGGGTCGCTTCGTCAAAACCAGCCAGTCCACGTCTGGTCTGTCCCATACGAGGACCAGAAAGCGTCGAATGATATTGGTGGCCACATCCTTATGGAACAGATCCCCCATATCCACCACAAAGGCCAGCGGTCGGCTCCCTGCTCCCCGCTTGTACGGCGGCTTGGGCCGCCACTTAAGCAGTCGCGCCAATTTCTCGGGATAGACGGTCACTTTGGAGAAGTCCTTACCGAAGCGCTCATAGATGCGGCGAGCGTAGCAGTTGGCGCAGCCCGCTGACACGGCCGTGCATCCCAGCACGAAATTCAGGTCCCCGCCCGAATAGTCGCAGTAGCCGATGTTGCTTGTGCGCACGTCTACTCTCCCCTGGTGGCGATCATCGCTGCTGGGCGTGACCAAGTTCGCGCTAGCGCGCGCCACTCAGTGCTGTAAGCGATCTTGTGTCTAGAGTCTCTATACAGTTGCGCGAACGGCATGAATCCCATGTCCCACACAGCTTCCAAGCGCTTCAAGGCTGTCTCGCAAGATTCCCCACCGAAAGCAAGGAGGACGTAGCAGCGCAGCTCATGCCGTGACAGGAATGGGAGTTGTGGCGCCACGCCTCTCAGATTCTCAAGGCCCACTTCAGAATCAGCCGAAAAGAATACCTGGCCTATCTTCACTCTTCGCAACTGTTCCACAGTCCACTCAGTCAGCAACCGCGAGTCCAGCCCACCAGGGAAGCTGACCGCTCGCTTTTGAGCTCGCAACATCTCGAAGACCTTTTCCTGATGGGAGCGCGACGTGGCCAGCAGGTTGTTGTCCTGGATGATCCAGCCAGGCTTGATCTCTAGCTCCCGAAGTGGCCCCTCTCGTTTCGGCACAACACACCAGGGACATCTGTGCGGGCAGCCCCGGCTGGTGATGGTGACGCCGCTCTTGACATAAAGTCCTACGGTAAACTCCCCTGGTGGGCCAGTGTCTATTGCTGGGCCATCTATCTTGACGATGGGATAATACTGTGCCCACGCATCCCTCAAGCGACGGCCCGTCTCCACATCCCAAGTGAACGTCACCGAGACATGCACCTCATCGACAGCGGCGCCTTCTGGCCGAAACAGGGGCGGCTCTCCAACAAAGGCCAGGGCATCTACCGGGGTCATCGATGTTCGGCGCGGAAACACCCTCAGTATTCTTTTGCCCATGCCTATTCCTCGTTCCCAGTGATCGCCCGAGGCCCACCCAGGAATGTTGGCAGCACCTGGACCAGGTCGGGTGCGCCCAGCTCCGAGACCGTTTGCCCACCGGGCAGCATGAGGTAGCTGAAAAAGGCCGGCCGCGCCCCGAGCACCTTGGCAGAGATGCAGCGGCTTTTGACATCATGATGTAGCATGGTTGCTGCCTGACGCCTTGCGGCCTGGTCGTCGCCAGTCTTTGTGGGCAGGATTGGCCAGACAATCTTGAAACGGTCGCCGCCCAACTCGAAGGCAATCATTACCAGCCCGCGTCCGGTCTGCGGTTCGCTGCCATATCCTTCGGCCCGTACGTTCCCGCCGGCCTTCGCGATCAGTACTCGGGTGCGAGCCAGCCAGACATCTGGTGATGACTTGCTGGTCTTCCAATAGTTGACCTGCTCGGCGTAGAGACGCTGATCATTCGCTGCAGCCATCGGCGCCCTCCTTGGCTATTCAGGCATCCTTTGTAGCATCCAGGCTTCGACCACAGGATAGGCGATCACGGACCCTTCTCTTGGGGCGCTGGCAATGAACGCGACTTTGAAAGGCTGGTGCAACCGGTAGGCCAGAGAGAAGCAACTGCCCTCGAAACAGCTGGTCCGATCGCCGTGGTATCCGAATCGATTCAGCATCGCCTCTACTATGTTCAGTGCCAGGTCGGACGGCCCGCTGCCGGCGTATCCGAACTCAAAGCCAGTGGGACTGTGGTGCACCACCAGATGCGGCACGTTGGTCTTGATGATCCATTGTCCCTCGCGCTTGAGCACGATCCCCTTCCCGAAGGGGATGGGCAAGAAGACGTCTGCCTCCGGATCCATCTGTTGACGCTTGTGCCCGGCCTCTTGGACCTTCTCGGCACACGAATCCCCCATGCCTCTCTCGATACTCTCGGGCGCCGTCAATGGGCGGCCGCAGACGCAACAGCATGGCCGAAGGCCATTTTCACGCCTTCGGGCGTGCTTTGGACTTTGTGTTACTCCAGGTAGCTGGCTCATGTCGTTCTCTCCTGCTTTCTCTCGGCGGCCATCCGTTCTGCCGCCGCTTGATCGTCCGTCGGAAAGGCGGAGTGATCATCCCGCACTTTCCCGTCGGCGCCTATGTAGGTCACCACTAGCTGGCCGTTCGGATGCAGCCAGCCCTTGCCATAGACGAATTTCACTGGCTCAGCGCACCACAAACACCATACCATCTCCTTGCCTCCTAGTTCCAGTGGGGATTAGACTTTGGCATGAGAAGCACCATATGGGTCCTGCCAATTAAGCGGGCCACATTTCGTCGTCGGAGCTTGGTGCTCTTCAGGCCCATGATAATCTGTAGTATGTTGGAGCGAAGGAAAACCACGGTTACGAAGCCGAATCTGCAATGCACCAGCCCAGGTCCGCGCTCCCAACCGACCTTCGTCCATCGATGGAGAATCAGCATCAAACTCACTCTGTGACGCCCTCGAGGATCCGCTGCGCCATCGCGTCCTCGGCTTCATCCAGAGCCTCAAACTCACCGAGCACGAGCCAGCGCGTCAGGCTACGGTCGCCGCCCTCATGATGGATGAGCCAATAGATGCAAGGCAGCGGATCTGCCATGCCGACCCAGACTACCTCGAGATCCCCATCCCTGTGCATGGTGTGGAGCCGCTGAATTCCGGTGGCATGGGCCTCGGTCCGGAGCGCGTGCAGCGCCTGCTCCATCTCTGCAATAGCCTTGAGGACGCAGGCGTCGTGGATGTCGTGCACCTCAAGGGCAGTTGCTAGGCCGGTCCGTAGCTGTTCATGGCCGAAGGCCACTTTCACGCCTTCGGGCGTCCTCTGGACTTTGCCGTTTGTTCTGTTGTCACTCACAAAACACCCCCTTCTGCTCTTGGTGCCAGCAAGGGGTTTGGGGTACAATGGCTGCAACTGTGGCGTCCTCTTGTGGCGCTGCGGTCAGGATCGGCCAGGGGGAGTGACCCTGGCCGTGTCCGTATCAGTGGATCATGTCATAGGGTACCCTCTGGCCGAAGGCCACTTTCACTTTGCAAGTCCACCACCAAACCCAGCCTATCACACGCCGCATCGGACAAATCCAACGCCAGCCCCAGGTATCGCTGGGTGGTCAGCAGGCTGGCATGGCCGAGGGCGAGTTGTACCTGATCGAGCCCGGCACCGCCCCCGTAGCTCAACTTGGCGAACGTCCGTCGCAAATCATGGGGCGCGACGTCGCCAAGCCCCAAGGTGGCCACGTATTTGGCCACCGTGTTGTAGATTGCCTGCCCTGAGATGCTGGAGCCGTGCATCCGGTCTGCCTTGTTGATCGGACGGAATAGCCGCGCCTCGCGCTGGCCCGCCAGTCCCGCCGCTTCGAGCCACCGGTCGAGGAGAGTCTTTGCCCACGACGGCATCGGCGCCGTGCGCACCTTATTGCGCTTCCCCAGCAGGTCAACGATCGCCCACCGACCATCGCGTTGCTGGATGTGCCGAACCTTCAAAGAGGCCACCTCTTGGCGCCTCAGGCCGCACCCGAGTAGGATCGCGAGCATGGCCCGGTCGCGCTTGCCCTTGAGGGTATTCGCATCGGGGGCCCTGAGTAGGGCCTCTGCCTGGCGCTTGCTCAGCCAATTGCCCGTCCGCTGGCCGCCCTGTGTCACGCTCTCTACTCGCGCGATTCCGCTGGCGACCAGGTCGGTCAGGAGCCCATTGTCGGCCGATTCCCTGGCCATCCTGCGCAGCGCACACAGCCGCTGGTTGACGCTAGAGATCCCCATGCCGCCATCCAGGAGGGTCTTCTTGTAGCGGGCCACCGTCGCCTTGCCGAGTCTGGTCTGGCCCGTGTCCTTGTACCAGGCCATAAAGTCCCTCAGAGCCCGCCTATAGGCCCGGCGGCTGTGTGGGCTATTCAGGCCGGCTACCGCCATCTCGATTATGGCCTCGCTCTCGTCGTCTGCCCGCATGAGCGCGTGGCCGCTCTTCACCGCCACGATCACCCTCCCCCTGCACCCCTGGGAGTCCTTCGGAGATTACTTATCATAGCCCCTCTTATCATAATCATTCTGCAGCCCTTTGGCAACTATCCCGCCACGCGAAGCGCTCTCAGTCTGTCAGTCGAGCCGCCACCATCTGGTTTGTATGCGCCCGTTCCGCTTTCGTTGGGCACGCTCGTACCATTCCTCGTCCTCATCGTAGAAGCTGGTGACTTCCCAGCCCTCGACCATGATCGGGGCCTCGGTGCTGCGATGGAGCTTGCCTGGCGGCTTGCGTGCGAGTCGGGTCAGTCCCATGTCTATCTGCTCTCTCCCTAGGACGGCCGAAGCCGTGCCAGTTGCGATGCCACCGGCGGGGCTATCAGGTCCTTGGCAAGTAAGCGCTGCCCGTCCTCGCGCTCAAAGTAGTCGCCGAACTGGGAGCCTGGCGGGAGCCGGACGAGGGTGCCCACCCGGCCGTCAACCAGCTCGCCTGTAGCCCCTGGAGTTAGCTCAACCGACTCGACGATTTGATCCGCCTCGGCCTGCAAGGCTTCCGGGATAGCAATATCCTCGTACGGAGCACGGCTTTCGTCAAGGAGGCTGATGAGAAACACCAGGTCACCCGGCTCGTTGCCGTAGAGCACCGCCTTGTCCTTGCCCTCGTACACCAGCACTACTCTGGGTCGTTCCTGCCCCAGGAGTGTCACCGTGCCCCTATGTTCCGTGTTGCCCGCCCCAAGACCCATGCGTAGGATCTCAGGATCCTCCGTGGCCCGCCTGTACCCAACGACCAGGGCCCACGTTTGCAGTCTGAGTTTCACAAAGTGCGGCTCTTCCTCAAGCGCCCAGATGAACGGGTAGCGGAAGGAAAAACCATAGTCGGTGTTGGTGTACCTGGCCCAGCCTGGGTACTCATCGGCCCGAACCTCTTCGCGCGCCTCTACGACGATGTCCAGAGCAGAACATACCCGGTCGTAAAGCTCTCTGTTGGCTGGCTCATCCACATCAAGGAATATGATCTCGAGAAGCTGGCCATCCTTGACGAAGAAGATAACTTCCCAAGAGGGAGCCATGGATGATCGAGGCGTGTACAACCTTACCGCTGGGATTCCACCCACCGTCGCGTTCGGTTCATCCGGGATCTCCCCGTAGGAGGAGAACTTCTCCTTGATGAATTCAATCAGATCTACCCCTGGCGGAGGGTCGAATGCCAGCCGACCAATCCCAAACCATGCCCCTTTGAGATCGTCCTTCTCGCCGGTAAAGGCCTCCAGGCGCACCTCGTCTGGATCTTCGGCGTTCAGGAAGCATAGGCATTCCGGAGGCCTTTCTTCCGGTGGTTCTTGTTTGCAGTGCCCCGGCACGGGGCCAAAGGTACAATCTGGCGGATACCTCAACGAATACCCATACCGATCGTTGGTATAGGTGTTCCAGTCAGCGATCTCGGCCTCGATCGCTTTTTCGGGCTCCACGGCAACCTCTGCCGGAACAACCGTCGGGGGCTCAGTGGGCCGCACCGTGCTGGTCGGTTCCACGGTTGGAGGCTTGGTGGGCGTGGGCGTGGTGGTGGGTGCGAGGACGACCTTGGTGGCAGGGGTCGCGGCGGGTTCGGTGGGCGTGGCTGCGTCTGGGGGGGGCCAGGAGATGGTACAGGCGCACAGAAGGAGCATCAGCCCTAAACTTGACAGTTTCCTTTTCACTTCTCGCTCCTATTCTTGTTCCTGGATTCACTCAGCTTGGCGTTACCAGATTCCGGCCGGATTGTGTCGGCGACATCCTCGAGGGCGTCCAGTTGTTCTTCGATGCAATCCACGAGCCGATCCATGCCGGTCTTGCGCCGGGAACCTTTGCGGTCCGTCGGCTGCCGGGGTGGATGTTCCTTGCGGAACTCTCGGAGGATCCTGTCGAGCTCGTCTGCGTTCATGTTTCTCCTAGTAGGATCTCCTCCTAACATGACACAAAGGAGTCCATCGGCCTGCGACATAGACGCGCCTCCAAAGCCAACGCCGCGTCCCCTTGTGAGCCCACCTAGAAAAGTTTAGTACGAACATTGGACCTCCTGCTTTGTGGCCAACCCCGGTGGCAGCACCGGGGGTTGCACCTGCTATAGGGCTTCGAGTTCCGCGACCTTTGCCTGGGCTTGGGTTGCATCGGCTGCATATCCGGTGATGTTGTCCAGCCCAAGATTGGCCAGGGTCCAGATGACTGTGTGTTGAATCCGCTGGGCTACCTTGATCGCACTGTCGCCTTCACCCCTGCAGTCGGGGCCTGCATCCCGAACGATGCCGTCAATCCCACTAGCCAACTCGTGGAGCCGCATCTGGAGCTGGCCGATGGCCTTCTCCAAGATCTGGGTATGGGTGTGGGCATTCAGCAAAACCATCGCCAACGTCGTGTCGGGGCTTTCGGTCTGCCCCAGCTCTCGATATCGCTCCAGATAGTCTGCTGCCTTCCTCACGTCATTCCCTCCTTTGAGTGTCCTCAAAATCTACGAACGCTGGGCTCAGACTTAGGCCGCGCCTTCCTGGACCGGGCAGTCGATGTCCACCAGCATCCAGATCAATTCAGCCTTCGTCTTTCCCCTCAGCGTCGCCGTTCGCACTTTGCGTTTCTTGGCCACCTCTCTGACTACCTGTCTTGGCGTCAGCCCCATGTCGTACTCCTCAAACCACTCTTGCCGCTCTGCCTGGTTGCTCGCCACGTCTTTGCCTCCTTGTCGCTGTCTCGCTCATCAGCCCAGCCCGCTTTCCTGGCAACCCCGGTGGCAGCACCGGGGTCGCACGTGCTAGGTTCTGTCGCTCGGATTGTAGATCGTGCCGCAAGTGGCGCATCTGACGTTCTCGCCATCATCTTCCCACATGAGACGATCCATGTCGCGCTCGCCACAGCTCGGACACGCATTGTAGGGTGTAACCAAGTCCCTTGGCCCTTCCGTAGGACCCCCCAAGGGGTCGGGGACTGGCGGGCCAGTTCGGACTGGGCCACTGGCGGTCCGCTCGCATCCCGTGTTCAATGTCAGCCTCATCATTTCGTGTTCTCCTTCATTCCATTACAAACCGATAGTCCTACGGACAAAGTGGGTGGCTCATCCTACCTTGGACGGTCTATCCCAGCTACGGCAAGAACCAACTCCTGGCCCCTCCCGAGACCGAGTCCTATCCCGTGCCGGACGAAACACCTCCCACACATATTCGCCCAGGGCCCGAACTTGGTTTTGCCATCATACTTCGCCGGCGCATCACAGAAGTCGCACTCTGGAATGCGGCTGACCGTCACCTTCACGTGTTTCGTCATCCCAACCCCTTTTCGCATCATCGTGTTCATGTCAATCGCTTCCGCAGCCAGTCGATCTCTTCGCTGCCGACCAGATCCGGCAGCTCGTCGGTCTCAAGGATCTCGATCTCCAGGTAAGCCATCAGCTCGTCGAACGGATTGGCAAGGTCGATGATGGCCCCATCCTGGACTATCACGTAGTGGGGAAACTCCTCGCCATCTGTGAGCCTGACGGTGCAAGCGGCGATCTCGCCCCAGCCCTGGTTTCTTCTGAGCGCGGCATAAGCCCCGCAGGGACCGAAGCCGAAGGTGTCGGCGAAGTCGTCGTATGCGTCCTCTAGCTGGTGGTCGAGCCCTTGGGCCAGAACGTCAGTCGTCCTCATGCTGGCTCCTTCGCCAGAATCTTGAACGCCTGATCTTCCAGTTCCGTCCAGTTGAGCGCGTCGCGCAGCCGCTTCTCCAGATCGGGGGTAGGCAGCAGCAGGCCCGTTTCCAGGTAACTGATAAAGACACGGGACGTTAGCGCCTTCGCCGCCAGTTGAGCCTGTGTCAGGTTGCGCGTTCCTCGTAGCGTTCGCAGCGCTTCTCCAAACTTCATAGGACCCTCCTCACTCTTGTCTACGCCGAGTATACACCTAATGTCGGCAAAAGTCAATCGGCTCTTGAGGCAATTTGGCAAGTTACCAGATATTGGACAATGTCCTTAGTTCAGAGCACACGCTGACCCTGGGGCCGCCCACAAACCCCAGGGCCAGACGTGCCAGAAAGGAGAGACTGCACCCGTGGGACGCCGACCACGGGGCAGACGATGATGGCTAGTGCTCTACCAAACTCATAGTCCTCCGGACATTGATTCAATCTCCCGCGTCTTGACCGCCTGCTCGAGCCGGTACATGAGATCGACCAGACTGTAGCCAATCGCTCGCGCCCGAGCGTCGTGGCCCTGCTCTACCTGCCGCATAAGCTCCTCAAGCCACCATCGGGTTTTCTCGGCCAAGGTCGCGGCGTCGGTAGCCGTCTCGTCGTTCGGCAGCAGCTCCGGTACAATCGGGTCCGGATCCGGCCGTCGTGCAGCCCACTGATAGCCGTGGGCCTGAGCCAGCTCGAGATCATCGAACACGCCGCTCTTGCCCTTGATGTGCCAGTGATCGTATTCCTCCCAACGATAGAGAGTGAGGCATCGAATCGGTTGCTCTCCCCCTGCCCTATTCCATCGATCGATCTCTGCGTAAGCTGCCTGAACCCATCCGGTGTTTCGGTTCTCCCAGGGCCCGTTCTGATTGGTCTCGGTGATGTAGACCGGCAAATGCCGTGCCCAGTGGGGGATGACCTCCATGAACTCCATGTAGGTCCTGAATCCGTAGCGCCAGTGTTCGTGCGGCGGGTCCATGTAGCTGTTGGCCGTTACGCCGGCCGGCTCGCAGCCGATCGCATATGTGTGAAGGGCAATGCCCTCAAGCTGCATCCCATACTCAGTGTTGGGGTTCAGTTCGTGGAGCACGCTGACGAAGTATTGCATCCAGTGCCCGGTCTCCACGTTCCATGGACCGACGGCGGCCACGATCACCTGGTCGGTCTCATGCCCAGGCCGGCGCCGGATCTCCCGTCGGCAGAGGCGGTAACAGTTGGCATACATCGTGGCCCGGATCGGCTGCCATTGTGGACGCTCGCAACCCAGGTTCGGTTCGTTGCCAATGATCCAGATGTGGCAACCATCCGACTTCTCGACCCAGTTGCCGCATCGCACGGCAAAGTCCTCGTAGAACTCGACCACAGGAATTGTACCGTTGGGCCCGTAGCCGTGGTTCAGCCGCACGATGATGCCGAGTCCCTGGTCGGCGAGCTCGGCGTAGGATGCCGATCCCCAGTCGTTCGGGTCGCGGCCCAGCTCCTCGGTCTGCACAACCCAGCCCTTACCCTCGAGCACATGCGCCCCGCCCCGGTCGTGAACCCCATAGATGTACTCTGACTCGCCCCTTCTCAGTGTGGGCATCGCCTACCCTTCCCGCCAGAATTCGGCGACAGTATAAACTTCGTCGCCGTAACCAGCATGACTTCCAAAGCTGTCACCATAGCCAGTCGTTTCGCACCGATGCTGTATCTCCAAAGCCTGGTCAGCAGCAACAGTGAACCGACCTACGATAAAGGCTCGACTCCCTGCATTCGCAGTCGATGAGGTGTACTGGCTTGTGCCAACAAGGAGAGTGGTTGCACCAGTGACGTTGTATAACCTGGCCTGGTGGCGGTTGACCTCGTAGACAGGGCAAGCAATGAGGCAACGATAGGTCCCGGCTGCAAGAGTGATTTGGTTCGCGTCGATAGAGCAAATGCCAGCCGCGTCCGCTTGCTCGTCGTTGATGTCCCTTGTCCGCCAGGCACCGCTCGTAAAAACTCCCCCATCTAGATTCTGCTCTTTCACATCCCGAACGCAAACGTAGGCATCATAAAATCCAGCGCCAGGAGGGGGTGGCGGCGGCACCTCTATGCGTGATATAGCACCACGAAGAGACCGCGTCTCGCCCCAGATAGCCTTGATGGTGCCAGAGCGCTGCTGTCTAGCAATCAGGTCGGCTATTATCGATGCGTCGGTCATAGCTCGACGCCCGCCGATGGTGGTCACCTCCAGCTTTGCGGACAAAAACCCCGCCCGGTCAAACGTGGAGCGTACCGATACCACGTTGACCGTGGTATCTATATCGATCGTCTTATGGCCCTGGACCGTGGCTTCTGAGTCTAGGCCAATCGTGTATCCCGGCCTGAATACTTGCCAAAACTCAGTAGCCGAGACTTCATAGAAATCCGCAACCGTGTCATGTTGTTTGAGCCATCTAAGGGCCATATCACACAAAGCATTCGCCGTCAAGACGGGGTGATAGAAGAAGGAATCATCCGGGGCTGCCGAGCTAATCTCGAACTCCACCATACGCTCGCGACGCCCGTAGGTC
Organism: Dehalococcoidia bacterium; assembly: GCA_030602785.1. Taxonomy (GTDB): domain Bacteria; phylum Chloroflexota; class Dehalococcoidia; order GIF9; family AB-539-J10; genus SKVJ01. The sequence continues at coordinate 17,669 of JAUVZB010000017.1, forward strand.
GTCTCCGCATCTGTGTTGCGAATGAAACCATCATCTAGGTCCAGCTCATACGGCGCTGACATTTCTCGTGAGGTATCGGCCAGGACCGCATTCTCCGTTCTGGGATACACTCTAGTGACAAACTCGGTAAGATCCGTCTTAGGCACCAATTGAGTCAACCGCACGTAGGTTTCGTCGGGTTCTTCCAAACCAGAGGCAATGATGCCGGAAGGAGAGAAGCTGGTGAACCACTGCACCTCCATCATTCCGTAATTCAGCTCTGCTCGGAAATGTCCACTTATCTGCTCTTGCAACCGCTTCAAAGCCGCCAGCACGGTCAAGCCTGAGATTAGATCGTAAGCAGGCTCATCCGTCGCTGCATACCCACTCTGTTTCCAGGTGGCGGGTGCATAAGCCATGATCAGGTTCAAAGCATCCGCCGTGGGCACATCGGTATAGATCCGCGCATCGCGGATCTCGATCTCATCCGTGGCGGTAACACCCAGCTTGTAAAAGCGTATCCAGAACCAGTTTCCCGCCGCTTCTGTTGGCGTGACGCGCTCCCAATCTTCGGGCATGGTCCAGGTGATCTCGCCACTCTGGGCGAAGGTGTAGCTCCCGACCTGTGTTCCATCCACCAGATCTGCAAGGCCCGTCCAACCCCCCTCCTCAGCGAAATACTGTCCCTGTAGCGCGCCGGTTTCGCTCGTGTTTGGCGTTTCAACGTCCAAGTAAGCACGGCCGAAACGGGTATCGAATCCCACATAGAGATACTCGTATAAGAGACATTGGCAAGGATCACTCCATTGCGGCTGTCTCAACTTGCACGACTCGAAAGTAGTTAGGTCGGGGAGCGTAGGATCGCCAGCCGCGTTGTCATACATCCCTGGTCGGTCCCGATCGTAGTCTGAGCAGTCTGACTCCATGCTCAACCAACGCACCCGCCCCCGCACGACGGTATCCGGAGCCACCATGCGTGCCCATCCCCGCTCCGAGATATTCAGTTCGGGAATAATCCGCGTAGCCAATTCGGAAAGGCGATCCTGACCCGTAACGTAAAACGTCGAGCCGCCCAGATTCATGGTCGGCTCGATGCCTGAGATCGGTCCCGAACTCAACGCTTGTTCGATCTCCTCCAGCGTACCATACAGATCCAGTCGCCGCCCTTCAGCCAACAACGTATCGTTCGCCAGCGTCGCCCAGCACTCCATGTGCCACTCGCCGGCGCCATCGACCACCTCGGTATAGTTCCAGTCCCAGATCTCGTCAACGATACCTAACTCGGCACCGGCTGCGCTGAAGATGTGCGCGTGTAGATTGTCCACTCGTTCCATCAGGATAGATAGCCTCTATGTTTCAGCTCGCGGATCACGTCCTCCCCAGCCCGATCGGGATCAGGCGAAACAACGACGATATCCCGAAAAGTGACCGTCGTGGTCGGGCCCTCAACAACAGCGGGCATCCCTTCTGCTGGGGCCATCCCCCCTCCTCCTCTGAACGAAGGTGGTGATCTACCCAGCCCAAGATCCTGCCAATTCTGCGGAAGGAGCTTTCTCCATTCCTCTTTCCATGTCCAGGGCCGTGTTATGACCGCAATATCTTGCGCCAACAACTCCAAAGCTCCTGCGACCGCTGCCGTCCACCCACCCCGCGTCTCTTCACTGGCCAACTCATCGATGACTCCTTGCGCCAATCCCTTTGCTAGGCCCTTGCCAATGGCTATCATCATGAGGTTGATATTGACCGCAGCAGCCCCCAAACTCGTGGCAAGAGTCTCCATCATGGCGCTGGCCTCCGTCTCGCTGCCAAGCAATTCGCGGACGCCTTCTATGATACCCGAGGCGAGTGTGTGGCCGATCGTTTCCAGCGTGGCTTGGGTATCCGCGCTCTCGGCCCACTCACGGCCCCGCGCGGTGATGGGAATCAACCATTCAGCAGCAGCCAGTAGGCCTTCTTTCAGCCATTCGGGAATCTGTGCGCCGATAGCAATGATAGCAGCCCTCAGACCCCCTATACGCTCCATCACAGGCAAGAATTCACCAGCAACTTCGATCTTCTCGCCAGTCTTTTCCCATGTGCCCAGCCACATCTTTTCCAAAGCTCCGGAAATCTTGTCCCTGAGTCCGGTGAGATCAACCACCACTCCAGCGAAGAGAAGTGCGGTCTCCACAGCCTCGATCAAACCCTTCTCCTCGAAGATTGTCCTTACTGTGTTCCATTTGCGCTGTATGCTCGCAAAGAGCTCGCTGAAATCCACTTCCACCCCAAGAATATCCAGGGCTGCCTCGAGGGCCCCAACGAAACCCTCGGCAGCAAACACGTCCCTGAACTCCCGAAACGCTTCGGGCAGCTTTCCCAGGAACTCTTTCGTCCTCTCGATCGCAATCGGAATCTTGGTCTGTAGCCATTCCTGCATCGATCGAAGGGCGGGCTGCAATTTCCCCTCCCAAAACGTCCTGACCCACGCGCGGATGCCCCCCCAATCTTTGGCCCAGGCAACGGCCAGTAATCCCACGGCCGCGATGATCAATCCCATCGGGCTTATCAGAGCGCCAAGGCCTGAGACCAGGGGCCCCAGAACCATGAGCACCGGCCCCAGAGCCGCTGCTATGGCCAGGAATCCCAGGATGTTCGTCTGCACCGACTCGTCCAGATTGTCGAACCAATCCACGGCCTTCTGTAGCGTGGCGATGAGAGGAGGTATGTACCGATCCATGAGCATGCGCAGTTTGGGTATCACCATCTTGCCCACGCTGATAGCGATGTCCCGAAACCGGTTTCGCACGATCTTCAACTGCTCCGTGAACGTCGCATAGCGCTTCTCGGCTTCCTCTGTCAGCGCAGTGTTCTCTCCCCAGGCATCTGACGAGAGATTTATCGCTCGCCGGAACAGATCCCCCGCACCCGAGGCCCGCAGTAGGGCATCCCGGACTCGAACTTCGGCCATCCCCAGCTCATCCAACACGCCGAAGACGTCCTCGCCCTCGTCCCGCATTTTGCCCAATCCCTCGACGAAGGCGACGATGGCCGCCGCCGCATCCATCTCGAACAGATCCCGAAACTCGCCCACGTGCATCCCGGCCACCTGGGCGAACTTCTTCAGCTTCTTCGGATCCAGCGCCTGGCCTTGGCTCGCCTCCAGTTGGGCCAGCATTTCCTGCGTGGCGGCGATCTCATCCCTGTATTTGTCTATCCTCAACTGGTTGGCCATTCGGGTAGATTCTTTGGTCTTCTCGGTGAATTCGCTCTGTCTCTGCTCCGCTATGTCCAGCTGACTGTTCAACAAGCCCAGCATGGCCTGCTGTTTGGCCATCGCCTCGGTATTGTCCACCGCCCCGGTCGTGGCCGATCCGACCGCGCTGGCCATGTCGATCATCACCCGAGAGAAGGCCGAGCCACCCGCCTGGGCCTCGATTCCGACGCTGGACAGGCCCCCCGCCAGACCCAAGATCTGCGCGTTGCTCATCCCTATGATCGAGCCAGCCCCAGCCAAGCGCAGACCCATCGCCACGATCTCCGATTCTGTGGTCGCCAGGTTGTTCCCCAGCGCCACTACGGTGCTGCCCAATTCATCGAATTGGTCTTGTGGCATCTGGGTGATGTTCGCCAGTCGCGCCAGCTGAACCGCCGCATCAGTCGAGGACATATTCGTCGCCACGCCCAGGTTGATCATCGTCTCGGTAAAATCCAGCAGATATTCCTTAGCGATGCCCAACTGCCCGGCCGCTTCCATCACCGCCGCGATCTCTTCCGGGGTCGCAGAGATGCGCTTCGACATCGCTCGGATGCCCGTCTCCAGTGCGGCGTACTCCTCCTCGGTGGCATCCACCGTCTTGCGCACGCCGGCGAAGGCGGTCTCAAAGTCGGCGGCCGCCTTGACCACCAGTGTCCCGAGCCCCAGGATCGGCGCGGTGACCTTCATGGACAACTGCTTGCCCACAGCGGCCATCTTCTTGCCCACGCTCTTGAGGGCGCCGGAGAGCTTCGCCTCGATGCTCTTGTGCGCCCTCTTGAGGTCTTCGTTTAAGCCGCTCAGGTCGGCCGTTATCGGGACCTTGGCCCTGCCCAGGATCGATTCAGTCACCGCTTTGCTTCCTTCCCTGTTGTTGGCGCTTAGCGGCCATGCGCTTCACTATCTCTGCGTGGTCATGGCCACGCTTGGCAGCCTCATCCCCACTCAACTTCTTCGCTGCCGGCATGCGCATAAGCCTCCTCAGCGACGGGAGTCGCTTGGCTCGCCCCAATGCCGCGATATGCCACGCCAGCCATGCCGCCCGCTGGCGTTCGCGGTCGTAGCGCCATGCCGCTGCCTCGAATGCCAGCGCCGTCTCTCGGGGCGTCATTCGCCAGAACTCGCCCACCGACAGGCCAACCTTCAGCGCGTCAGCCAGGAGCGTCGGCCAATGCCACCCCTGGCTCAGTCCCCTGGGGGGGATTCATCGACCTCCAGATCGTTCGGCAGATCGAACTCGAGCGGGGAATAGCTGAGTACCTCCGCCAGGGCGTCAAAGACGGCCACCAGCGCTGCCCGGAATCCTGCAGTATCGAGAATATCCCAGGCGTCGTTGAGCGCGTAGGGCCGGCTGCCATCGCGGGCATCGCGCCGGCCCCCCTCCAACCCCACGAGCAACAGCTGTACCAGATCGCCCATGCTCAGAGTCATCTCAGAGATTGTGCTGGCGATCTGCAGTATTGGCTTGCCGGTCACTCGCTCTGCCCGGAATATGGCCCGGTTGGTGAATAGGATCGGATAGCTCTGATCTCCTGCTTGCAGGAAAGCCTCGCCCCGCGCCCCGGCGCCACGGGATTCTCGCTGCCTTTTCGGCCGACGGGCGCTTTCCCTTTGTGGCCGACGGCCACTTTCCCTTTGGGCCATGTTAGCTCCAATACTCCGACCACTCGCCGTCGATGGTCAAATCAGCGGAAACGGTCGCCTCCCCCTGATCCGGCATCCCACTGCTCAGCCCAGTCACCACCGCATAGGCATACTCCAAGGCTGCCTCAGACTCCTGGCGCTGGACCTGGATCAACTCGCCAAGCCGCATCGCATCCCGCAAGGCCGCATAGGCTAGACAATCGGGCACATACAGCGCATCCAGCGATACGGTAGCGCCATACCGCCCAGGGATCACCCTCCGAGCTCGGCCGTCCTTGGAGGAAACGTCGATCTCCTCGGTGCTTTCGTCAAAGGTGACGTCGCGCTGGCTGCCGACGATGGCCCAAGTGGGAGAGTCTTCCGTTCCCAGATTGACCAACAGCAATACATCTGCCCCGTTCATTCTCATTCCTCCATGATCATCATGCGAACGCTGACGATGCGCCCTTGCACATCAGGTTCGCTCACCGCCACCGGTCCCGAACACTCCATCAACCACACTCCGAATCCCTCGATCATCAGCGGTTGCCTATGCAAAAGCTCCCGGACCCGCTCGGCAATCCCCTCCACCAGGGTGGCCGATCCGTCCGCCTCGGCATAGCAGCGCACGTCACGACTCAGCTCGCGGCCTCGCGTGGTCTTGGTATCGAACGCCCTTGCCCACACTTGGCCGGCCGTCAGCACATAGGGCAATACAGCATCGCCGGGCACCGGATCCACCGTGAACACCGCCGGCGCCCCCCCGTAGCTAGACAGCAACAGCCCCAGATCATAGTCGCCTACCAATCGATCATAGATCGCCTCCGTCACCAACCCCATCTCAGCCCCCCGTCAGCCTCCGCACGATCTGTCTGGCGTTGTTGAATATCGCTGGCCGCAGGAAGGGCTGGGCCTTCATCCGGGAGGTCCCTAGCTCCACAAAGTAGGCATAGAATCGTTTCACGAGCACCCCTACCCAGCCCGTAACAACCAGTCCCACTACCACGATCTCATAGGTGATGTCCGCTCGCATTATCCCCGATCGTACGGGAGCTCGGTCCTGCGCCTGCTCCACCGCGTACTGGCAGGCACTGTCCATGTTGCTCACCACTTTACCCGAGATTTCGGCCAGGAATTCCTTCTGTCGCCATTCCGTGATGATCTTGGCAGAAGGACGCCTCATGATCCGAGCTCCGCCGTGGCCTCGTACTGCCGTTCCACGCAGTCGATCTCCAGATGGTGTCCGGCCCTCGATGGCTCTCGCACGCCCACAACCTCCACGGTCACCCCGTCACCCTCTACCTGATCGCCACGCTGGACATCGCTATCCGCCGTGACATAGAGCACATGTCTGATCTCTCTCTCCTCTCGCGCCCCCGGACTCTGCTCTCCGCCCCGTTCGCCTCCACCGATTGGCCGCAACCGCCCCTCTACGGTACCCACTTCATTGTAGGCTATGGCCCAGCCCCCCTGGCCATCACTCGCCCGCTCTCGGCGGCGCACGGTGAAGGTGTGATTGAGTAGTGCCTCGAAAAGTGTCATATTCGGTACCTGTTCAAGAGTTCCATCTCGCTACGCAGTAGTATCGGCGCAGCGCTGGCCCCTAGCACTCCCCCGCTCCCTCCGCCTCCCTCTGCCCCGAAGGACACCGAATAGTCGCCCAGGCCCATTGCCGTCACCCCTGGCACCGCATCTGTCTCCGCTGCCTTCAACCCCGCTTGATAGGCCCTGGCTGCCGCTCGGGTGCATATGGCCAGTACATCCTCAGGGATCGGCTCGTAGCCGTGCGTGTAGGTGATGGTGACGATCTGAACGCCCTTGGCCCAGTCCTGGTCTACTCGATGCAGGATCCCATGCTGGGCGAGCTTATAGTCGTCGCCTTCAACCAATAGCTTGCCATCCTCAATCACACTCGATACCTCGACAGCCGGCAGCTGGGGCAAGAACAACCGCCTGCCCCCGGCCGAATCCAGGGTGATCTCGTCGTTCTCCTCCTGCTCGATCTGCTGGCGGCAATAATTCTGGATGGCCACCGAGGCCTCCAAGATCGCCCGATCCGCTGAATCGATAGATGCGGCGGCCGTGATCTCGATCTGCAGGAACTGTTCCAGATCCACGAGGCTGCAGAAATTGACCATCAGGTTTGGCCTTTATTCTTCGCCGGCCTTCGTGCCTTATCCAGCCTGTCCCGCCGGGCCTTGCGTCGTTCCTCGCGAGTCGCAGCCAGATCGTCCGCTCGCCGTTTCTTCGTCCGCTCCATGCGGGCGCTCATCCGATCGCTTGCTTTCATCGCCGCCTCCCCCTCCTGAGTTGCCTCTCCCACTGCTTCTTGGTCTTTTCCTCTTCCCCTGGCTTACAGCGCACGTAGCGCCCAGGAGCTATCTCCACCCTCACCAGCTTACTCCGCTGGCTCTGGCGGGTCCGGCGGGCCGGCCGCTTCGTGCGCCTGCCCTCCACTTTGCTCGACCATGTGCGCGGCAGCGCCAGGAACAGCGGCTTCACCCGATATACCGCTCGCAGGAATGCCAATCGTGGCTCCCCACCGCCCGCCATTTCCTGCTCCCAGGTGGCCAGCAATGCACGACCATCGGGGCTATTCCGCACGAACAGCAGCTCCTGGGCATAGACTAACACCCTCAGATCTCGCGTGACCTTCTGCGTGCGTTTCTGCTCCCCTGGTGCACCCACATCGGCAGCCACTTTGCCGTACCGCCACAGCGGTGCTGCCGCATCCCACCGCTGTAGGAAGTGAAAGCCATGCCTCACTAGATCCCATGGGATGACCGTGCCCGGCGCCACGATCAGCACGCGGTCGAACTCTATCTCGGCCAGACTGCCATCGGCGATGACGACCTCCAGCCTATGCCTCTTGGCCCGCGCCTGGACCTGTTTGTCTGGCTCACGCAGGATCAGCACGTCCGTCATTTCCGCACCTGCAACGTCGCGAGGATAGACGACCTCTGGTCGTTCAGATAAGGCGGCTTCACAAATGCCCACTTGCGTTGAGTATAGAAGCTAAGCTCCTTCCCCAGCCTAGTCTCGGGAATGAAGACATTGAAACAGCGCAGACTGTACCGATACCTATGCGTCGGATCGGCATAGGAATTATCATGCTGCCAATGAGGTAATTTCACTCGCAATGTTCCCTCTGGGCGCAGAATCCGCCAGCATTCATCCAGGGCCATTACCAGGTTGATCGTCAAGTGCTCGAATACCGAGGAGGCTGCGATGTGATCAAAGCTCCCATCCTCCCAGGGCCAGGGAACATCATTCAGATCATGGGCCACGTCGATCTCCGGGCGATGCCTGCGCAGGTCGTGGTTCACCGCCCCTTTCCAGAGATGGTTGCCTGCACCTAGGTTCAGAACCCTCAGCCCCGTTGCCAACTGCGCCTCCCCTCGCCGATGTGCTCGGCCAGCGGCAAGGCGCACAACCATCGACCCTGAGCATTCAGATGCGCACAGATCCGGTGGTCGTACTTGTGTGAGTTCTCCGGTACCATAGGCCCTATCTCCCGCCAGAGCTCCGGCCGAAACGACCAATTGGCCCCGGGCACCGTGCGCCGTACCAGGACCACCTGCCCCCCGATGACCTTGGTCCTGATCACCGGCGACCAGTGATAGGCCGGCTCGATGCTGAGCGTGCAGATCGCCACCTTTGGCGATGCTGCCCCCCAGAACGCCACCAGGCGCTCGAGCCAGCGATCGTGATACTCATAATCGTCACCGGTGAGAAGGAGCAGATCTGGCCGACGCTTGAGAGCCAGAGCCATCGCCGCCCGAACGCCGTGCCCGATCGTATGATTGCCCGTCTTGTTACAGACCCCGCCACGCTGGGCCACCAGTTCTTCGGTCCCATCCGACGATCCATTGTCATAGAACACGAGCTCCAAGGGCAAAGTTGAGAGATCCAGGCTCTTGACGGTGCGCTTCCACAGAGCACGTCGGTTGTAGCTCAGCACTGCCGCCACCACTTTCATCGCTTATACACCTGCAAATGATGAAGGATGAGAAGCCAGACAGTCATCAGCTCGAGTACGCCAGCCAGTCTCAGAGATGATCGCCCGGCACGATAGGTGATGGGAACCTCTCGCACTCTCATTCCAAGCTCTCGCACCCGGGCCAGCACTTCGATCTGCCAGGCGTGCATCTTCGCCCGATAAGTCACCTTCAGCAGTTCCTTCACCACGTGAGCGGAGTAGACCCGGTATCCGCTGGACCAATCCCGTATCCAGGGCCCGCGCTGGGCCAGATTGCACAGTATCCCAGCCAAACGGGTGCCCAACCGTCTCTGCCAGGATCCGCCGAGATAGAGGCCCCCCGACACAAAGCGAGATCCGATCACCAGATCGGCTTCTTCTCGCAGTAGCCTCCGTATGTGCCCTGGACGGTGCGAGCCACCCGCATCCATCACCAGGATGCGCTCTGCTCCGCACTTGAGCGCCGCACGCCAGCCGTCTATGATTGAGCTGCCAATGCCCTCAGGGGTCGCGTGACGGATAACCTCCGCACCCGCAGCCCAGGCCAGCTTCCCTGTTCCGTCTCCCGAGCCATCGTCTACTACGATCACTGGCCCGAATTGCTTGGCTACTGCGACCAACATGCCGATCGTGGCCACTTCATTGAGAGCCGGAATCACTATCACGACATCACTCACCGAGTTCTCCTCCGCCGCGCTCCGCCAGGCCCCTGCCCCTCAAACCGCCGTACCATCCGCCACGCCTCCAGGCTGTCGATCCGCCCGGGGATCATGCCTTTCCATCGCCTAGCGTCGCCCGGATAGTGCATCAGGCCCGCTGTCGTGATTCCCTTCGTGTACTTGGGGAAGGTGTTCCATTCGTTCCCCAACACCAGCATCTTGAGCGGATCCGCGTATAGCGCCCGGATGAGAGCCCCCTGATCTCTCTGCGCGTGGCGCTCCCATTCTTTCTGCCACCGGCTGAAAAAAGCCGCTATCCGCTTGCTCCGACCGAATGCCCATACACCCCCGTTCAACTGAAGGGTGTGCAGAGTGCTCACCAGCTTCTCCGTCTCGGCCAGCTCCTGCTTGTTGTAGCGGCGCTCGAATGAGTGCATGGTGTCCATCAGGTGCGGGTCTTTACAGATGACCAACTCCCAGCCGTCCTCGATCCATTCAAAGTAGCGGTAGATCGGAGCCACCACTTCGGTGTCTGCATCCAGATAGAGCACCGCCCCCCACTCGGCAGGGCTCAACTCGTATGCCTTCAGCTTGGCCCGACGGCCGCCCACGTCGCTGTCGGGCTGCACGATCAGCAAGTCCTCTGGCCCGATCTTCCGGTCCGAGCAAAGCGCAACAGGCACGTCCGGCATGTGTTTCTTGATGCTGTTCAGCAAACGCAAGGCGCAGCTCCGCGCCGGATCGCCAAAGGCCACGCAGTAGATCCCACGCGTCTTCCCTGTCTCACGCTCCACAGGCGGCTCGACCGGCTCGGCTGGGATCTCGATAGCCTGTACCGTGGTAGCAGCCGCATCCTCCTCGAGGCCGCCGTTCACCCGTTCCTCGACTCGTTCAGCCATCAATCCCCTGAATGCGCTCACGTGATCCTCACACCAGGCTTCCATTGAGTACTTGGCCGTCACCGCCCGCAGTGCCTCGCGGTCGATGTCCCCCCGCGCCTTGACCGCCTTGCCCAGCGCCTTGATCAGGCTCTTCACATCGCCACGTTCATAGCGATGGATGCCAAGTCTCTGGGGCAATTCGTCCAGTATGCCCACTCCGCGCGGCACGACCACGCTCACCCCGCAAGCCAACGCCTCGAGGGGAGGCATCGGGATCCCCTCCACCCGCCCGGTGGCCACCAGCACATCCAGCCCCTGGTAGAACCAGGGCATGTCCGCCCAGGCGTATCGTATGGTCGGCACCGGCCAACCCCGCCCGCTTGCTTTCCATTCCACTCGATGCCCCACGGGAGACTTGAGCAGGGCGATCGCCAGGTCCTGGCCCTTCCGCTTGTTGACGTAGGTGTAGCCCGAAAGACCCACCACGGGGCACTTGTGCCCCTTCTGCCGCCTGGCGATCACGAATCGATCTCGCTCCAACGGGGCCGCCACCTGGACCGTCGGCCCATACCGGCGCAACGCATCGGCGTACATCCTGCATGTGGCCACTCGCAGCTGCACCCGCTCCGCCATCTGGTCGTAGAGCTTGGCCTTGGCGTTTCCGGGAGGCACCTCCTCGCGGTGGGTGAAGTAGGCCGCCACCGGCACGCGGGGCCAGCGCTGGACCTTCTGCCCCTCAAAGTAGGCCAGCAGATACAGCGCGTCGGCCCCTTCCGTGTTGGGCGCCGCAGTCAACGACCATCCCAGCCGATCTGCCAAGGCGCGAGCCATCCGAGGGATGACCCGATCCGCCTTATAGTTCCGGCAGACCACGTTTACATGCGGCACCTACTATTCCCTCTCGCTCAGCTGCCTGCCGTCAGGTCCACCAGGATGAAGCCCGACGGACGGATCACACCGAACGCGGCTCTCATCTCGGCCAGGATGGCCACCATGTTGCGGATAAAGAAGTCCGCGTGGCTATCCGACACCTGGATGTTCGCTCGCTCGCGGTCCCACACCACCGCCTTCCGCCAGTCGCCCAGAAGAGCGCTCCCCTCTGCCATCTGCACGTTCTGCACCACCGGGTAGCCCCAGTGCGTTCGCACCCCCTGCCGGATCGGCCCGCCATAGTAATAGCGCCCGTCCTCATCCTGCAACAGATCGATCGTCTCCCAGTCCGCCGGGTGCATCACCCATGCCGTCGGTATAGTTCGTCCGGTCACCAGCAGAGAGGTGATCGCCTTCCTGGTCGTGGTCAACATGTCCGTATCCCATGCCTGGGCCAGTACTCCAGCGGTGTTGAGCAGCCCGGTAAAGTTCTCACCCACGCCGTTCCCGTTGAGGATCTGGCTCTCAAACTCCTCCGCCAGGTCGTCGCGCAGCTCGGAGTCGATGATGCCCCGAATCTGAGCGACGTCCGACAGCGCGCGCTTCGTCGCCGGGATCCAGACCGCGATGGTCTTGACCGGTTCGGTCACCTGCAGCCACTCGCTCACACCTTCTGGCTTCTCGCCCGAGACCTCGCCCGTGGCTCCCGAGTACTCGGTCACGTTGGCCTCTGGCACCGGCTCTGCCTGGGTCACCTGGGTCACCTGGCGCACATAGTGTACCAGGTCGCTCGTGGTCTGCCGGATGGTCACCAGGGTGCGCAGATTCAGCGGAGCCCGACCGATCGCTTCATAGATCCGCGTATAGTCGATCTCCACGAATGCGCCCGCCGAGGCATCATCGCTCCCGACTATCAGCTCCTTCCGGCTCGGGCCCAGACCCAGAAGCGACTTGAACTCGATGGGGGGAGAGTTTAGTCCCCTGGCCCCGTCCGGTACGCGCCCGCCCGGAGCGACCTGCTTCATCCACGCCTTGAACGCTGGCGCATTCACGAACTGCGCGCCGACCGTTGCGCCCTTGAGCGCACCGGGCGCCCCGAGTGCCGGCTGGCCGCCGCCGTTCCCGCCCAGCTCCAAGCCTGCGCCCAGGTCCACCAGGGCCTTGCGCAATGCATCATCGCCCTCGGCCGTCTTGATCTTCTCTTTCCACTGACCGGCTTCCGTCAGGTAGCCGGCCACCTTCTGCCGCTCCTCGTCGGTGAAGTCGCGCTTCGCTTCTTCCGCTACGTCGCAAAGGGCCCTTCCAGCCAGCAAAGCCGCCTGCAGTTTCTCTTTCAGTTCCTTGATGGTCATCGTCATGCCCCCTCCTCAGAGGCTAGTATTCCATATTCCACCATATCGAATGCGATTCGAGTGGCCTCTATAGGCTTCCCTCTCGACTTACCGTCGCCGGCCTCGTCTTCGGTCTCGCCGTTGCCACCACCCAACTCGCCAAATGCCTCCAGATACGCGCGCAGCATGTCCAGGCCCTTCGCCGTCGCCGCCTTGACTCTGTGGAGAGGTTGCGCGGCTTTAGCGCCAGCCACAAAGATGTAGGCACCCCTGATCCACTCTGGCCGTGGCGTGAACACATAGTTGCCGCCATCATCCAGACGATAATTCACTTGGTAAGCCTCGTGCTTCCAGTTGACCAACAGATGGTCGTCGTAGACTTCCCTGACCCAGGCCCATTCCCCATAGTCCATGTCTGGTCCTTTGGGATTGAATTCTGTCTCGAAAGCGGTAATGATGCTTTCTATCAATCTGCTCAAATTCAGCGATTTCTCTGCCTCTGTGGCCGCCTCAAAAGTCCCATCATGAGATCGGCAATGCGTGCGCGCTTGCGCTGCCGTCCAGTTATCTTTCGGATACCGATAGGCTTGCTCCGTCATCGTCGTCTCGTCCGTCAGCCTTCCCATGATAACACCATAGGTCTTGCCATCATGTTCTCGGCTAACGCGCCGAAAACTGTCCGACTGAAAGTCCCCAGGATCGCGCAGCCGGCAGGCATGCTCGTTCGGATACGGCTTCCTGCCCTTGATGTCCACCGTTCGCGTGTCGATGCCTGCCCCGCGCTGCACCGGTGCCACTCCCCATACGTCGAGTTTCCGCAGAAACTGCACCTCCTGATCCTCGAACTGGCCTCGGGCGCTGTCCTCGATGTTGAAGGTATACGACCACTCCTGGAGCGGTCCGAGCGCCTTGACGACTTTATAATGCTCCAGACCGCCCTCAGTATCCAGGAAGAAGGCCCCTTCTATGATGGCTTTGTCGTCCTCCTCGCGGATGATGCCCTTGCCCACGGGCAGGACGCCATAGTTGTGGTTCCAGGCCTCGATGAGCGTCTCCTGCCCATCCTGGAACGCGCCCGGCTCGGTCACGTCCCGGTCATGATCGATGACGTTTAGGGTGGCAAACTCGGCCCGGAATGCGCCCGTCTTGTCCGCATCGGCCTTGAACTCTACTCGCGCACGATAGGTTTTACGCTCCATCTCTCACCTCCCCTAACCGGATGTCGCCCTTGTGACATCCATAGCGATATTGCATCTGCTCTCCGTTCGGGTAGAGATAACACCACTTATCAACACCTGTACATCGTAGTGCAGGTTCGCCCGCCGCAATTTCGCTGTCTCCACGGCCTTTAGTACGATGGTGATGTTCCCAAGAGCCTCATCATCGACCGTGAGCGAGCCATTGCCAGCAGTGCCGTCAGCACCATTCAGACGCTTCAGACCTTCTCCTTCAGTGATCTGTATGATCGCTGCTGTGTCAATATCGCTCTTGTCGCGCTTGACCGTGAACCAGAGATGCGTCCTGCTGGCGAGACTCCCCAAACCAGTGAGACTCACAGACAGATCGTCGCCGCGATGGATCGCGATGCGGCTGCCCTCTAGCACCGCCTGAATCTCAGCCGCTGTTTGCGTCAGCGTTCTGGTGACATTGCTCCACATACTGGCGATGAGGTTGCCAATGATGCTACCCGCCGTTCCCGCCCCATAAGCCCCCGGCAGAGCGGAAGCCCACGGATCTCCAGCCGCCTGTGCATCTGTCAGCGCTTTCCCGGTGGACCCGGCAGCTTGATGGTCAGCCGTCGCCTCATTCCAAACCTGGTCCACGACGCCAGACACATCGATCGTAGCCACCGCCTCCGAGATAGCTTCTGTGCTATCGGCAGCAGGCGTGAAGGTGCCCCCGATATCTGACGGCGTACTGGCCGACTTGTTGAGTAGAGCCTTGAAGAAACCAAGGATCGTGTTGACGCCAGCCCCCGTAATCGCTCCGATCCGGTTCAGAATCGTCGTCTGATTCGCTGCTGTCGCTAGGGCACTCACATCCGCCTTATACTGATCCGGGGCATCGAGGTCCGTTTGTGCCACAGCAAGGGCCGCCGCCGTCGCCAACCCACTGACATCGGCTTTGTACTGATCTGGGTTATTGAGATCCGCTTGTGCCGTGTCCAATTTGCCATCGTGAGTTGCAAGTGCCGCCGCTGTAGCTACCGCGTCAAGTAGGAGATCAAGCCTACCATCGTTGATCCAGTCCGTCAGGATCGCGGCGCGCGCTGCCGTGAGTCTCATTGCCGCCGTGTTCAAGGCATCAAGGTCAAGCTCACCACCATCACTGATCGGCAGCCCGCCCGCTGCATCCGCTGCCGCATCGGGAAGCGCCGTTCCACCAAGCCCGCGCGTTGCAGAATGCGCTGAATCAATCAACGCGTTGTTGAGGCCAGCGGCCCGAAAGCCGATGATCGGTCCACGCCAAGGGAGAACGCCTGTGCAGAAGCCGGTGAACCAGCCAAACCCCTCAGTGTCGTTGTCGATGGTCCCGCCAGAGCTTGGTATCTCTATCGTGTACATGCCATCGCCCTGATGTGCCCAGTCGTGGACGCCGCTCGTCGTTGGCGTGACGGCTATCTGAGTGAAGGCTCCCGCCGTGGTGACAAAGTTCCACACCAGGTCCATGCCCGCCTGGTTATAGACGATACCAGTCTCCCTGCTCTTGAAATCGGTATCGTCAATCAGGGGGAGTATGTTGACTGGCACCTCACCCAGCGCTACGTTCACGTCCATCCAAAGGCTAGGCATCATTCACCTTCACTGTTGCTGCGCGTAGGAATACCAGGGATTGCCCTCTACTGGTGGAGGCTCTTCTTCTTCGATTCCCCAGTCCAATAAGTCGTCGCGCCCGCTCTCATACGTAGCCTTGGCCCAGGCTGCAGTCCTAGCTACGTCAACAGAAATGCGGATTTCATCAAGGATGCCGTCATAGTATTGATGATAGGCAGAGACCGCACCTTGAAAATAGCGACACCCGATGCTTAGAAGGTCTGAGGTCGTAGACCATTCGGTGCTTAGGTCAACATCGTCTGCCTCTTCTTCTCCGTCAACGTATAGATAGACCTTACCTCCACCAACCACCGCTACGACATGATGTGGGTTCGAATCTGGAAACGCGGCACTGGACGAAGTGTGTATGGTTCCCGAAGCATCACCAAAGGTCACCACTATCTTATTCAGAGTGGAGTGCGCGAGACGCCACAAATCTCGACCTGGAAGACCCTGATCGATTCCCATCATGGTTCGATGGGTGTCGGGGCTGTCAGACTTGATCCAGGCTTCTAGGGTCCAGCTATCGCCAGTCCCGAATAAGAAATCCGTCTGCGGAACGAGGAGCCAGTCTTCTTCACCTGCTTGATCGAAATCCTGAGCCTCACCTATCTGTCCGCTAAGGGTCAGTGGTGGTTTGTTAGCGGCGTTCTTGGTCCCATCGTTGTTGTTCTCGGTGCTATCTCTGACAAGCGAGGTCGTTGCATCCCGCATGTGGAGGACCATCTTGAAATACTCGTTGACCCCGTCCTCATCCCAAACATGATGAGTGGCAGCACTGCCATCTGCACAGTCGCCGACATAGGCATCATTGTCGGCGTGATCCACGTCGTAGTAGAGATAAAGGTCTGTGTCAGCATCACTGGCTATGGCCGGGACCTTGACCCAAAGCCAAGCCTCCTCACCAGCGTCATTCCATTTCTCTATCTCAACATAACACTCCGTCTCACCGTCCGAGGTGGTGACCGCGATCTTTTTCCTGTTGTCGTTGCTAATGAGTTCGTCAAAAATAAAGGAGATGTCGTCGGGTCCTCGTCCTGAGGACGCGCTGAGATACAGCAGGATGGGAAAATTCGCCAACCCTGCCGTGATGTCACCCTGGTCGATGGTGAGCTTCACCCTCTGATCCCAACCAGAAAGCCAAGCCATCGACTACCTCCCAAAGCTCACTGAGCACTGGCAATTCGCCACCTGTTCCGCTCCGCCACTCGGATCCCCCGGCCAGCGCATTCCATTCGGAAACAGCTCGCCGATGGCCACCGTCGTTCCGTCCAGGGCAGCGTGGTCCTCGCGTGGATTCCCCGAATTCACCTGCCAGGTCTTGCTCTTGAGCCCGCCCTGCTTGGCGGCCTCCTGCGACCCAAAGTTGGCCGCCGTGGTGACTTTGCTGCGGGCGATCTCCACCGCCCGGACGCCCAGGGCCAGCTCGAACAGATGCTGTATCGCGCTGCGAGGCTCCTCCTCGGTCAGCGCATTGGCCACTCCATCGCGCGTCGTTGCATTGATCTCCTCCGCCGCGATTCGGGCATTCTCGGCCAGCCAGGGCAGCATCAGATCCTCGTCCATTTCGGTCTCGAGGTCCGCCGCCAGCCTCTGTGCCCAGGCTCCCGCTGTCAACACATTCAATCGTAGAAGATCGGCCCCTAGCTCGCCGTTCCACCGGTCCGCATCGTGCCAGATCTCCCCGATGAATTGCTTGGCTTTTATCCTGCTGACGATCGCCGCGCCCTGTCGACGAAAGTGCCCCGATAGCACCTCCAGCCATTTCGCCTCGTGCCGTTCCCGCAGCGGCAGATAGGCGGTATCCACGGGGCCCGGCGCCGCCTTGGCCACATGCGCGTGGCCTATCGCCTTCGGCGCCGTATCCCGTGGCGAACCCTGCTCTCCAACCAGCATATTGAGCGGCGTCCCCAACTCGGCTGCATCGCCCCCCATGCTCGGCAGGTTCATCCGCGCGCGTCCTTCGTCGGGCGTCATCCAGGGCCGCCCGACTGCACTCTGCAGCGCCTTGGTCTGTTCGTCGAATGATCCCTGAAGCTTCTCCTGGATGTTGAACTCCACGTAGACGCCCTGCGTATCCGCAAACTCGGGCAGCAGCTGCAACTCGATATCCTGCTCGATCATTGCCAGCCAGGGGCCCAAGCTGTCCTGATACAGATTCTTGTGCTGTTCCCGGATGTTGGAGAACGTCGCGTGCTCGAGTATCCCCACCATGGGCAGGGGAATGTGATAGGCCCGCGCGCACTCCTCCCTGGTCAACCTCCGCCCCTGAAGGTACTCGCTCTCCTGTGCGTTGAAGGTCGTCTGCCGCCAGGTCATTCCCTCCTCGAGGATGGCCGTCTTGCCGCTGTTATCTGCCCCACTGTAGAGGGCCTCGAACTCCGCCTTGAACCGCTCCCGCGCTGTCTGAGACCACGCCGGCGAATCCACCGGCCGCTCGATGATGCCCCCCATCCTGGCTGCATTGGCCCAGAACGATTCCCGATAGTCCCCGGCCGCATGTTCCTCGGCCAGCACCCGCCTCAGGGTCTCCAATGGCGACAATCCCGAGATGGCGCTTTCGGCATTGTAGCCCCGAAAGTGCACCATCCCCTCCGGCGCCACCTTGAGCAACCTGCCCCCGATGGTCACTTCGTATCGCCTGGGCATGAGTCCGCCCTTGGTGATCACGTATGGCGCCGGCACTCGCAGCAGACCCATCGGACCGTTCGCTGGCTTTACCTTGAGCCAGAAGGCATTGAAATAGACCCCCAGATCCCCCATCAGTGCCTGGATCAGATGATACCGCGTCACCTTGAACGATGGGGGGAGCGGCCGCCCTAGCAATTGGGCCAGTGGGTGTTCCCGGAGCCGCTTGCGGTCCGTCTCGCTCACCCGCCGGAATACGTGCAGCCCCAATTGGGCAATGTTCCGGGCCAGGAAATCCACGCAGGTCCTGACGTTTGGCTGCGTCCGGTAAAGCGTGGCGTAGTCATAGTAGTGCGTGTCGTAGAGACGAAGCCGCCCATATCGGACCGACGGCATCCATCCCGTCTCGAGATCTGCCAGCGCCCCCAGGCTCTGCACCACTGCCGGCATCAGACTAGCACCTGCACGAAATCGACGTTATCGCTCCAGATCACTACCTCGCCATCCATCGGGACCACCTCGCCACGCGCTTTGAGCAACTGTGCCTTCCGCAGCACCAGATACCCTCTGCGGCGCCGCCACAGCAGCCCACGAAAGGACGTGCCCGTCTTCGTGCTCACGATCACCCGCCGCAGAACTGGGTAGCGATCAAGGAACCCCATCAGGAATCCCTTCCCCAAACATATGATTTAACCTTCATCCATTGAACATTGGTGCACCGTGACAATCAACTAGACGTAACTCGTGTCGTCGCTTGCAGTGTGTTGCTACCCTTTCATCGCCAGAATGGCGATCGCTCCAAAACGCCTCCCAGTGCCTTTCTCCGCATTCACAAGACAGATGTTCACGACGGATACACCCTCATAGACTGCAGCCAAAGGCAATCCCAGAAAATAAGACAACCTGTGATACCTTCACTACCGCTATTCGTCGCCCGAGCCCCCTTTTCACTAGGAGGACCTCTCGCCGTGACGATCTAGACCACCTCCAGCCCCCGATCCTCATAGATGCTCCGCTTCGCCGGCCCGTGCCGTATGGACCGATCCAGCGCCATCACCAGCGCCACCACGCCATCGACCTTCCCCTGGCTCGTTGCTTTGTCGATCTTCAGGTTCGCCGCCGGATCCATCCTGACCGCGACATTGTCCACCATGAACCTCAGCACCGGATTGCCCCCGTGGTGCAGCTTCTTCTCGAGCAGCCGCCGCTCGAACTCTCGCATCGGCACGGCCATGGAATAGAACCCCTGCCCCATGCCGAACACGGTCAGCCCCTCATCCGTCAGCTCCTGAGAGAGCTGGTAGCCCTGGAACAGCCGGTCCACGTTCAGGTCTCGCAGATTGAATTGCGCCGCATCCTCCAGCACGCAGTGCCTCACAAAGCCATAATCCACGGCGTCCCCGGGCGTCACTTGCAAGAACCCCTCCTTGGCCCAGGCCCGGTATTGATCGCCGTACTTGTTGAGGGGATCGCCCAACTGCGCCCCTGGACACCAGAACCGCGCCAGTATGTCCACCTCATCCGGGTCCTCCGCTCTCGGGAAGACCATCACCCACGCGGTGATGTCGCTGACGCTCGATAGGTCCAGGCCCCCATAGCACTCACGCCCTTTCAGATCCTCCTCGATCACAGGATCGCCCGCGTTCTCGTCCCATAGGTCTAGGTCTATCCACCGGTCCGTCTGCTGCGTCCACTCGTTCAGATGTAGCCGCCTGAACGCATTCTGGGCCGCCGGCAGCCTCTTTGCCTTTTGCGCTGTGCGTCGCAGACTATCCAGCTTCACGCTCACTCCTAGATTGGGGTTGGCTTTAACCCAGGCCGCCTCGTCCAGCCAGTCGTCCTCCTGGTCCAGACAGGCGATATAGGCGAACCAGGTATCGTCCTCGATGGTCCCCTCCAGGATCTGCCGCGCATATTCGTGATGCTCGTAGCAAATGCTGGTCTGGTCGCTGCCCGCCGTGGTGATCTCACATATCAGCGGTTGCCTCCGCGCGCCTGTGGCCGTCTCCAGCACGTCCACCACTCGCCGATTGCGATGCGCGTGCAACTCATCGATGATGGCGCCATGCACGTTGAGCCCGTCCATCGTGTTCGCATCCGCGCCCAGCGGCTCATACTTGCTCGCCGTCGCCAGAATGTGCAGGTTATCCTTGACCACGCCCACCATGCGACTCAGAGCCCTCGAGCTTCTCACCATCCGCACTGCTTCGCCATGAGAGAGGCGCGCCTGCTCCCTCTTCGTCGCGGCTGAATAGACCTCGGCCCCCGGCTCGCCATCTGCTACCAGCAGATAGAGCCCCAGCCCCGCCCCCCACGTCGTCTTGCCGTTCTTGCGCGCCACCTCGATGTATGCTGTCCTGAACCGCCTCAACCCATCGGCCCGCTTCCAACCGAAGATCATCCACAGGAGCCACTGCTCCCAGGGCTCCAATAGGAATGGCTGGCCGGCCCATTCCCCCTTGCTGTGTTTCAGAAAGCCGAAAAAATCGATCGCGTGCTGTGCAGCCTGTCGATCCCAGTGCAATCCTCGTTGTGGCCCCTCCACGAGATCTCGCACGTGGCGCTCCACCGCCAGCCTGACCAGTCGCCCTGCTGGTATCGAGCCATCCTCGACTCCGCGCATGTATGCAACCGCAGGGTGCTTACTCATTGCATCTGGCCCGTCTTGCGCAGATAGGTCTCAAACTCATCTTCCGGGATCTGCTCGGGAGCTTCCAGCCGGGAGCGCGACGCCGGAGTGAGACCGAACTCTTTGCCGAACTTCAACACCTGGGCCCAGGAGTGATTCGAGATCCCCACCAACGGGTTCTGGATCACATTGTCATTGGTCGTCTTGATCAGAAGTCCGGTCTTCTCAATTGACCGGTCGGCCTTGACCGCTCGCGAGTAGTGTGTGCAATAGCCGGTCAGAGCCGCTCGGTCCAGGAGCGTCAGTAAGCCACATGCCCGATACCAGCGAACGATCCTCCGCCATTCTCGTCTCGCATCAGCATTCAGGTGGGATGGGCAACGCGGCGGACTCTTGCTCGCGATTCGTGGCTCCCGTCTGTTCAATGGGCGCCTGCCAGGATTGCCCGCCAATACCTTCAATGCCGTCGGTTTCGGTGGAGGACCACTCATGATTCCATTAGCCTCGGCTCCAGGCCCATGTCGGCGACGCGCTCGAGGGTGACCGCGACGTACTTCGGTTCAATCTCCATGCCATAACAGAGGCGGCCTAATTGCTCAGCAGCGATGATAGTCGTACCCGAACCAAGGAACGGATCGTATACATCGCCTTCGTGGTTGCGAATAGGCCTCGCCATGCATTCCAGGGGCTTCTGCGTCGAGTGGCCACCGTCGACCGTCCTGTCTCCCCCGATTTCCCAAACCGTCGTACACGACGCTGGGAAGGTATAGATGGTCGACTCATCCACCCGCGCGGCATACAACACGTCATCGCCACACCAGGTATCTATTATGTCTGCCCAAAGCGTGCTCTGCCTTCGCCCGCCCTTGAACCTCGCCGGCGCCCCCTTTCGTACAGCATACCAGCACAACTCGTGCGCCCAATGATAGTTTCCACGGGAAAGAGCAAAGCGCTTCTTAGCCCAAACAATCTGTGCTCTCAGAGTAAAGCCAGCGGCCTGCAAACCCCTCGCCACATCCATTGCATAAATGGCCGCATGCCAGACATAGGCCACATCGCAACCCGACCGAATGTATGCAGCTGACCATTTTGCCCTGTCGTCGCTGGTCACCTTTCCCATCCGACCACCACTAGATACGCCGACGTCTTTTCTCCATTCTGGATTGTAGTTTACGCCATAAGGAGGATCGGTCACCATGAGTGTCGGCTGCGCCTTTGCCATGAGCCTTCGCCCATCCTCCGTGCTCGTGCTATCCCCGCACATCACCCGATGGCACTTCCCCACCACCGTGTTACTCGGAATCTCCCAAACCTGCGCTCGCTCGACGCCCCACCTCTCTCGCAACTCCTCGGCCCTGTCCATCTGTGGCTCCGGCGGCTCGCCATCATCGGGCCCCACATTCTTCAACAGCTCGGACAATTCGTCTGCACTGAACATGCCATCCAGCAGACCTTCGTCCTCCGCCATTAGGCCCGCCAGGATCTCAGGGTCCCAGTCAGCCAGCTCTCCCACCCTATTGTCGTAAAGAGACAGCTTGCGCTTTTCCGTCTCGGTCAGGCCGCTGCGGCGCACCGCGATGATCTCGTTCCCATCCGCTTCGATCACCCGGAGCCGCTCAATCCCCGCCAGCCCTGCTGCCTCAACCACACCGTGGCCGGCCAGGATCGTGTCATCCTCGTCGATCACGATAGATCGTGCCGCCCCCACCTCTTGAAGGGAGCCTACAAGCATGTCAATGTTGCGCCGGCTGTGTTTCCGCGCATTCTTCGGATCCGCTTTTAGCTCCGCGATACTCCCCATTCAGATTGACTCCCTATGATTCCAATAGCCTCGGCTTCAGGCCCATGTCGGCGAGGCGTTGCAGGCTGACGGCGACATATTTCGGCTGGATCTCCATGCCATGGCCTATTCGCCCCGTCACCTCCGCTGCGGTTATAGTCGTGCCAGAACCCAGAAAAGGATCGAGGACAATCTCCGTCTTCCCCGAATGCATCTTGATGGCCCGCGTCGGTAGCTCGATCGGAAACATCGCCGGATGCTCCTTGTTAGCCGGGACCGTATTCATGCGCCAGACACCAGCATATCCCCAATCTTTCCGCTCCCTCTTACTCAGGCGCCTCACAAAGCGGTGTTTGCCGCCCGCAAATCCTATCATCCATTCAAAGTCGGACACATCCGGTACATCCTCTTGCAATATGACAAGAGCATCGACGGCCTGGCCAAATGCTGCAGCATATTCATACTGCTGAACAGGCTTATTCGATGCCAAATGATAGGGCCCAACTCCAAAGTTTGCCCCTGGCTTCAACCATATCCGAATCCATAGGGGCCGATAGCCCTGCTCCATGAACATCGAGATGCTATAGGCCATGGTCGGCTCGATGAATTGAGACCCAGTACAATACAGATCCCCGATATTCCAGACAACGATCTTGGCGCTTTTGCACAAGAGCCTGATGGCAGGCCGTACCGTATCGAACCAAGGGCCTATTCCTTTCGTCTCATAGCTCTTGCCGACACCGTAAGGGGGGCTTGTAACAGCCAGGGCTGCCATACTGCCCTTCATCAGCTGTTCCACATCCTCTGCGACCGTGCTGTCGCCACACATGACTCGATGGCATCCCCGAGCCGTCCTGCTCGGAATCTCCCAAACCTGCCCGCGCGCGGCGCCCCACGTTTCGCACAGCTCCTCGGCTTTGTCGATTTGAGCGTCCGGTGGTTCGCTTTGATTCTCCTCGAGATCCTTCAATATGTCGGACAATTCGTTTGCACTGAACATGCCAGCGAGTAGATGCTCATCCTCGTCGATTAACTCCGCCAATTTCTCGGGCGCCCAATCCGCCAGCTCTGCCACCCTGTTGTCGTATAGGGAGAGCTTCCGCTTTTGTCTCTCGGTGAGGCCGCTACGGCGCACGGCAATGATCTCATTCCCATCGGCTTCGATGACCCGCATTCGGTCGATCCCCGCGAGCCTCGCCGCCTCAATCACACCATGGCCAGCCAGAATCATGTCCTCTTCATCGATCACGATAGATCGCGCCGCGCCCACCTGTCGCAGCGAGTCTGCCAGCATGTCGATGTTGCGCCGGCTGTGTTTGCGCGCATTTTTCGGATCCGGTTTCAACTCCGCGATAGTCTCCATCCAGTCTCGACCCCCCTATCCCTAACCTGCGCCCGGAGAAGGCTGAC
>JAUVZB010000100.1 GCA_030602785.1 Dehalococcoidia bacterium
ACACCACCCAACCCCAACGGGCAGGCATGGGAGCCTGCCCCTACATCACGAACCATACCCCACAACCACCGGACGGAAACAGGCCAATGCCGCCCTGCCGACAACCCACCCCACGGGCGACGCATGCATCGCCCCTACAACGGAATTTGCGCTATCTCCGCTTGCGAGACCGGTCGCAGGCGGATAGACTGGAAAGGAACGGGCTCAGGCGATTGCACCGTGGCCCTCCGCTACAGCCAGCCCTGGGAAGGCGGCGAGAAAGGCGTGTGGGAATTCACACTCGACGTGACTGTGGGGTAGGCCCCGAGCACATCTGCAAACAGCCCAACCAGGCGATGGGAAAGATACGGATAGGCACCTGCTCCTGGACGGACCCGAGCCTGATTCGCGCGGGCACTTTCTATCCGCCTGCCGCCGGTACGGCGGAGGCCCGGCTCGCATACTACTCCAGCCAGTTCGACATCGTCGAGGTCGACAGCAGCTACTACTCGATGCCGTCGAGAAGGAACTCGACCCTATGGGTCGAGCGGACGCCGGAGGACTTCCTGTTCGATGTGAAGGCCTTCCGCCTGTTCACGCAGCACCCGACGCAGCCTCAGGCCATACCCGCGGACATACGCGGTGCGCTGCCGCAGTCTCTGAGGACAAGGGAGCGTTTCTACTACCGCGACCTGCCGGACGAGTTGCTGCAACAGCTCTGGGCACGGTTCGAGGATGCGCTCCTGCCTCTGGACTCGGCAGGAAAGCTGGGCATCGTGCTCTTCCAGTTCCCTCCGTGGTTCCGCCCGGGCGTGCCACAGATGGACCACATACTCGCGTGCAAGGAGCAGCTTGTCTCGCACCAGTTGGCCGTGGAGTTCCGCAACAACCTGTGGCTGTCGGAGCGGAATAGAGAAACAACGCTCTCTTTCCTGCGCGAGCACGGACTTGCGTTCGTCTGCGTCGATGAGCCCCAGGGCTTCCAATCGAGCGTTCCGCCGCTGGCCGTCACAACAGCGGATGTGGGCATCGTGCGCTTCCATGGCCGGAAGGCAGAAACGTGGGAGAAGAAGAACGTCTCTCCGACGGAGCGGTTCGACTACTACTACAGCGACGGGGAACTCTCGCCCTGGGCCGGGCGAATCAGGGATTGCGCCGCCGGAGTGAGCGACGTCCACGTCCTCTTCAACACGAACAACGGGGACCAGGGAGTCGTGAACGCCAGGCTCATGGCAAGGCTGCTGTGAGTCGCGCGTGTACGGCATCGCGGTGGGCTGGGGGGACACGGCGCTGGTTCGTGATGTAGGGGCACGTTGCACGTGCCCTGTGGGCGTGGGTCCCGAATGTAGGGGCGGACCTCTGTGTCCGCCCGCGGGGGTAAAGGCAAGGTGGGGGGTCATGATGTAGGGGTCGTTCGGGAACGACCCGGCGACCACACGTGACCTCGGCTGCCTACACCCTCTACGCCATTCCTGTCCCGCGTGCTAGCTACAACCGTGCCCTGGCACAATCACCGGGCGCTTCCCGAAGCGCCCCTACAACGAATCCCAACACCTCATCCGCCCCCACGGGCGGACGCTGAGGTCCGCCCCTACACGGAATCACGCAATTCCACCCCACCAGCCTCCACCCGTCTCACCGGCACGTGCAACGTGCCCCTTGTATCTACATTCGAACCGTCCAACTACACCACAACGGGCGGGCATACGAGCCCAGGCACCGCACAATCGGCCGCTGGAATCGTCGTGACGAAATCGTTGGCCACAGGAAGCATGACGGGGACCCGGCGGGGTAGCATCCGTACAGAGGGCACCGCAGCAACAGAAGGAGCTATCGCACGGTTCCGGCGAGGCACCGAAACCCGCACTCACTCGTCGGATTCGCGAGGGTTGTCCGCCTCGGGTCGCATCTCCGGTCGTGACTCCGGTCGCGCCTCAGGCTGGGTCTCAGGCTGAGTCTCTCGCACCTGCGGCCCCGGGCGCCTCGGACGGAATCGGCGCTCCCTCTCAGCTCCTCCCTCCGGCGTGGCAGAGCTCTCTCTCAGCTCCAGCCACCGGAACGAACGAGGCAAGTCCTTGACCTGGAACGGCCCACCATGACCCGGCAGCAACGTACGCGCACCGGCATCAACAACCTTCTGCAGGCTTTCCTTCACCAGTGAGCTATCCTCCGCGAACCATGGACTGGACGGCGTCCGCGCGCGCAGACCCCTCATGAGCACGTCTCCGATGATGCAATTGCCATCGGGGAGAAGGATAGAGATGGAACCGGCCGTGTGTCCGGGGGTGAGCAGGACCCGGCCGCGTCCGGCGTAGCGACCGAGATTGTCGCCATCCCGCAGTATGATGTCCGGCTCCACAGGACGGCACTTGATCTTGAAGAACGACTTGCACATGCTCCCGAGCCTCGTCACGGGCTTCGGGGCCGGCACGCTGCCCCAGTTCAGGTACTCGGCATCGAGTTCATGCACAGCAAGTGGTGCGCGCGTCCATTCCTTCAACTGGGCGGCGCTGCCGAAATGGTCCGGATGGCCATGTGTTATGACAATCAGGCCGATATCACCAAGCGATATTCCGTGCAGGGAGAGCTTCTCAAGCAGTTCCCCCGCACTCCCCTGAGGCCCGGGGTCAACCAGAACGTGCTTCGAGCCGGGAATGAGATAGGCGTTGCACGCCTTGACCGGATTCCTGCCCCCGAGGGGCAGTGTGATGACGCTCTCCTTGAGCACTGTCGACGGAGTGCCGGCGGCGGCAGGTTGACCTCCGCCACTGGTCTGGCTTCCACCCACAGCCTGCTCCGGCTTCTGTCCGCCTCTGCCACCGTATCTTCTTCGTCTACTCATATCTCTTCGATTCCCTCAGCCTCGAACGCTGCGCCGGCCTCTGCCCGAACCTGAGTTACCTCACCTTCCCGAGTTCTCGGAGTTTCGTGTTCCGAACCAGCCACCCGGGTTCCCACTCTCCCGGTCTGCTCAGCACCTGCCGTGTTTGACGCCGTATGAAGCGACTGCAGTACCACCGAGAGAGGACCCGCAAGTGAGGCAGCCTGCTGTGGACACGCGTTGCGAGATGTCTCTGAAATGACTCCACACGAAGGAGCCTTGAGCCAAAGGATATGTCAGTGTAGAGATAAGTGTCAAGCAACCGCGGCCATCGCCCGGTTCGGGCCGGTGGCGCCTTGTTGTCCAGCGACAACATGCTCGTGTGGAGTCAGAGGGCCTGTTCGCTTTCGGCCTGCGGACATGGGGGAGTCCGAATGTACGGGGCAGGCATGCCATCACACAACGCCGCACAGGCCAGCACAGCCTTGAATTGCACACAACCCGACGGGCGACGCATGCATCGCCCCTTGTATCTACAACGGAACACCTCGGCATCACCATCACACAAACACGTTGCACGTGCCTGGTGGACGCGGAGTGGGGTGGTTCGGAATGTAGGGGCGGACCTCCGTGTCCGCCCGCGGTGGCGAGATGGGGTGATTTCGATGTAGGGGTCGTTCGGGAACGACCCGGCGGCCACACAACACCACGGCCACGTTCATCACCCATTTTACTCACGTCCTGCGCGATAGCTATCACCGCGTCCGGCTCACAGTCACCGGGCGCTTCCCGAAGCGCCCCTACAACAGACCCCCCGATCCAGAACGGGCGACGCATGCATCGCCCCTACAAGGAACCGGACATCCCCCCTGCCAGCATCCCATCCCCCACGGGCGGACGCAGAGGTCCGCCCCTACGGGAACCCGGGCAAATCACCCTGCCAACCCTCCATCCACCTCACGGGCACGCCGGGCGGTCCCAATGTACGGGGCAGGCATGCCATCACACAACGCCGCACAGGCCAGCACAGCCTTGAATTGCACACAACCCGACGGGCGACGCATGCATCGCCCCTTGTATCTACAACGGAACACCTCGGCATCAC
>JAUVZB010000069.1 GCA_030602785.1 Dehalococcoidia bacterium
GCTATGGCAAATGCAACATGGTCATCGTGGGCGCGGCTATGCGCAAACTCGTTCACATCATCTTCGGAGTGCTCAAGAACGGAAGCCCATTCGACCCTGCCATAGCTATAGCAGCTTGACATGCAAGACGGTATCTACATCGAAACCACCCCCCGCCCCCACGGGCGGAGCTGTAGGGGCGATGCATGCGTCGCCCGTAGGGTGCTGTGCTGGCCTCCGTGGTGCGTGATGACAGGACGGCGGGTCAGGCATGCCTGATCCCTATATTGGGACCGCCCTGTGCCCACCGGGCACGTGCAACGTGTTTGTGGGGTGGTGGTGCCGAGGTGTTCCGTTGCAGGGGCGGACCTCTGCGTCCGCCCGTGGGGTTGTGTGCGAATCAGGGGAGTGTTGGAATTTGCGGCGCTGTGTGGCGACGGGATGGCGGGTCAGGCATGCCTGACCCCTACATCAGACCCCCCCCACGTCCGCCGGGCCCGTGCAACGTGCCCCTTCATCGAAACCACTCCGCCCTAACGGGCGGACACGGAGGTCCGCCCCTACATCGGAACCTCCCCCCGCCCTGATTCCCACGGGCGGACACGGAGGTCCGCCCCTACATCTGAACCACCCCGCGTCCATGTGGGCCGGCTGTTACATCGGGTGTGTGTCCTCTGGGGCGAGTCAACGCGGGTGCCGGCGGCGGTTGGTTACACCTCCCATGGCTCGGTGTGTTGCGGCGAAACTAGTGTTGACGCCCGGGGTGTGGAGCTTGGGTTTTCGGGGTCGAGTGCCCAGCTGGTGGGATTGTTGGCGATGTACTCGCGGATGCGGTGGAGCGAATCGTCATTGCGGATGACATGTTCGTAGTAGTTGCGCTGCCAGAGCCGCCCGGGGAAAGGGTGCCAGCCAAAGGTGTGTACATCGCGTCGCACACGAGAAGTGGTGACTGTCTTGAATCTGCGTATGATGCCAGGCAGAGCAACTGTAGGGGCGGACCTCAGTGTCCGCCCGTCGATGGAGGGGTGGTTCTGGTCGATAGAGCCAGAGAGGAATACTACGGCATGGAGATGGTTTGGCATGAGCACGAACTGGTCCAGATGCAGGCCGTGGCAATGTGTCGGCAATTCGGTCCACGTTGCGTCAACCATGCGCCCCAGGTTGTTGAGGTGAACTGAGTCGTCGACGACGGTGCCGAAGACGCATGCCTTGCCTTGCGTGCAGATGGTGATGAAGTAGGCGCCCGGCAGGCTGTAGTCGTAGTCTGGCAGACGCAGTGTCTGGCGGTTGGGCAAGTGCCCGGAAGCCATAGACAGGATTGTACACCTGGCATGGGTGACAGCGGGGATGACCAGACGGATAAGCGCAGATTCTAACGGGCGGACGCAGAGGTCCGCCCCTACATTCGGAACCACCCTACCCTGCCCCCTAACGGGCGGACACGGAGGTCCGCCCGTCGGGTGGATTTTGGGAGGGTGGGATTGCGCGGTTGCTGAAGGAAAAGGAGGAGGGGGCCTTGCGGCCCCCTCCGGGTGTTCCGGGAAACAGGATACCTAGACCCTGCGGGTTCTGAAGATGAGAACGATGAGCACGATGATGAGTACGGCGGCCAGCGCAATCACGACCCAGACCCAGGTGGGAGTGCTGGTGACGGGCTCGGGGAAGTTGATAACGGTCTCAGGAATCTCGGGCGGAGGGGTGGCTTCGGACATAGTCCGGAAGGTAGCGGTGCCCGATTCGCTGATGACGTTGGAGCCCTTCATGGCATTGACCTGCCACACGTAGGAGGAGTCGTAGTCGAGCCTGGAGCCGAGTACGAAGGAAGTGGCATCGCCGGAGGTGGAGGCGACTTCAGCGCCGGAGGCATCCATGAGAGTGAACTCGTAGGAAGTTGCATCGGCGACCGCAGTCCAGGTGAAGACGATGTTCTCGAGAGGTACGCTGGACGCACCGTCATCGGGAGCGGTGAGCTGGATGGCTCCGCCGGGGCCGACAGCAATCGTGAAGGACCACTTGTCGGACCACTGAGAGCGGTAGAGTTCACCGGTCTCGGCGACACGGGCGCGGACGCGCCACCAGTACTGCTGGTTGCAGTCCAGGGTGCCCTGCGGGACAACGAGTGAAGGAACGCAGGGGTCGGAAGGCTTGTAGAAGGTGAACTTGCCCTCACAGCCCTCGAGGACTCCCTCGCCGCAGTCCTCGTGCAACTCACAGGCTGCACCGGACCACGTGGCACAAACGGTGAATGTGCTCCAGACGACGTGCTTGAAGCCCTCGTCGAGCGCTATCTGGATGTCGTATTCACAGGCATCGCAGATGCGGTCCCACTCGAGGACGAAGTCCTCGTTGACGCAGATGCAGGGGTCGGACGGTATGGTGGCGCCATCATCGACGCCGATGAGTTCGGGGCCAGCCTTCGCGAAGCAGTCGGTGTACTTCCACAGCCTGCCGAAATTGCCGTCCTCGAATGCCGTGTGGCAGGTATCCCAGCCATCGTAGTACTCGCGGCCGTCGATGGCGAAGAGTGTGGCCTCGGTGTCGGGAGTGAGACAGCCGCAGAGGTCGAGCGCATCCGGCTCAACCCAGAAACGCGGCAGTCGCGGGAGTCCCGCAAAGAGGTAGTCCCATGACAGCTCGTCGCAGCAGGTATCGGCCGCGGGATTGAGACATCGGGCAACCCCGCTGAAGGGGCAATCCCCGGCGCAATCCTGGATATAGGCGACGTAGAGGACTCCGCCGGTGCTCGCGTTCGTGTGTGGGTTCCCACCGGGCGCGGAGACCTCCAGGTCCCAGAAGTCCGTGTCGCAATCGCACGCGTGCAGGTCCTCGAAATCGGCGTCCTCGACAGTTGTGCGGTAGACGCCGCTGTCGGCGCCGCCTGCAGCCACCGCGGCGTAGATGTAGCCGTTATCATTGAAATACGAGTCGAACGTGAGCCTGACCTTGCCGTCCCCGATGTCGTCGAGCTTCGAATACGAATCGCCACCATCATCGGAGCAGGTGACGTCACCCATGTCGCCGCCGACAAGGACCCAATCGCCGCGGCACGCGATGCTGCGCGCCAGCTCTCCCGTGTCGTCGGTCACCTTGGAGTCCTCGGGTTCGCTCCACTTCCTCGCATGGCTGGTTGATTTCGCGACCCGGCCGTCGGCGTCAAGCACGTAGACGGTCGAGTCATCGAGGACGGCGATGTCGACGATGTCATCGAGCCCCGTGTTGCGCGACTCCCAGCCGCAGAGGCCGCCGTAGGTGGCGTAGTACATGGTCCCGGTGCCGAGATCCGCCATATAGATAGTGACAATCTCTTCATCTTCCCCAGGGGGCAGACCCAGTACCGCCCACTCGATTCCGCCGACGTGGTAATCGCCCTCAAGGGAGCCGCACCACACTCTGAGGAAGCTCTCGCCTCCATCGCTGCTGCGCCACACGCTGTCGCAATCGCAGCACTCGTACGTGTCCCCGGCGTTGACGGTGACAAGCAGCATCTCGCCGCAGGCGCCGTTGACCGCCATGTCCGCGATGAAGTCGATGTCCGTGTCGATGAGTCCCGGCTGGTTCCAGCAGTCGCCCCTGTCATATGAGACGGAGAATGCACTCTCGTCCGACCAGTAGCAGCCGGGGGTGGGGTCGACACGGAAGCTGAACCCCTGAGTGCTGGCATACGCGAGGCTACCGTCGCGGTTGAAGGCGACGCGTGCGTTGAACTGCCCGGTCGGGGCCTTCTGTGCCCGGCCCCAGTTCTCGGGGCAGCATGGGTCGCGCCCTATCGGCGTGTCCGTATAGAGGACGGTCACTCCCTCGCAGCAGGGCAGCGCGGGGCTGCCGTTATCGTACCAGTCGCGGATATCCGTAGAGTCCCAGCCTTCAGGGAAGGCGAGCCCAACCATCGCGTCGCCCATGAGCGTGACCGAGCCGAAGTAGGCAATACTGGACACGAAGGGATTGTCGTCCTGTTTCAGTAGCTCGAACGCGGGCGCCATGTCTATCATCAGGAAGAGGTAGCCTCCTTCGGCTGCGGGCATGCCTGCAACGGCCGGAACCATCGAGCCGTTGATGGATACCAGAGCGGTCCTGTCGGTAGAGTCCTCGCCCGTGTAGTCATACGGCAGTGCGATATCGGTCGCCATCCGGAGGAAAGGCGACTCGAAGAACTCCGTCCACGCTCCTGTGAAATACGTGGAGGCGAAGAACAGTATCTCTCCTGCTGCGAACATGCCCGGGTAGTTCTCGAACCCGGCCTCGCCGTTCCATGCGCTCGAGCCGTTCCAATTCCCTGCGAAGTAGTGGTAGGCGGGGAAGAAGCCCGCGCCGTAGCCGAGTGGGTCGGGCATCATTGCCGATGCGGCGAGTTGGGGGCTGTAGCCCAGTCCCAGCGCCATGCCGACTATGGTCTCGTCGTAGTCGAAGTTGGGAGAGAACTCTAGTGACGTGATTGCGAAGACGTCGTCCTTGCTGTCCCAGGCCGGCGCCGCGAGCCAGCCGTCGTAGCCGCTGGTGTCGGCCCAGTAGCCTTGCCAGTAGCTGCCGACTCCAAGTCGCCAGACCCTCCCTCCATTCGTGAGGTCTTTGGTTCCTGCTGCTACCTGCCGGATGCCGTCCTGCTCCATGGACACTGCCATGCAGAGGATCTCGCCCGGGATATCGCCGCAGCCCGGCATCGAGAAGCTGTCGGCGCCGTCGGTCGAACCGGCCACCATCGTCTCCTCGTCGTCGTCATATCCCGCCACCATGACGAAGTCCCTGTCGTCAGGGGCCGCAGCCACGGCGGAGAAGAAGACGAACTCCTCGCCTGAGGGCATGTTGCCGGCGTCCTGGATCTCTGCGGTCCGGTCTTTCCACGTCAGGCCGCCGTCCGACGACTTCCAGAGCCGTGGAACGAGCTGGTCGTTCAGCACGTTCTCTCCGTCCGACCAGTATTGGTAGCCGGGGGAGAGGAGGCAGTCGTCGTACCAAAGGCCGATGGCATAGAGCGTTTCGCGGGACGGGCCGGCAGTGGCGTAGTCGATGATATCGGAGCCTGGAAGGATAACGAGGTCGTCGTGAGAAGGAGTGGCGACCTTCGACCACTCGGAGCTATCGTCAGCCGCGAGGGCGGGCGCTCCCGAGGAAGTGAGGCCAAGTGCGACTACTATGAGGGCAGGCAGCAAGCGGCCTGCTATGCCCGGAGTTCTCAGTGAGCTCAATACAGCCCTCCATCGTCTGCCGGATGCTTGCCGGCAAGTGGCATGGCAGTATGCTAGGTGTCGCCACGAGCTATGTCAAGAGGGAACGCGTCGTGTGTTGACGGCCTGCGATTTTTCCTCCCCTGGCTGTTTGGCGTCAATGTCCGGGTGCGGAGCGGATTTGCCCTGTCTTCTGCAGGGGCCGTTCGAGAACGGCCCCTTCATCTGAACCACCGCCCAACGCTGGCCCCGCAGGCGGACACGTAGGGGCGACGCATGCGTCGCCCGTAGGGTAGCGGAGTCATTCAAGGCTGTGCTGGCCATCGCGGCGTTGTGTGGCGACAAGGCGACGGGCCAGGCATGCCAGGCCCCTACAAAATGCACCCGCCCTCACTTCCGCGGGCAGGCATGGGAGCCTGCCCCTACATTGGGAGCCACCCCACGCCCCCCCGGCGGACACGGAGGTCGGCCCCTGCATCCGGACTGCCCCGCTCGTCTAGGGCAGGCCGAGCTCCCGGGCGACGCGTATCATCGGCACGTCCTCCGCGGGCATGTCCAGGCCGTCTGCCTTGAGTTGTTTGAGTAGCCGTACTGCCTCCGTGTCGATGGCGACCCTCCCTCTGGATGCAAGCATCACACCGGGCGCGCGCTCCTCACCCCTGTCGGGCCCGCCTGAGACGAAACACTTGCGGCCGTCAAGGATGATGAGGTCTGGCCTGAAGTAGAGGTTCAACTCACCTATCATCTCTTCGAGCGCCGTCCGGTGCATCTGCTTCCGGTCGGCTACAGGTATGAGGCCCATGCCTATCTTGAGGCTCAGTGTGATGCGCGCCCACGCGTGCGTTCTCAGAGTGGGCAGGAATATGACACGGTCGAACTCATCGAGCCTGGACGTGACGTGGACCTCCTTGAGCCTGGCGGCACGAGAATCGCTGCGGAGAACCCAGTCGTGTTCATCGAAGTCGACGAGGGGGAAGTCCATCTCTCTCGCCAGACCGGTGAGCCCCATCCCATCGAACGCGTCGCGCGTTGGCTTGTTGATAAATCCTGAGGAATCGCCAACCGTGACGTTGGTGGTCCTCGTGCGTATCAACTCGACAACCGCCCGGATGACCTCGAGGTCGGTCGTGGCAGGGAATCCGAAGGGGCTGTTGCACGCGGGCTTCACGAGCACGCGCTCACCCGGCTGCACGAAGCTCTCTATCCCTCCTAGGCGGCGCACGAGCTCGCGCACGTCACTGGAGACATCTCCGCCGGCTGTCAGTTTCTCGACGGTTTCGTGCATGACTGGACTCCTTTGCTGTCTGTCGGGCAGAACCAGGCTCTCCTGTGGGCCGGGGCTCCCGTCACTATGCTACCTCGACCGGTGAGGTTAGTCTGCCACGTGTGCCCTGTCAAACGGTTGACAGCATGCACCTTCGCTGCCTACAGTGCCGTCGAACGCATTCCGGGTGGCGGGAAAAGCATCCCACGCGGGATTCCCTCCATCTCAGTCCCGGCGGCGGCCTCGCGCGGCTGTTCTTCAAGTGGACGGCGGGGCCAATGTGTCGGGGCCAGCCCGGCGATGGCGTTGTTTCGAAAGATGGTAATCGAGCAATCTGATGTGCTGATGCTTCTCGCGGTGGGAGGGTTGCTGGCGTTCCTCCTGGTGTCAACGCTTGTCTGGGCGCTGCGAGCCGCGCGTGGTGCAGGACAGGGCGGAGCGGCTGCGGATAGCCTGTCGGCGGCGAGGCTCCGGGCTGCGGCCGTCCCGTTTGCCGTGATACTCGTTCTGATTGCTGCGAGCATCCTGGCGCTCTTCTCGCCGGGCGAGTCCGGCTTCGCCCGGTTGTTTGGGGCGCTTGGCTCGACGCCGGTCCGCGCCGGGCTTGCAGTGTGCGCGGTGGCGGCGCTGGTGCCGGCATACCGCTGTGTCCGGGCGTGGCTCAAGGGTGAGTGGCGCTTCGGAGAGAGGCTGCACTACTCGGTGTTCGTGGCGGCGCTCTTCCTTACTCTCGCTCTCCTGTTTGCGCTGGGCCTGTCAGGTGGATGATTGAGCCGTTCGCGCCGGCGTGGCGCTCGCCCGTGTGGTTGGTGGTGACAGGGTGGAATGGCGTGATTTCTGTGTAGGGGCGGAACCTCTGCGTCCGCCCGTAGAGCAGCGTGTCGTTCAGGGCAATGCTGGCCGTTGCGGCGTTGTGTGGCGACAAGGCGGCGGGCGAGGCATGCCTCGCCCCTACATTCGGAACCAACCCACCCCGCCACCACGGGCGGACACGGAGGTGTGCCCCTACATTCGGAACCACCACATCCCGCCGCCACGGGCGGACACAGAGGTCCGCCCCTACACTCGGACCGCCTCACGCCCATCGGGCACGTGGACGGTTGGTGGGGGGAGGCTGGTTTCTATGTAGGGGCGCTTCGGGAAGCGCCCGGTGATTGTGGCAGCACGCGGTGGGAGTGGGCAGACGTGGGTGATGGCCGATAGTGGGCTGCGTCCGTGGTTTCAGACAATGACCGGACCGTTCACGAACGGCCCCTACATTCGAAACGAACCCACCTCGCCACCCACGGGCGGACACGGAGGTCCGCCCCTACATTCGGACCGCCCCGCGCGCATGGGCAGGCGGAATGATCGAGACTCTCGTACGGCTGGGCAAGCCGGACCGCCCCGCGCGCATGGGCAGGCGCGGTTGATTGTGTGGAACCGGGACGCATGATGCACGCGTCGCCCCTGCGAAGAAATCGCGCAGGGCGATAGCCCGGCGCGACCAGGTCACCTCGAGCGGTGTGGCCGGTGGCGGGGCTTGGGCACAGGAGTGGTCATGGCCTCGTCGAGTTCCTCTTTGCGGAGCCCCATGAGCTGTTCCATTCGGTCGAGCAGGTCCTGCGAGACCTGATGATTGCTGCTGTGCCATCCGGCGTCGGCTCGTAGGGACTCGGTTATCCGCAGGACATCCTTCTGGAACTTCGTCAGGTCCGATAGCTCGTACACGTTCGGAAGCGTGCCATCGTGGTAGAGCCTGATGAGGTCGCGGGCGTCCTTGCGTGTCCGCTGGGAGTCCACGAAGCGCTCGATTGTTGCAGGAAGTTCGTCGAAATAGTCCACGTTCTTCAGAGGTCTGAACATCGGGGCGAGAATGAAGGCTACGTACATCAGCACGACAAGGACAGGGAGTATGAGTATGTCTCGCACGTAGTTCTCCACAGGGTAGAGGACGGCAATCAGTATGAAGGCGACGGGAATGAGCCAGACGAGCAGTATTGTGAAGTACTTGCGGATAGCCGGCTTGTCGTCTTTCACAGTGGTCTCCTCTCACTCCGTAGTGGGCGTTGCGCTGTCTGCGGCGCCGTGTCTGCGGAGACAGTATCTCGCATCACGGTGCTGTGTTCAAGGCCCCGGTGGTGTCCGTAATCCGTGGATTGGAGAGCATGTGCAGCTATGAACCACACGTGGTAAGTTGTCACCCAGGAGGTGACAATGAGAAAGCCATCGGATCGCCTGGGCTTCAAGATAGTCGGTGACCTGGAAGAGACCGCTACTCCCTGGGCCGGGGCGTCGCTGCTGTTCGATTTGTTCCGGCACTTGGAG
>JAUVZB010000133.1 GCA_030602785.1 Dehalococcoidia bacterium
GTCAAGACCTGGAACCTCGACGACTTCTATCCTCACACCCTCACCTTCATGGTCACCATCGAGCCCGCCCCGCCTCCGGGGGAGATGGAGGCGCTTGAGCGGACCCTCGAGGCCCTGGGGATTCTGAGAGGAGCTGGGTGATGCCAGGAGGTGAACTACGCCGCTAGTCGAGCCATATCTAGCAGACGATGGTGTTACCCCGGTCAGCCCGCCATCCCCACGTACCGCGCTCTTCTGGGATGGGACTCACTGGCACGTACCCAGAGTGGACGATCATGGCCGCGTCCAGGTGCGGGGCGAGGATCAGTTCTACTCCTATGCTGGTGGATTGCACAACCTTCGCAACATCGCCATCAGCGGGGCCGCCGGCTTTGGCGACTCCCTTCCCTGTTCTGCCAATCAAATCTGGAAGATCACCAGTGTCGCCGTCCGCGATGTCACCTCTCCCTGCACCCAAATCCGCCTTGCCATCCGCAGCGGCGGCGTCACCTACCGCTTTCATGCTGAGACTCTGGCACTTCCAGCCAACACCTTCTACGCCCTCCAATGCGAGAAGTGGCTTGATCCTAATGACGTTGTTCGGGTTGAGTATCTTGGTGCTCTTGCTGGCGATACCGTCGAATGTACTCTTACCGGACATATAATGACCCTGGAGACGTGAGGAAGCAGCATGTCCCACGGAACCCCTGACTGGGGCCTCGTCGGCCCAAAGACCACCACCTACGGCCTGGACGACCTGGGAGAGCACGCGGTCAGGCTCGGGAGTCCTCACTCGTTTGATCGCAGGGGTGACGTGATAGCAGCGGACACCTTTGATCAGGGCATGGGAGAGTGGAGCTCGAACTGGAACGGAACGCTGGCGGCTGTCAGCCTATGGATGGGAGAGAACAGGCAGGGGCCCTTTTGTGTGGCGCTGACGGCAGGGAGCAGCGCGAACGGCTGGGCAGGGATCGGGAGATCGGTGCCCTACACGGTTAGGTCAAGGGTGGGACTGGAAGCATCGATAGGACTAGACCCAAACACGTTCTACTGGGAATGGGCACTGACCTGGCGAGATGATGTACGGCTCTGGGATGCCCGGATGCGGTACGACTTTCAGAACCAAAACCTAGACTACTGGGACAATGCGGGGAGATGGCAGCCCTTTGCAACCGGGGTACGAGTAGGATCCTGGTCGGGAGTGTGGCACACGGGCAAGCTGGTCATAGACCTGACAACGAGCATGTACGTGAGGGCCTTGTTTGCAGAGAACGAGTATGACCTAAGCATGCATGCGATACAGAGAGGACTGCCGACAAACCGTGTAGAGTTACAAGCGAGCCTGAGACATTATGGAGTGCTGACCTTCAACCCAGTGGGGAAAGTGGACAGTGTGATCATGACCAGGAACGAACCCTAGCAGGAGGCCCCACCCATGGTCAAGCGAATGTGGCACGGGTTCAAGTCGAGCGATCTGGTGCAAGGCATTCTGGCGATCATGTTGGCCGCAACCATCTGCTACTGTGTGATCGCTGGGCGCGAGGTTCCCCTGGAACTCTTTGGAGCCTTCATGCTCATTCTAGGGTTCTACTTTCGCACCGACAACAACAATCGAGGTGCCCAGTAGGGGCGCATGGCCATGCGCCCCCAACCCAACCGAATCTAGGAGGTTCCCCATGCCCAAGTACAGACGAGTCGCCCGAAACGAGTACCCTTCCACCGACCCCGCACGCCG
>JAUVZB010000023.1 GCA_030602785.1 Dehalococcoidia bacterium
ATTGGTACGAAGGGAGTAGCTCGGCCATGGGGCGCAGGTGAACTGAATGCGCACCCCCGGCCTTCGTGGAGTGGCGCACCAACCCTGCCCTACGCTGTGTAGCCTCACCATCAGTGTGGTTATTCCGACAGGCTCC
This sequence comes from Dehalococcoidia bacterium, assembly GCA_030602785.1. Classification (GTDB taxonomy): domain Bacteria; phylum Chloroflexota; class Dehalococcoidia; order GIF9; family AB-539-J10; genus SKVJ01. The sequence goes on from JAUVZB010000023.1 coordinate 137, forward strand.
TAGTATCCCCCTTGTGATTTCTTTCCGGCATCGGATGCCACATCCTGACGAGCCGAACCACCTGGCCGGGTGAACGCCAAGACTGGGGGCCACCGCAGGTGGCATTGGATTTGGTCTACTTTATCCGCGTCTGGTCGGAGAGGAGGCAAGGGGCCGTCTTCTCTCGCGTGTCCGAAGTGATTTGCGGCTGTGTCACTACCGGGGGGAGGGGGGCGCCAACTGCTGCGAAGCCGTGTTCTCTGTCGCGGTGCTAGCTGACTGGACTTGCTCAGCCGGACAACGCCGGAGGCTTTCGTCTTCAGACCTTGAGCGATACGAAAGGGGGTGCCGAGTGGAATGCTGCGAAGCCAGCGTTCGACCAGGCTGGCGCAAATCCGGTGGACTCCCGCCCGTGGCCGCGACACGCGGGTGCTGCTGCACCGCGTGCCGCCACAATCTGACCTACGCGTTGTCGCCGTTTTCCAACCGTTCAACCATGTACTTGAATGTTCCGGCAGGCGCCGCGAATTCGCACTCGTCTCCCGTCGTCTTTCCGAGGATAGCACGGCCCATGGGAGAGGAAGCGGAGAGCCTCCCCTGGCTGGCGTTGGCCTCACTGCTGTCCACCAGCTTGTAGGTCAGTGCGGCGCCGCCGGCCATATCGGTCAAGAGAACGGTATCGCCCAGGCTGATGCGGGTACTGACGCCTGCTTCGTCCACGACGGTTGCGCGCGCGAGAGTATCCTCCAGTTCCAAGATTTTGCCTTCGATAATGGATTTCTCCTCGCGGGCAGCCTGCAAAGGAGCGTTCTCTCTGAAGTCCTTGTCTGCGGCAGCCGTGCGCATCTGCTCGGTAACGACAGTCCGCTGATTCAGTAGCTCCTCCAGTTGAGCCTGAAGGCTGTCGAGCCCTTCACGTGTGACCTGGATTGCCTCCGGCGCTGCCCCCGGGGCCCTGGACGGGTTGTTGGTGTCCTTGCGTGTCTTGACGCGGCTTGCAAGCCCGCGTGCCGTCAAACGCTTCTTGTAGGCGTAGCTGAAGAACCCCCTGAGAGCAGCGGATTGGCCTGGAACAAGGGTCTGGCAGTACGCGTCCACATCTCGCGGTCGGATTGTTCCCACCGGGCGGTGCCGCCCGTACCAGCGCGCGAACTTCTGCACCGCGGCTTCATGCGCAGAGCGCTTCGGGCTGTCCAGGCTGGCGAGAAATGCGACGGCAGCCATCTCGACACTGAAATCCTGTTGTTCAACCATGCTGTGTCGCCTCCTGTTCCGTGCTTCCGGCACGGGCGGTGTTCGTTGGATTGCTGCCTGCGCCTTTCCAGATGTGCCCGATGAGCCTGTATACGAGCTTGGCAAGCATATAGGCTGACGGGGCCGCGCCGACGGCTCTGGGACAGAACTCCACGACGTCGAATCCCACTATTGTCTTCTGCCCTGCAATCTCTCGCAGCACGAGCCAGACGTCATCCCACGTGAGACCGCCGGGCTCGGGGGTGCCGACCCACGGGAGTACGGCGCTGTCGAAGACATCGGCATCGATGGTGACGTATACGGTGTCTGTGAGGGCGGATGTCAGCTTGCCCAGCCAGGTGTCGGTGTCTTCCTTCGGCGGCCAGAACACGACGGGCAGGCTCTGTTCCTCAATGAGCTGTCGTTCTGCACTTGAGAGACTCCTCACGCCTGCCTGAGCTGCCGGGCACAGTTCGTGTATCCTGCGCATGACGGTTGCCTGGCTGAACCGTGCCCCGAGATAGCTGTCCCGCAGGTCCGCATGAGCATCGAGCTGCAGGACGGACAGCCCGGGGTGCCTCTCGAGGAGGGCCTGGACGGCTCCTATCGTTATGGTGTGTTCGCCGCCCAGCATGACAGGGACCTTGTCCCGGTCAAGCCAGCGGCCGATTTCGTCCTTGACGGCGGCAACCATGCGCTCGGGGCCACCGAGCTCGGGAGCGAGTTCGTCTACTGTGCAGATACCGGCGCGGGACACATCGGCATCGAGTTCGTGGTCGTACAGTTCCAACAACCGGGAACTCTCTATGATGCTGAACGGACCTTGACGAGTCCCGGGAAGCCATTCGGTAGTGGCCTCGTATGGCACGGGGATTACGACATAGCGAGACGCGGAGATATCAGTCGTGGACGAAGGAAGGCCGGCGAATGAGAAGCCCGACTGCGGAATGTCGCCTTCAGGACCCATTGTACGTAAAAAGTGAGGGGTTCTTGCTGTCCGGGCTAGAACGCGACCACTCGCGCTCGGCGAGGGATACGCGCCACTGTGTCAGCCGGAAGCGCTTCCGCAGGTCCTCGGCCGCGACGCTGGTGTCGAAATCCTTGCACGAGAACACATCTATGTTCACGTAGGACCGCTCCACGAAAGTATGTATTGCTATGTGACTCTCAGCGAGAAAGACGAACCCTGAAATGCCCCATTCCTCCGGCTCGCAGTCTGTGAACCGGATGATGTGCGGATCCGATATCCGTGTCATCCCGATCTTAGACGGATAGTCGGTCAGCAGCTCTCGAAGGAACTCCTCATTCTGGAGGAGGTCCTTGTTTTCCGAGTATCCATCCATCAACAGTTGCATAGAGATTCCTCAATGGCATGAAGGTCAGTAGCTGTCGACGCATGCGGCATGCACGGGGCCGGTACGCCATCGACGACGCTACGGTTTGACAGAAACCCCTCCCAGGTATTGCTCGACAATTGCCATTGCACAGTACTTGCCGCACATGCTGCACGCGCGCTCGCTTGTAGGAGTCTTGGCGTGCCCCTTGCGTGAAAGCTCAGGCACCAGGGCAAGATCGGCTTGAGCGGCCCAGTCAAGGTCCTTTCGGGCTTTGGACATCTTCTTGTCCCACTCAAGAGCTCCGGGAACACCCTTGACTATGTCCGCTGCGTGGGCGGCAATCATGGACGCAATAACGCCGTCGCGAACATCGTCCTCGTCCGGGAGAGAAAGGTGTTCCGACGGAGTGACGTAGCAGAGGAAGTCCGCGCCTGCGCCCGCGGCTATTGCCCCACCGATAGCTCCCGTGATGTGATCATAGCCTGCGCCGATATCGGTCACCAGCGGCCCAAGGACGTAGAACGGGGCACCCTGGCACAGCGTCTTCTGCATCTGCACGTTGGCCACAATCTGGTCCATCGGCACGTGGCCGGGCCCTTCCACAAACACCTGCACATCGGCGGCGCGTGCCCTCTGTACCAGCTCGCCGAGGACAATCAGTTCCTGGAACTGCGCCCTGTCGCTGGCATCCACAATAGAGCCGGGCCGTAACCCATCTCCAAGGCTGAGTGCGAAATCGTAGGTTCGGGCGAGCTCGAGAAGTCGGTCGAAATACTCGTAGAAAGGGTTCTCGCGCTCATTGTGCAGGATCCACCCTGTGAGGAATGCTCCGCCACGCGAGACTATGTTGGTGAGTCGGCCCTGGCTTCGCAGGCGCTCGATTGCCGACGCGGTCACACCACAGTGGATGGTCATGAAATCCACACCATCCTTTGCGTGTGCCTCCACCGCGCCGAACAGGTCATCCGGGGTCAGGCCCACAATGGAACCCTGGCTCTCGATTGCCTGAACAGTGGCCTGATAGATGGGTACTGTCCCAAATGGCACGGTGCATGCGGGAAGAAGCACACGGCGTATCGCACCGATGTCTCCACCCGTGCTCAAGTCCATCAGAGCGTCCGCGCCGCACTCCACTGCAACGTTCAACTTGCGTAGTTCGGTGTTGACATCGAAGGAGTCAGACGACGTACCGATGTTGGCGTTGACCTTCGTGCGAAGGCCCTTGCCTATACCGCGGGGTTGAAGTGAGTGGTGAAGTGGATTGGAAGGAATGACGATGGTGCCGTCGACAAGGCCGGACAGTACAGACTCTACAGTGACACCCTCCGCGCGAGCGACCTGTTCCGCCTCTGGCGTGGAGCTACCTTTTCTGGCACGTTCGATAAGAGTCATGCTAGTGGAATCGTGAAAAACCCGCGTCTCCCCACCGCCGCGACGGGAAAATCTAGCACACTGGCCGTACGAATGCAAACGCGCCAGCCGTCTCGTGGAGGCCCTGTCACATGTGGTCGGGAGCAGGGACGCCCATCAGGCCCAGCGTCCTTGCAAGCACTATCTTGGTGGCGTTGACCAGGCTCAGTCGAGCCAGGGTCAGTTGACGGTCATCTGTCAGGACCCGGCACTGTTTGTAGAACGCGTGGAACGCGGTAGCTAGTTCCTGCGCGTAGTAGGGCAGATGGTGTGGCTCAAGCGTACGGGCGACTTCATCCACGACTTCAGGGAGGCGGGAGAGCACACGCAGAAGCGCAAGCTCGGCCTCATCGTTTAGCAATCCCATGTCGGGCGCTTCGTCTGTGACACCCAGTTCCTGCGCGTTCTTCACGATACTCGCTATGCGAGCGTGCGCGTACTGGACGTAGTACACGGGATTGTCTGCAGACTGCCGCTTGGCCATCTCGATATCGAAATCCATCTGGCTGTCAGGAGAGCGCGACAGGAAGATGTAGCGGCACGCAGCGACCCCGACTTCATCCATCAACTCACGGAGGGAGATGACGTCGCCGCTCCGCTTTGAAGCCCTCACGATTTCCTGTCCCCGCCGCAGCGTCACCAACTGGCAGGTGAGGACTGTCAACTGCTCAGGGTCTTTGCCCAGAGTCTTCACGACGGCCTTCATCCTCGGAATATGCCCCTGGTGGTCGGCGCCCCAGATATCAATGACCCGGTCAAACCCTCGTCGCACGAACTTGTTGTAGTGATACCCGGCGTCGGACGCGAAATACGTCGGGCTGCCGTCGCTGCGAACCAGGACGTTGTCCTTGTCCTCGCCAAGCAGGCTGGACTCAAACCAGACTGCGCCCTCGCGTTCCGCGACGTATCCACCATCGCGTATGAGACTCATCGCCTCTGCATACTCGCCATTCTCATAGAGGGATTTCTCGCTGAACCATTGGTCGAATTCCACATTCAGGGCGGCGAGGTCGTCCCGAATGCCGTCTGTGAGCATGGCGGTGCCGATGTCGGACACCCCCTGAGTCCCTTCGTCCTCCGGCATATCCGCGAAACGCCGCCCGTGAGCGTCGACTATGGAGCGGGCCACGTCGGTGACGTAGTCACCCAGGTAGCCGTCAGGCGGCATCTGCACGTCGTCGCCGAGAGCCTGGCGATACCGGGCGTAGAGCGACCTGCCGAAGGTGCGAATCTGATTGCCGGAGTCGTTCAGGTAGTATTCGCGCTGCACCTCATAGCCGGCAGCTTCGAGCACGTTCGCAAGCGTGCTGCCCAGCACTGCGCCCCGGCCGTGGCCGACATGAAGGGGGCCGGTCGGGTTCGCGCTGACGAACTCCACCTGCACGGTCTTGCCGGCGCCTGTAGTGACGTTTCCGTATGTATCGCCAGCGTTCAAAACTGCGGGGATTAGCTCGACGAGCCAGTCCCGTTTCACCTCGAAGTTGATGAAACCCGGGGCAGCGACGCTGACAGATGCGATTTCGCCTATGGGCTCAAGCCGGCGTACGATGATATGGGCGAGTTGGAGCGGACTCATCCGCACGGAGCGGGCAAGTTTCAACGCGATTCCGGACGCGAAGTCACCGTGTTCGGGGTCTTGAGGGCGTTCGATGACCACTTCCGGCAGCGTGGTGAACGTGATGTCACCGCTCTCCTGAGCGCTGTGAATAGCATCTCGTAGGCTCTCCGCCAGCTTCGATCTAATCATCGTGTCCTAACTCCACTCTACGTTGTCGCGCCAGAGCTCCGCCACTCTTTCTCTGACACCAGTGTATTCGGCTGCGCTGTCGAAGCGGCTATCACCAATCAGCCGCAAAGCCTCGCTGCGTGCTGCCTCCAGCATTGACAGGTCTGTAAGTGTAGCAATTCTGAGTTCCGGCAGGCCAGTCTGCTGCGTTCCGAGGAAGTCACCGGGCCCTCGTAGTTCCAAATCGTGCCGGGCGAGGTCGAACCCATTCTGCGTGGCTGCTACGACTCGCAGGCGTTCACGGGTGGAAGGGGAGGGGGTGTCAGACACCAGTATGCAGTAGCTCCTCTCAGAGCTGCGGCGCACCCGGCCGCGTAGTTGGTGCAGTTGCGACAGGCCGAAACGTTCGGCGCCGAGTATTATCATCACTGTCGCGTTGGGTACATCGACGCCTACTTCAACGACTGTTGTGCTGACAAGGATGTCGATGGATGCGTCGCGAAAGCTCCGCATGACCTCGTCTTTCTGCCTGGGCGCAAGCGCACCGTGCAGCAGACCGAGTCGTAAGTCAGGGAACACAACCTCGCGCAGGCGGCGGTACTCCTCGGTAGCGGCTCTTGCCTCCAGTTTGGGCGATTCACTTATGAGGGGGCAGATGACATAAGCCTGTCGGCCCTCGCGTATCTGGCTTCTCAGGAAGCGGTACAGACGGTCCATCTGTGAAGAGGAAATGACGCGGGTGACGGTTTCCTGGCGCCCCGGAGGAAGCTTGTCTATGACCGAGAGGTCCAGGTCGCCGTAGACGGCGAGCGCCAGGCTTCTCGGGATCGGGGTCGCAGTCATCACAAGTACGTGCGGATTGAATCCTTTCTGGCGTAGTCCACCACGTTGCAGCACTCCGAAACGGTGTTGCTCGTCTACGATGGCAAGGCCGAGCCTCTTGAACGTCACCTCGCGCTGAATCAGCGCCTGGGTTCCAACCACTATGTCCACGTCGCCGCTGGCCAGTTGAGCGTGTACGCGTCGGCGGTTGGCCGCTGTGAGACTACCGGTGAGCAAGGCGAGTGTTGTTTGACGTCCTCCCACGCCGCGGATCGTGCGGATGGGGTCGTGGAGCGACTCCAATGCAGGGCGGGTGGCTGACGGCGTGGTGTCGCCGTTGTGATGTCCTTCGCTGTCTCGCAGGAGCGACTCGATTGTCCTGTAGTGTTGCTCTGCGAGAACCTCCGTCGGGGCCATCAGCGCTCCCTGCAGACCATTGGAGACTGCCACGAGAAGAGCCGCCAGGGCCACCACGGTCTTGCCGCTGCCCACCTCTCCCTGCAGCAGTCGCGACATCGCCATCGGGCGAGCGATATCGTGCGCAATCTCACCCAGGACTCTCTGTTGGGCGGCAGTGAGGCTATAGGGAAGGTTCTGTGTGTAAGCATCGAGAAACGAGCGGTCGACTTCCAGGGGGATTCCCGGCTGACTGTTCTGCCAGTATCGCTTTGTCATCAGCAACCCGAGTTGGAGCGACAGCAGTTCGTCGAAGGTGAGTCGCTGCCTTGCCATGGCAGCACGCTCGAGGTTGGAAGGGAAATGAGCCTCGTGCACGGCATCATGCAGCGACATGAGCTGCTGACGCGCGGCTATGTCTGCCGGCAGGTACTCCGCAAGGTCCGGCGCGCACCGCTCAAGGGCCTCGACCATCCACTTCCGCATTTGACGGGCCGACAGTCCGCTGGTGAGTGGGTAGACGGGCACCAGCCGCCCTGTGTGTATCCCGGCGGAGTCCACGGGCTCCCACTCGGGCGACTCAATGACCTTCTCGGTGCGGAACAGGTGAACCGCGCCACTGACAACGATCTCCCTGTTTGCAGGCAGGTTCCGGGCAACCCATGGTTGGTTGAACCAGAGTATCCTCACCATTCCGGACTCGTCGCGGAGATATGCCTCCGTGCCCTGCCTGCCTCCGAAGAGTCTCACCCGGACCCGTACCACCGTGCCGATGACTGTCTGTTCCCTGTCTATCTCGAGCTCGGAAACGCGCCTGATCTGCGTGTAGTCGAGATATCGCCGCGGCAGGAGATAGACGAAGTCGGCAATCGTCGACACACCAAGGCGGGCAAGGTTCGCTGCGGTCTTTGTGGAGACTCCTCGCAAGGCGGTGACCGGCGTGCGAGGCCGGACAGTGGGAACGGTGGAGTGGTCGTCGGGACCTTCTGACCGCGTGTCACTGGGCGTGCGCGATGATGCTGCGACCCGGTCGGCGCGGACTCTCCGCTGTACAGGCACAGCATCTGCTTTGGCGGGTCCGGGCCGTGGGTCAATAGCCTGCGTGGTGGCCTGGACCCAGGCTGTCCTCTGAGGCCTCTGCCATCCTCGATAGCCCACCCGGTCGTTCCGAACTGACTTCAACTGGCGTGTCACTCTGCGAGGAAGGGAGGACGAGTGTTCATCGAGCAGGGTGGCGGCGTATGCGTCGAGTCCTCCGACAACCGCCGAATCAGCGAATCCCTTGGCAGCCTCGAGAACGAGGACCTTGCGCAGCGCCTCTATGACTTGCATGCCTTCCACTACAGCATACCGGTTGTTGGAATCGTGACGACGTAGAGGCTCGAACGGAAGCGATCTGCGTCATTCCCTGTGTGAGCGGCACCGTGGGCGGTGAACTCCATCTGACGGCACCTGATGTACGGGGCGGGCACTCCGCGGCGTGAGGTCAGGTTATTCGATGGAGATGATGAAATCGTAATGCGGCTGGCCGCCATCGACCAGTTCAACTTCGATGCGATAGCGGGCACGTATTCCGCTTGCGACGTCTTTCGCTGTAGCAGAGTCAACCTCCACGCCCGAGTACAGGGTGACCAGTTCGGCGTCCGATGCACCGGACTTCTCCAGGGCCTCCAGCACGACCTCGTCGAGGACGTCGCCGGCAGCAATGAGTTCCTTGTCGTTTCTGATTGCGATGAACTGCCCTTTGTGCACCTTGACACCGTTCATCTGAGTTCTGCGCATGGCGCGAGTGATCTCCACCGTTGTCACCGATTGGAGCGCTTCGGTCATGGCCAGTGTGTTCTTGTCGACGGCGAGATCGTAGTTGAATGCCAGGAGCGCGGCAACGCCCTGCGGTATTGTCCTGCTGGGGACAACGCTCACATGTTTCGAACTGACACCCTGAACTTGCGATGCCGTCAGCACGATGTTCTTGTTGTTCGGCAGGAGGACAACGTTGTCCGAAGGGGCCATGTCCACCGCCTGCAGTATCTGTCGAACACTCGGGTTCATCGTCTGCCCACCGGGTACGACAATCGTTGCCCCGAGGCTGTTGAATATGTCGAAAAGGCCGTCGCCGGATGCAATGGTCACTATGGCCGTGTCAACCTGCGGCAGGCGGGACCGCTGAAGCTTGATGTATTCCTCGTACTGGTCGTCCATGTTGTGCACTTCTATCTGATGCAGAGTGCCCAGCTTGGCTGCGCAGTTCAGGACATCCCCGGGATTGAACGAGTGGATGTGCACACGCACGAGCGAACTCCCGGACGAACTGTCTGTGGCGATGACGAGTGACTGCCCCATCTTCGCCAGTCTCTTCGACATCTTGTCGGCGTCGATGTCCTTTCCTTCGATGATGAAGTTGGTGCAGAAGCCATATGGGACTTCCACCTGTGTCGTTGCGCTGGTGGATTTCTGAACAGCTTCCACATCCGCGACGACGAGCACCGGGCGAGAGGCTTTCTGTTCTTTGGTCTTGCCATTGAACGATGACAGAGCCCCGTCGAGCAGTACGTACAGCCCTTGTGCCCCTGCATCGACGACGCCGGCCTCTTTCAGCACTGGAAGGAGCTCGGGGGTGGTTGCCACCGACTTGCGGGCCGCCTCCACAACCGCCTCAAGGACCGACACAAATGCTGTCTCCTCGACATCCGCCGCGATACGTGCCGCGTCGGCGACGTCGCGAAGTACCGTCAGTATTGTGCCTTCAACCGGATGTACAAGCCCCGCGTAAGCAGTCGCAGAGGCTCTTGTGAGAGCCTCTGCCAGCTCGGCGCCGCTGATAGTGTCGTTGCCTTCGAGTGCGTCGGCGAAACCACGCCATACCTGAGAGAGAATGACTCCGGAGTTGCCCCGCGCTCCCATCAGGGCCCCGTACGCCATGGAGCGAGCAACAGCCCCAACGCCGTGGCCGTTCGCGGTGGCTCCTTCCTCAACCGCCGACCGCATCGTCAAGAGCATGTTGGTTCCCGTGTCTCCGTCCGGCACAGGAAATACGTTGATGGCATTGATGTCGGGTGCCGCTCGCTCAAGCCAGCGTGTACCCGCCGAGAACATCTTTCTGAAGGTCTTGCCGTCGACCGACTCTACTCTCGTATTGTTCATGAGGGATTTCTTGCCGCGTGGCGGCGTTCGTGGTACTATGGCATTTTATCCCGTGTCAACGCAAAGGTAAAGCAGGGTTAATTCATGAAGTGCGAAATCTGTGGGAAGCGGCCCACATACGGTAACAAGGTCAGTCACTCCAAGCGGCACACGCGGAGACGCTGGCTTCCGAATGTCCATCGAACGACTCTGGTTGTGGATGGAACCTCCTATTCGGTCAAGATCTGTACCCGCTGCCTCAGGACTCAGTACAAGACACGCGTTCGCGCGTAGTCTGTGTCATTCGAGAACTTGAGGGCGGTCCCGCCCAACTAGATTCAGTCTGTTGCGGTGCTCCGCGCCCGTGATTCTTCGAGGCGCACGTGTGCTGTTCTAAGCGCCTCCTTCACCCGTGATGGTGCAGTGCCGCCCGGGACATCACGTGACATAACCGATGTCTCCAGGGACAACTTCAGAATATCCTTCTCAAACAGCGGCGAAAACTCCCTGTATTCGTCGAGAGACAGCTGTCCAAGAGCCTTGCCTTGAGCGGTGGCGTGGTGGGTCAGCGCTGCGGCAATCCCATGCGCTGCCCGAAAGGGCAGTCCTCTCTTCACAAGGTAGTCCGCAACGTCAGTTGCGAGAACATAGTCCTGAATGGCAGCCCGCATGCGGTCGCCGTGCACTTCGATTGACCGCACTATGTCACTGCAGACCGCCAGGGTCTGCTTGAGGCTGTCCACGGTATCGAACAGGTGTACCTTGTCTTCCTGCAGGTCCCTGTTGTAGGACAGTGGCAGGGCCTTGAGAGTTGTCAGTATGGCGATGAGGTTGCCATAGACGCGGCCAGTCTTGCCCCTGGCGAGCTCCGCAAGGTCAGGGTTCCGTTTCTGCGGCATGATGCTCGAGCCGGTGGTGAAGCCCTCGCCGATTGTGATGAATCCAAACTCGGAACTCGACCAGAGCACCAGCTCCTCGGCCAACCGCGACACGTGCATCATGGTGATGGCGCCGCACGCGTTGAACTCAGCGATGAAGTCCCGGTCGGAGACGGCGTCCATGCTGTTCTCGCTGATATGAGCGAACCCGAGCTCACGCGCCACGTACTCCCTGTCTATGGGGTAGGGAACGCCGGCGAGAGCACCGCTTCCCAGGGGAAGGACGTTGACACGGTTCACGCAGTCGCCGAGCCTCGCGTCATCGCGGGAGAACATCTCGAAGTACGCCAGCAGGTGGTGGGCGAACATGACAGGTTGCGCCTGCTGCAAATGCGTGTAGCCGGCCATGACCACGTCGCTGTTCCGCCCGGCAAGGTCCAGCAACGCCTGACGGATTTCCCGGAGGCCACCCACGATTTCTACGATCTCGTCGCGGACATACATGCGCACGTCCAGGGCGACCTGGTCGTTGCGTGACCGTCCGGTATGCAGCTTTCCTGCAACCTCTCCCACAACTTCGAAGAGCCGCGCCTCGATAGCCATGTGTATGTCCTCATCCGCCGGCTTGAAGACGAACTGCCCGCCTCCGATCTCGCCCTGTATGACCTGCAGTCCCCGCACGAGCTCCTCCGCGTCGGAGGTGGGGATGATTCCCTGACGTCCGAGCATGCGCGCATGCGCCACGCTTCCTGCGATGTCCTGGCGATACAGTCGCCGGTCGAACTCCAACGAGCCGACGTAATCCTGGACCCTGCGACTCTTCGATTCGAGCATTGCTACTTACCCGCGTCGGCCTGCGCACGCGCCTGGATGCGGTTGGGCAATCCCCACAGGCGGATGAATCCCGGCGAGTCGGACTGGTTAAAGGTATCACCTTTGTCGTAGGTTGCAAGTCCGAAGTCGTAGAGTGAGAACGGTGACTTGCGGCCGACGACAGTGCAGTTGCCCTTGAACAGCTTCACGCGCACCGTGCCGGTGACGAATTCCTGTGTGCTGTCCACAAACGCTGCAAGGTTCCGGCGAAGTCCGCCGAACCACAGTCCGTTGTAGATGATGTCCGAGTAGGTCCCCGCGACGTGAGCCTTGAACCGGAGCTGGTCCTTCGTCATCACGAGGTGTTGCAGCGCCGCGTGGGCCTTCAGTAACACGGTTGCTGCAGGCGCCTCGTATATCTCGCGCGACTTGATGCCGACCAGCCTGTTCTCCACGTGGTCGACTCTGCCCACGCCGTGTTCTCCTGCGATGGCGTGCAGGGTCTCAACGAGCTTCACGCCGCTCAGGCGTGCGCCATCCAGCGCTACGGGGATTCCGCCCTCGAACTCAACCTCCACGTACGCCGGTGTGTCCGGCGCCTCGGAGGGGTCCTTCGTCCAGAGGTAGACATCAGCAGGCGGCTCGCTCCACGGATCCTCGAGGACGCCCGTCTCGATGCTCCGGCCCCAGAGGTTCTCATCTATGGAGTACGGGCTCTTCTTCGTGACAGGCACAGGAATGGAGTTCTCGTTCGCATAGTTGATGAGTTCTTCGCGGGTCAGCCCCCATTCGCGAGCCGGGGCAATGATGCGCAGCTCAGGGGCCAGTGTGCCAACACCCACGTCGAGCCGAACCTGGTCGTTGCCTTTTCCTGTGCACCCGTGCGCCACCGCAACGGCGCCCTTATCTCGCGCAACCTGCACCAGCAGTTTGGCAATCAGCGGCCGTCCGATGGCCGTGGCCAGCGAGTACTCGCCTTCGTACACAGCGTCCGCTTTCAGAGACGGAAACACGAAATCCGTAATGAACTCTTCCCTTGCGTCGGCAACAACCGCGTCGACAGCGCCGGAATTGAGCGCCTTCTGACGTATCGCCTCCATGTCGGGGACGTTGCCGATATCCACGGTGAATGTGACTACATCCAGACCGTATCGTTCGCGAATCCACTTCACCGCGACCGATGTGTCCAGTCCCCCGGAATACGCAAGTACCGCCTTGTCAGCCATTGGGCCTCCTTCAGAGTGAGGACAGAACGGTCCTCAGTATACGTATTGCTTCGTCGATCTCCCCGTTGCTGATAATCAGGGGTGGCATGAATCGCAGTGTGTTGGGGCGCACCCTGTTGACGAGGAGTCCTCCATTCAGACAGCGTAGCGTGAGCTCATCAGCTATGTCCTCTTTGAAGTCAAGGGCTATCAGCAGCCCACGTCCCCTTGCTTCCACCGCCACGTCGAAGTCCGCGATGATTCCGTCAAGCTGTTGCATGAAGTGCTCGCCGGCCTGTTTCACACTGGAGGCGAGATCGTGCTGGACGACGTACGTCATGACCGCGTGACCTGCCGCGCAGGCGAGGGGATTGCCGCCGAAGGTGCCGCCGTGGTCGCCGGGCTGGAACGCCGACGCTTTCTCCGTGGCAAGGAGTGCACCGATAGGCACACCGGAGCCCAGCCCCTTGGCAAGGGTCATGATGTCAGGCTTCACCCCGAACTGCTCGTAGGCAAACAGCGTCCCTGTTCTGGCAACCCCTGTCTGAATCTCGTCAAGTATGAGGAGAATCCCTTTCTTATCGCACCAGTCCCGGACCTTGCGGAGGTAGTCCTCATCCGGGATTCGAACGCCGGCCTCGCCCTGAATGGGCTCAAGCATGACTGCACAGGTCAGTGATGTCGTCCCGGCCTTGATGGCCTCGACGTCATTCCATTCGACATTCGTGAAACCGACTGGCAGGGGAGTGTATAGCTCCTGATATTTCGCTTGCGCGGTGGCGGCTGTCATGGCGATGGTGCGGCCGTGGAAAGAGTGCCCCACCGTAATGACCTCATATGCGCCACCGAGATGCAACTTCCCGTAGCGCCTCGCCAGCTTGACCGCGCCCTCCGTGGTCTCAACACCGCTATTGGCGAAGAAGACCCTGTCGAGGCAGCTGTTCTCAATGAGCACACGGGCGAGCTCCAGCTGGGGCACGGTGTAGAACTGGTTGGACGTATGGATAAGCGTTCTGGCCTGCCGCTCGATGGCTTCGACGAGCACCGGGTGGCAGTGGCCGAGGGTGTTCACCGCCCATCCGCCCACGCAGTCGATGTACTGTTTGCCGTGGTCGTCCCACACTCGTACGCCCTCTCCACGGACAAGAGTTACGGGCACCCTGCGGAAGGTGCGCAGGTACAGGCGCTCTTCAATCTCAGGCCAGTTCATCTCTGACAATGGATGTTCCTCCAGTACGGTGGTCGAATTCGCGCAGCAGAGCATGCTCCGCAGTTCCATCTATGATACGCGCCTCGGCAACTGACCGCGACGCTGTGACACACGCCCGCGCCTTCGGGAGCATGCCGCCTTGTACGACGCCGTCAGCCATGAGTTGCTGCACAGCGGAAACGGTGAGTCGCGAGAAGATCTGTTTGCGCCCGTCAAGGATGCCGGGAACGTCGGTGAGAAACACGAGACTGGAGGCTCCGGCGGCGATAGCAAGCTCCGCAGCTACGTCGTCTGCGTTGACATTGAGAAAGGTTTGCTTGCCCTCGTGCACTCCATGGCACACGGGGGCGATCACCGGCAGGAAACCTGCGTCCAGGAGTGTGGAAAGGAGGTGCATGTCGACATGCGTTACCTCGCCCACGTAGCCAAGCTCCGGCTGGCGAGCCTCCGCGGCAATGAGGCCGGCATCCACCCCTGCGATGCCCACAGCCCTCCCGCCCAACGCGTTCAGTTGCAGTACCAGGCGCTTGTTTACCAACCCTGCCAGAACCGCAACAACCACGCTCAGTTCATCTTTGCCCGTGACCCTGAGGCCATCTACGAAGCGGGACTCCAGGCCGAGACGCGAGGACCACTGGCTGACCTCGCCGCCACCACCGTGAACGACAATCACCCTCTCCGAGCGCTTCTGCAGCGAGACAAGGTCTGCCAGGGAAGTATCGCTTTGCCCGAGGGTGCTCCCGCCGATCTTGACGACTACTATGTGTCCACTCAACAGCGTTCCGAGCTACGTGGTGTAGGAAGCGTTAATGCTAACATACTCAGCAGAGAGGTCGCAGCCCCACGCAGTCGCGGCCGCAGACCCGAGATGAAGCTCGACCAGCACCTCGACCGTGCTGGATTTCATCGACTCTCGCAGGTCGGTCTCACTGAATGGCAAAGGCATGCCCCGGGACATCACCGGGACACCATTGAGGGACAGGCTCACTCGAAGAGGGTCGATTGCTGCTTCGCTCCGTCCCACGGCGCAGACTATCCTGCCCCAGTTGGGGTCCGCTCCGTGAATCGCGGCCTTCACGAGTGGTGAGCTTGCCACTGTCCGAGCCGCAATTCGTGCGTCAGCGATACTCCGGGCTCCGGCAACAACCACTTCGATGAGTTTGCTGGCACCCTCGCCATCCGCGGCTATGGCTTTCGCCATGTGCTCGCAGACGAACGCAAGTGCCTCCTCGAACGAGTGGCCGGTCTTCTCATCTATCAGTTCGTTTCCGGCCACACCGTTGGCAAGTACGAATACCGTGTCGCTGGGGCTCGTGTCTCCGTCAACGGATACCATGTTCAGGGTATTGTCGACGCTGCGGGCAAGAGCTGCCTGTAGAAACACGGGGTCAACGCAGGCGTCAGTGGTGACGAAGCAGAGCATAGTTCCCATGTTCGGGTGAATCATCCCCGAGCCCTTGGCTGCAGCGCCGATGACCACGCGCCCGTGTGGGGTATCCACCGCGACGGCGATCTCTTTGGGCCTCGTGTCGGTTGTCATGATGGCGCGGGCAAAGGAATGGCCGTTTGCTTCGTGGAGTGCGATTCTGCCGAGGCCGGCCTCGACGCGGTCCAGAGGTATGAATGTCCCAATCACGCCTGTGCTCGCAACGAGGACGTCGTCATCGTGAAGCCCCAGTCTTGCAGCGGCCATGGCGGCCATTGACTCTGCGTCCCGGAGTCCGCGTTCGCCTGTGCAGGCATTGGCGCATCCGGAATTGACTACGACAGCGCCGGCGTTTCCCCGCGCCACGCGGCGCTCCGATACCTGAACCGGCGCTGACCGGATGGCGTTCCTGGTGAACACCCCCGCAGCTACGGCTGGCACCGCAGACGCAAGGAGGCCGAGGTCGCACTTGCCGGGGTACTTGATGCCCGCAGCACCGGTTCCGGCTGTGAATCCGCCGGGCGAAGTGATCTGCCCATCGTCAATCGTCGTGAACATGTACTGCTGCTCCTGCTCTGCGACATTGTAACCGATGCGGTGCAGCCTGCGACAGCGGATGTACGTGGCGCGTGGTCTCTCTCCTCAGCACAGCGCAGTCGTATGGTCTATAATGGGGCATTCACGGCGGGCCGCATTGGAAGGCAGCTGATCGGGTGGTCACGCCGATTTGGGAGAACCTTCATGGCTTGGCGCACGGTTTCGAGTACTCTGACCCCCGGCCGCATCTATCTGTCCGGGGCCGATGCTATCGTGGAGGGCGCAGTTGCCGCTCGATGCGGCTTCTTCGCCGGCTACCCCATCACGCCCATAACAGAAGTGCTCGAGCGCATAGCGGTTCGCTTCCCCGAGGAAGGAGCCGCCTTCATGCAGATGGAGGATGAGATTGCCTCTGTCTGTTCGTGCATCGGTGCGTCCTGGGCCGGAGTCAAGGCAATGACCGTTACCTCCGGGCCGGGCTTCAGCCTGATGCAGGAGGGCATCGGGCACGCCATAATGACGGAGGCTCCGCTGGTGGTCGTGGACGGGCAGCGCGCCGGTCCAAGCACGGGCCAGGTGACAGTCGGAGCAGGCGACGTGATGCAGGCGCGCTGGGGCACCCATGGCGGTATCCCGACCATCGCGCTCGCGCCGTGGTCGGTTCAAGAGCTGTACGATGGCACGATCAGGGCTTTCAATCTTGCCGAGCAATACAGGCTGCCCGTGCTCTTCATGGCCGAGGCGGCGACCACGCATCTGAACGAGCCCCTTGAGATACCTTCGGAGGTACAGCTGTTCGAGCGCGACAAGAACCCGGGGCAACCACCGTTCGGGACTGAATCGCCGGACGGCGTGCCGCCCATGCCGAGCTTTGGCGAAAGGGAGAAACTGCTGGTTACCGCTTCAACCCACAATCCCTGGGGGTTCCGGCGCACTGCTGATCCGGCCACCGAGAGGATACTCACGAGTCGTCTTTTCAACAAGATAATGATGCACGTGTCCGACATTGCCGAAGTGGAGGAATACTCTCTGGACGACGCGGAGCTGGCAGTGGTCGCCTACGGCTTCACCGCGCGGAGTGCGCTGGCGGCTGTGGAGCAGCTGCGGCAGGAGGGCCTGAAGGTAGGGCTACTTAGATTGAAGACACTGTGGCCGTTTCCTGCCGCGGATATCGCGAGAATTGGGGAGAGGGTGAAGACAATAGTTGTGCCTGAAATGAATCTGGGGCAACTCGTTCACGTAGTCTCAGCCAGTACTCCATGCAGAGTAGTTGCCTACAGCCAGATGGACGGAACGGTAATCTATCCTTCAGCCATTGCTGAGGCGGTAAGGAAGGCTTGCTCATGAGCGCAGACTGGCGGAAATACCTGCGCCCCGGCGTGACGTTGCCGTTCTGCCCTGGCTGCGGTCACCGTCTTCTCTTGAAGCACATCCTTGTGGCGGTGGATGAGCTGGGACTCGACTTCGACCAGATGCTTTTCGTATCAGGCATCGGGTGTGCGGGCTGGATACCCAGTCCGTGCTTCAATTCCGATACGCTTCACTGCCTGCATGGCAGGGCTGTGCCCTTCGCTATCGGGGCGAAGCTTGCCAATCCGAAGCTCACGACGGTTGTGGTGAGCGGCGATGGTGACCTCGTCGACATTGGTGGGAACCATCTCATCCATGCCGCCCGCCGGGATGAGGACATAACGGTCATATGCGCCAACAACATGAACTACGGTATGACCGGTGGCCAGGTCTGCTCGACGACACCGCTGGGCGCCACCACACATACGACGCCGCGGGGCAATACCACTCGTCCGTTTGACCTCTGTGCGCTTGTGCGAGGCGCAGGCGGCAAGTACGCGGCCCGGTATCTGGTAACTCAGGGGGATGCGCTGGTGGCGGCCATCAAGCGGGCGATACAGATGCCCGGATTCACGTTCGTGGAGGCGCTGTCGCCGTGCCCGACCCAGTTCGGGAGACAGAATCGTATGGATAGCATCAAAGAAGCCTATCGGTATACTGAGGCCATGACGTTGCCGCGCGAGTTGGCGTCCTCCGGGGAAACGCGTGACACGGCGGGGCTACTGCTTACCGGCGAGTTTGAGAATGACTGAAAGCAAGCAGATTCTGTTGTGTGGCGTGGGTGGTCAGGGAATCGTCACAGCGGGCGGGCTGCTTGGCTCCGCCGCATTCGCGGAGGGTCGGCATGTTTCCGGCACCAGCTCATACGGTGCAGCCGCGCGCGGGGGCGAATGCAGGGCGGAAGTCGTTATATCAGCCTTACCTGTCGCGTTCCCGTTCGTGACCACCGCAGACCTCCTTGTCGCCCTCTCGCAATCAGCCTATGACAGATACCTCGGGTGGACGGCCGAATCCTCCGGCGTTGTCTTCTACGACACACTTCTTGTGTCGCCTGCGGTTGCAGCAACCCAGCGGCACATCGGCATCTCCGCAACGCAGTCGACCGAGGAGGTCCTGGGCTCCAGGCTCGGTGCGAACATCGTGATGCTTGCCGCCGTAGTCGAGGCCAGCGGCGCTATCAGCAAAGACTCGCTTGTCAAGGTGATTTCGGAGCGTTCGCCGGACCGCTTTCGCGATCGCAATCTACGCGCCGCTGAGCTAGGATTCTCACTCGGCAGTCAGGTCACTGGAGACTGCTAGGTAGTTCCACGGCACCACTGTGCGGTGCTAGAATCTCGATATGAGGGAAGAGCATGTCAGGACATTCTAAGTGGTCGACGATTAAGCGACAGAAAGGTGTTGCGGATGCTCGCCGCGGACAGGTGTTCACGAAGATAGCGCGCGAGATTATGGTAGCCGTTCGCCAGGGAGGACCCAGCCTGGACGCCAACTACCAGCTCCGCCTGGCAATCCAGAAGGCGAAGGACAGCAACATGCCTTCAGATAACGTTGACCGCGCCATCAAGCGGGCCACGGGTGGTGGCGACGGGGCGAGCCTCGTCGAATTCAAACTTGAGGGCTACGGGCCTAACGGGGTTGCTGTGCTCGTGGAGGCGTTGAGTGACAATCGGAACCGTACGGTTCAGGAGGTCAGAAGCAGATTGGTGCGACATGGGGGCAGCCTTGGCGAGACAGGCTGCGTCGCGTGGATGTTTGATACCTATGGCCTCATTTCAATCGAGACGGATGAGGGCAAGGCGGACGAGGTAGCGCTACAGGCCATCGATGCCGGTGCGGACGATGTGAAGACCGATGGCGGCTATGTTGAAGTGTATACCGCCCCATCCAAGTTGGAGGAAGTCAGGAAGGTGCTTGAGCAGGACTTCCGCGTGGTGTCGGCGGAGGTCTCTTTGATTCCCAAGATGCCGGTCATGTTGGAAGAGTCGAAGGCGCTGCAGATACTCCACTTCATTGACCAGATTGAGCAACTTGACGACGTGCAGCGTGTGTACTCGAACGCTGACTTCCCGGACTCCGCTCTGGAGAAGATGGGGCAGGCATAGCGGGATGCGCGTCCTCGGCATTGATCCGGGTACCGTGATGACAGGGTACGGGGTTGTTGAGGGTTCAGCCAATGTGCGGCTCGTCGACTGTGGGACGCTTCGCTTCTCCTCCCGTGTCCCGATTGAACGCAGGCTCTGGTCGATATTCGAAGGCATCTGCGGTCTCATCGAGTCCCACCAGCCGGACGAGGTTGCTATCGAGGAGCCGTTTGTCGGCATCAACGTCAGGTCGGCGTTCATGATTGGACGAGCCCAGGCTGTGGCCGTACTTGCAGCGGCGCGCTCTGGTCTGCCCACCGCGTACTACTCGCCCGCGGAGGTGAAACGGCAGGTCAGCGGCTATGGCCGTAGCGACAAGGACCAGGTCCGCACGATGGTGATGCTGGAGCTGGGGGCCAGAGACAACACTCTCGGAACTGACGCCACAGACGCGCTCGCAATTGCTCTATGTCATATCCAGCGCAAAGCAGCGCTGGAGCGCCTGGGAGGAGGGGAACTGTGATTGCGTTCCTGGACGGGATTGTCGACTTCAAGGGAGCTGACTATGTTGTCCTCAATGTGGGAGGCATAGGTTTTCAGGTTCGCGCCGCATCACGTACCATCGACGAGATTGGCGAACCGGGCGCGCGCGCTGTCCTTCAAACATGTCTTCTTGTGCGTGATGACTCTCCCGTTCTCTATGGCTTCGGCTCGAACGAAGAGTTGGCGCTGTTTCAGGATCTCATATCTGTGAGTGGAGTCGGGCCCAGAGTCGGCCTGATGCTGCTGGGGGCTTTCAAGCCCGAGGACCTCGCTGCGGCTATCGTACGGGGCGACACCGAGCTGATATCGCGGGTTCCGGGCGTTGGAAAGAGGATCGCGGCCAGGCTGTGTGTTGAGCTGGGGGCAAAGATGGAGCGCTACGTGAAGGGCGTTGCCGGCGCGGCGCGAGAGGGTGATGGCGAGCTGGTTGCGGCGCTTACGGCGCTGGGCTACTCACTCCGAGAGGCTGTGGACGCTGCACATTCGATGGGAGGGGGACATGACCTCTCTCTTGAAGAGCGGCTGAAGCTCGCGTTGCGGTCTCTTGCGAGTCGCTGAGAGCCACTACCCTGGCGGTGCGTTACCCATGGGTGTCCCTGTGTGTGGCTCGCGCAGTAACATGGACCGTGAGTTTGAGATAACGTCGGACCTGCGCCTCACGGGTGATCAGCCCCAGGCCGTTGATCTCCTGATGGACGGGTTGTCCCACGGATTCACCGGGCAGACGCTGCTTGGCGTCACTGGCAGTGGCAAGACATTCACCGTGGCCAATGTCATTGCGCGCGCACAGCGTCCCACCCTGGTCATGTGTCACAACAAGACGCTCGCCGCTCAGCTGGCTGCCGAGTTCCAGGAGTTCTTCCAGCGCAACGCCGTCGGTTACTTCGTGAGCTACTACGACTACTACCAGCCCGAAGCGTACATCCCGAGCACCGACACGTACATCGAGAAAGAGACGGATATCAACGACGAGATTGACCGTCTGCGTCACGCCGCGACGAGGTCCCTGTTTGAGCGGCGCGACGTTGTCATCGTTGCTTCCGTTTCCTGCATCTACTCACTTGGTTCGCCGGACGAATACAAGAGCTTCGCGCTTCCCGTGGTTCGCGGGGAGGCGGCCGGGCTGCATCGCACAGTCCGGAAGTTGATCGGAATGCAGTACGAGCGCAACGACATTGATTTGTGGCGAGGTAGATTTCGGGTTCGTGGGGACACGCTCGAACTGTATCCCGCCTACGAAGAAACAGCGGTGCGGGTCGAGTTCTGGGGAGACGTGGTGGAAAGAATCACCGAGGTCGACCCGGTCACAGGCGAACTCCTCTCAGAGCTCGCCAGAGTGGACATCTATCCCGCGAAGCATTTCGTGACTCCGGAGGACAAGCTGCAGGCAGCGATGGGAGACATCCGCAGCGAACTCCAGGAGCACCTTGAGGAACTCCGCGCGCAGGGCAAAGTGCTGGAAGCTCAGCGGCTTGAATCCCGGACGAAATACGACCTCGAGATGCTTGGGGAGGTTGGCTACTGTTCTGGCGTTGAGAACTACTCACGTCATCTGCAGCAACGGGCCCCGGGAAGTACCCCGTGGACTCTCATTGACTACTTCCCAGCTGACTTCCTGCTGATTATCGACGAGTCGCACATGACGCTGCCGCAGATACGGGGCATGTATCATGGCGACCTTGCGCGTAAGCAGGTCCTTGTGGAGCACGGTTTTCGCCTGCCATCGGCTCTGGACAACAGGCCTCTCAATTTCGAGGAGTTCAGCAGCCACATCAACCAGGTCATCTACCTGTCCGCCACTCCACGCCAGTACGAACTGGAGCGCAGTTCGCGTGTCGTGCAACAGCTGATACGCCCGACCGGCCTGCTGGAACCGACCGTAGAGGTAAGACCCACGGCCGGTCAGATTGACGACCTCATGGGCGAGATTCGGGCGCGTGTTGTGGAGGGGGAACGCTGCCTCGTCACCACACTCACCAAGAGGATGGCCGAGGACCTGAGTGAGTACCTGGCGGAACTGAACATCAAGGCTCACTACCTGCACTCGGAAATCGACACCCTCGAACGCGTGCAGATACTCCGTGATCTTCGCCTGGGGGTGTACGACGTGGTTGTCGGCATCAACCTGCTGAGAGAGGGGCTCGACCTGCCTGAGGTAAGTCTCGTGGCCATACTGGATGCCGACAAAGAGGGCTTCCTTCGGTCAGCTGAGGCGCTCGTACAGACCATCGGACGGTCAGCGCGGCACGTCAATGCCCACGCCATTCTGTATGCGGACACAGTAACAGGTTCCATGCAGACCGCGATGGAAGAGACTGCGAGGCGACGTACGGCGCAGGAGGAGTACAACAGCCGGCACGGAATCACACCGCAGAGTGTATCCAAGGCCATTCGGGATATTGCGCGGCAGGTACAGGAGGTGGCGGAGCCACTGCGGGCGTATGGTGATCAGCCCGCTACCCCTCGCGAGCTGAACGCGATGTTGAAAGCGCTTGAACGTGAGATGAAACGGGCCGCCGGCAGCCTTGAGTTTGAGAAAGCCGCTCTCTTGCGCGACCGAATCGGCGAGTTGCGCAAGGAGTCCCTGGGATTGCACCTGAGAAGCTGACGCCACCCTCTTTGCATGTCCTACGCTTGTCAGTCCGGGCCATTGCTGGCCCGAGATGTGGCGCCGAACGTATCTCCTCCCGTTCCGCTCGCGACCTCTTCTTTTTCAGGGCAAAAGGCGCTACACTAAGAGGTTCGAAGCAGATTCGGGAGCATCATAGCAGTGAAAATTGAAATCAGTCAGGGTGATATCACCACCACACATGTCGACGGTGTCATCGTAGGCCTGTGTGAGGATTCCGGGCAGCTTGGCCCGGCGACATCCGCAGTCGCCGCCGTCGACGCGTTGTTGGGCGGAGCAATAAGAACCCTTCTTGACTCGAAGGGAGCCAAAGGGAAGGCAGGCGAGGTAACGGTGCTGCATACCCTGGGGCGCCTGCCGTGCAGACTCGTAGCCGTTTGCGGGCTTGGACCGCAGTCGAGAGTCACAACAGACGGCGTGCGTGATGCCGTTGCCGAAGGCAGCCGTGCACTGCGCAAGCTGGGCGCTACCAGCATGGCGGCAACTCTTATCGGGGCCGGCGCTGCTGGACTGGACGACAGGGCTGTCGCACGCGCCATCGCAGAAGGCGCAACACTCGGCCTGTATTCGTTCGCGAAATACAAGCTCTCTGAAGTCGGCGACATGGAGCGACTTGTCATAGTCGTGCGTAACTCTGGGGACGCTTCCGGGCTGCAGGAGGCGGTCGCCACGGCGGTTGTTTTGTCCGAGGCCACTAACCTGGCGCGGGACATGGTGAACGAGCCGGCGAACTACATGACGCCCTCGCGGATGGCAGAGATGGCCCTGGACCTGGGCTCCACCTACGGCTTTGAGGTCACGGTTCTAGGGAAAGAGGAAATGGCGACTCTTGGAATGGGCGCACTGCTCGGGGTCGCCAGCGGTAGCGCGGAGCCGCCGAAATTCATACGGATGGACTACACGGCGGCTGGAGGCGACGCCGCACGAATCGCCCTTGTCGGGAAGGCTATTACATTCGACTCCGGAGGCATCTCCATCAAGCCGTCCGAAGGTCTCGCTGAGATGAAGGATGACATGGCTGGGGGAGCGGCGGTTATTGCCACGATGAGTGCGGTGGCACGCGCGGGGGCACCTGCCAACGTGACGGGGCTTGTCCCCGCGACGGAGAACCTGCTGGGGAGCCGTGCATATCGCCCCGGTGATGTGTTGAGAGCTATGAATGGCAAGACCATTGAGGTCATCAGCACGGACGCTGAGGGGCGGTTGGCTCTAGCCGACGCTATGAGCTACGCCGTGAAAGAAGGCCTTGCACCCCTTGTTGACGTGGCTACGCTGACAGGAGCGTGCCAGGTTGCCCTTGGCAAGACATACAGCGGGGTCTTCAGCAACAATCAGGAACTCGCTGACCGCTTCCTTGGTGCTGCGGCAAGAGCAGGCGAGCGCATGTGGCAACTGCCGCTGGCAGATGAGTACCGGGAACTGAACAAGAGCCTGATAGCCGACATCAAGAACGTTGGCAACAGGCACGGGGGAGCCATTACAGCCGCGCTTTTCATTTCCGAGTTCACAGGGGGCGTCCCATGGCTGCACGTTGATATAGCCGGAACGTCCAATAGCGCGAAGGACAACGGAGTCATAGTCAAAGGGGCCACCGGCGTTGCGGTCCGAACGTTGTACGAGTTGGTGAGGTCCTCATAGAATGAGAGCCATCCCGCGTGATGGAGCGCCCTCGCCGGGCAACGTACCCGGGCCTGCGCCATGGTGCAGAGTTGCTTGCGCGAGCAAATGCTCCTGTTCCGCAGACAGGTAGTGAGCGCAGGGCATTGAGATTGGTATTGCATGGCCACAGTCTTTGAATCGGCGAATTTCCACTTCACTCCGCCACCCCAGCTTGCCTGGGCAAGGCGGGTGTTGATCAAGCCGAACGCATCGTCTGCCCACCCCTATCCCGTAACCACGAGCCCGGATCTGCTGCAGGAAGTCGTCTCAGGAATCAGGGGTGTGACGGACGCCGAGATTCTGATTGCCGACTCGACACCAAGTGGCGCGCCTATCTATCCCATCTACGAGACGCTCAAATATGCCTTCAACCGTGTCCTGCTTCTGGATGTGAAGGACTCGATATTCCTCGAAATGGAAAATCCCTTGGATGAATTCTTCGCAACTTCCACATTCTGGGTTCCGAATCTTGTGCTGCGCAGTGACTTCCTTATCAGCATTGCTCCCTTCCACGTCCACCGGGGAAGCGGCAGGTTTTCGATTGCAAATCTGCTGGGACTCCTGCCGCTTGTCCAACGTCGGCCGGGCGAGGCGCCGGAGTTGCAGGGACTTCGCGACCTGGACCTGGAAAGGGTGCTGGCGGATCTCCACTTCGCGTTGCCTTTTGACCTGGGAATTGTGGAGGCAAGAGAGAGGCTCGACTACGTTGATAATCCCCAGGAAGGGAAGACAACTCAGTACGGGAAGATTATCGTCGGAGAGCCACTTGAGGTTGACCTGCTGGCGGCGAAGCTCGCAGGGGCGCAGACCGAGCATCTTTCGCTCATCGAACTCGGGACGCGAGTTCTTCCCGGCACCGATTGAGGTCTAGTACCTGATCTCAAACAGCTGATATTCCGTGCCATCCTTGTCGGAGTCCCAATCGACTGTGATGTCGGCGACGCGCGCGGCGGGAGGGCCTTCCCGAAGGCAGGCCAAGTCTGCCCGCAACTGGTGACTGGTTCCCTGTGCGCGGATCTCTACCGAATCGCCCTCCTGCGTGTTCCGCGCAAATCCCACTACCCCCAGCCGAATCGCCGTGGTCTTCGCGAACCACCTGAAGTTCACGCCCTGAACTCGCCCGTGTACCAACACCCGCATCGTTTGCGTTGGTCCGCGTGCTACCTTTCTTCCGCTGTCAGACACCTGCGTGCGCCCGCGGCAAACGTTGCCCGGCAAGAATGCTCCCCGTGCCCACCGTCCGCCTGCCGCTGGCGCAATTCCTACTGGACACTCTCGTCTTCGGTCTTCCGCCGCCTTTTCACGCGTTCAGGGTCGGTAGTGGGCTCGAGCTCGGTGATGACGGACGGCTTCTTCTCATCTCTCTTCGGTTTCTTGGATTCCCGGCGTGCCAAATCTCGTTTCCCCATTGTTCACACCTCTCTTGAGCGCAGTGCTGCCAACGCACACCGTGCGGCGGCCGTCTCGGCTGCCTTCTTGCTATGCCCGGTTCCCTCTCCGATGGCCTTTCCGTGCAGGAGAACAACCGCTGTGAACCGCTTGTTGTGGTCCGGTCCTGTACTCTCCAGCTCATACCGTGGCAGCGGGTCGTCTTGAGCCTGCAGGCACTCCTGCAGCAGGGCTTTGTAGTTCGGCAGCGAGCCATTCAGCAGCACACTGGCAAGCTGGTCTCCCAGGTGACGGAGCACGAACGCACGTGCTACCGCGTGTCCCTGATCCAGATAGATGGCCCCTACGACGGCCTCAAACGCGTCGGCAAGATTTCGGTCCTTGTCCCGCCCACCGGTAGCCTCTTCTCCATGTCCCATGAGAATGCACTCGCCCAGTGCGAGAGCCCGCGCAGCGGTGGCAAGGCTCTCACGTCGCACCAGAGATGCTCTTACCCCGGTCAGGGTACCCTCGGCTTTCGAAGGCAGGCTCGCGTACAACTTCTCAGCCATTACCATGCCAAGTACCGCATCGCCGAGGAACTCCATCCTCTCGTTGCTGGCGGACTGATTCCCATGGTTCTCGTTGATGTAGCTCCCGTGAACCAGCGCCTGAGAAAGCAGACCCCTGTCGCGGAAGACTACACCGAGCCTGATCTCACACTTGCTGATTTCCATGTAGCTGTCCGTGTATTGGCTTCTCCAGGAAGCTTCGGTCTCACCAGGTGCGGCGACCGTCGGCCACCCGCTCGATGGCGCTCTCAACAAGTTGTTGCGCCGTGCGTTGGGGAAGCCCGTCGCGCGTGAGTTCGTCAATCACGAGTTGTCGCGCTGCGATGATTTTCTCAGCCACCACTTTTGTGCCGCGGTCCAGTGAGGCAGTCAAGTCGACATGTGCAGGTGACAGCCGATGCATGTTCCGCTCGCTATCGCCCGTCCGGCGCCTGATTCGCTCAAGCGCGGAGTCGACAAGCTCAACGGCCACACTCCTCTGCAATCCATCCTTGACCAGTTCGTCGGCCAGGCGGTCACGCACCGCGCCAGCCTTCTCCTCCACGATTTGCATGGCTTCATCGTACGACGCCCCGGCGTCGAGGTGGGCGTTGGTGGCCCGGCCGCCAGTGCGGTCAGGTGTGTTGCCTGCGCCGACCATTCCTTTCAGGGCTTTGTTGACCAGCCCCGTCGCAATATCCTTTGCCAGTCCATCTTTCGCGACTTCGTCGATGACCCGCTGTCGCGCCACGCTGACTTTCCGCGAGATGACTTCAAGCATGTGCTCCAGAGGAGCATCCGGCTCCACATTGTCATTGCTGAAGCGCACCGCGAAGTCTCGATCCACGCGGTTTGCCGGCGTGTTTGCAGAAACCCGGCGCACGTTCCCACGCACTGCTTGATATGCGATATTGAGCCCTGCCATCTTCGCCATCGCGTCAGGCGCTTCGGAACGGTCGGGGTGATACTTCTTCGCGAGCGCCCTGTACGCCGCGGCTATCACCTCCGGCTCTGCCTTTGGGCTCACTTGGAGTGTCTCGTAGTGCTTGTTCCGATCGTTGTCTGCCATTCGCGATGACCTCAGAATGAAAAAGTCTCAATATGCATCGACGTAATATGATACCCCGCAAATCGCAGGATGACTACCGTGT
Source organism: Dehalococcoidia bacterium (assembly GCA_030602785.1). Lineage (GTDB taxonomy): Bacteria > Chloroflexota > Dehalococcoidia > GIF9 > AB-539-J10 > SKVJ01. Next base: position 27,564 of record JAUVZB010000023.1, read on the forward strand.
CAGCCCCCATTTCACCGTCCCGCGGTCGGGTTTTCGCTTGGTCGTGAATTCGTGCCTGTGCTAAGCTATTGGTCATCGCGTTGCCTTGTGTGCGGCCACTGGGGATTAGTCTAACGGTAGGACGGCTGACTCTGGATCAGTTAGTCCAGGTTCGAATCCTGGATCCCCAGCCAGACACCTCTTACAGTCATTACGGCGACGCTGCCGTCTCTGATTACTCGACATACTTGAAACCTCTCGATGGCCGGCAGTGGCATTGTCGCTCAGCTCATGCGTCCGTATAATTCCGTTGTAGAACACAAGACACATGGACGCGTCAGCAATCATCTATCAGGTGTGGAGTTCCTATTCTTCGGGGTGGGGCCTCTGCGTCTCGGCAGGGCTGCATGCCTGGCTGGCGCTCTGCCTGATGCTCATCGCACGCAAGAATGGTGTGGCCGGGGCATGGACCGCCTGGCTGCCCATCGCTAACTTCAGGCTGATGTGCATTGTGGGCAAGTCTCCGGTGTCCTGTTTCTGGGCATTCCTCATACCGGTTGTGGCTCTGGCTGTGGGCGTGTTTGTCTGGCTCCCCCTGTGGATCATGGCATGGCTGGGGATATGGGCGGTTGTCTGGGCGCTGGCGTGGGCGCGGATTTCGGCCTCGAGGGGAAGACCGGCTGCCTACGGACTCCTTATCGTTGTCCCTGTGCTGAACCTGGTGCTGCTCGGCAACCTGGCCTTCGGCGACTAGACGGCCATCACGATGACGCTCAGTCTCCAGCCGGAGGCATGGGTTCTTTCGCCTCGACGTGTTTCGCTATTGCAGGTTCGAGCATGGCCCGGGGCAGCGCACCGAGCTTCTGATTCACGAGTCGGCCGTTCTTGAAGATAAGAATCGTCGGGATTGACTGAATCTGAAACCGCCTTGCGGTGGCGGGATTCTTATCTACGTCGAGCTTCCCGAACGTTGCCCTTCCAGCGTAGTCCTTCGCCAACTCTTCAATGACGGGCGCCACCATCCTGCACGGACCGCACCAGACCGCCCAGCAGTCCACCACCAACAGGGCGTGCTCACTCACGGCAGCGTCGAAGCTGGCATCCGTCAACTCCAGCACCGCGCCCTCTGCAGTCGGGACTGCAGTTGTTTCCTGAGGCTCTCCCTTTTCTACTGTCATCGAGCCATCCTCTCTTTCAGTGAACTCCAGTCGCAGTTCTTCCCACTTGAATGATTGCCTTAGCTTGTCACGCGCCATCCTCAGAAGCTCCCATGCCTTGTCCCTCTCATACGTCTTAAGCGCCTCAAGGACAGCGTCTCCTTGAATGTCGTTCGCGTAGAATCGTCGCAGGAGTTCGTTCAGTTGCTTCTCCTCGGCGGCAGACTCGCGTTCTGCTTCAGACAGAGCTCCAATGCCCCGGAGTCGCTCTCTTACCCTGTCGGAAAGTCCATCGTGCATTTTCATTATCAAATCACCTCTCAGTGTTCGACCGCCTCATTGCCTCGCATGTGACGTGGAAACAGGGCGCCTCAGGACTCACGTAGATACCATTGGTACACACCGTGCGTCGTCGCGGCCTACCGGCCAGCTCGCAACGCACGCGCACGCTGGAAGCCAATGAATGAATACGCTCCGGGGGCCACGCGCTCGATACACGCGAACGGCCGCATCTGTTCACCGGGGCGTCCAATGTCGGCATCGCGTAGTGTCAATTCAGTTTCCAGGGCTCCAGGCAAGTTGTAGGCTTCCGGCATGAGTTCGTCGCGCAGTATCTGAACTATGTCGTCCAGTCCGAACAGTTTGCGTCCTCTGGATGCCAGAACGAGACTCGCAATGTAGGGCCCCCACTGCCTGAAAGCGTAGGTCTCAGCGAAGGCGGCCTTTTCCTCCGGGTCTGTGATATGGGCATCTCCCAGCCTCTTCTTTGCCTGTGCCACGACATTCGGGCTTTCCGGTGGAGGGACGGCTGCGGCGCCGATGGGCACGGCCGCGGACGTCAGTTCATGGGACCCGTTTGGTCCCGAACCGTTGTCGCGCTCCTGTTCTGCGCCAATCTCCCTCAGACGTTCCATGACCCAGAGGCGAGCCAGCGTCTGGGGCGATTCATCAAGGTCCTTGGCCAGGCGCCGGAGTTGTTCCGCCCTTGTCACCGGTATCTCGATACGCAGGAGCACGGAATCCGGTCCTGCCGCAGCCCCGGCCTCGAAATCCCCATCGAGCCGGGAGTTCTTTGTCGAGTCTGCCTCGCCAGTCTTGCCCAGCATCCCGAGGACGCTCCTGAACATGTACTGGTCGACATCCGGTCCTCCCGGCGATTGCCCTCCAGGGGTTGGTCCCGGTCTGCCTCTCGGCCCCACACGACCGTTGTCGAGGAACTCAGGCGGGAGGTCATATGGACCTCTCTGCGGCCTTCTCTTGCGTTGTCCTTTGCCAAACATGCGTCGCAGACCTCTCGGATGAGTTGTCCACGCAAAATATAGCAGACCTGTCGCCGGGCATGCATCTGTCGTGCAGGGCTACGAATAGATTCGGGTGAATGCGGACTTCGAGGTTCCGCTTTTCTGGACTGAAGGAGGCCTCCTGTCACTGTCTGCCGGCCGGCGCCGGCGCGCTTGCTGCGGGGTCAGTCGCCCCGATGTGTGAGGAACTCGCTCCATGCTGCGAGGACGTCCTCGGAAGGAACGGCACCCTCTCGAAGGACTTTCAACCCGGCCTCATCCACCTCGACTACGGTCGAGGGATGGCCACCGCCTGAGTGCCCCGCATCGAGGATATAGTCCACAGTATCTCCCAGTTGTGCCCGCACCTCGTCCGCGGTAGTGGCAGCCGGGCGGCCCGTCTTGTTGGCGCTCGTGCCGGTGATTGGCCTGCCCAGCCTCTCAATCAACCGTCTGCACATGGGGTCGTCCGGCACCCTCACCGCCACGCGCCCCTCGCGCAGCAGAGCGGCGGGCAGAGAGAGAGAAGTACGCATGACGAGCGTAAGACCTCCGGGCCAGAACCGGCTCGCCAGCTCATGCGCAGCGTTTGGAGGTGAATCCACAACGGCTGCAAGCTGCTCCACGCCGCTCAGGAGCACGGGGAGAGGAGTGTCCGCCGGCCTTCCCTTTATCTCAAACACCCGGTCGATGGCTTCGGGATTGAAGATGTCGGCCCCCAGTCCGTAGACGGTGTCCGTAGGGTATGCCACGACTCCTCCGTCGGCGAGCACCCGGGCCGCCTCGCCAATCTGGCGGTCATAACTGTTCGCGGCCAGCATCCTGATCCACAGGCAGCAGAGCATGGTTGATTGGAGTGTAGCAGACTGTGCCACCTCACCGGAAAGGCGGCTCGAGCCGTCCGCAAGGCACCAGCCGGCGGTTCTCCGGCTGGTCTGAGGCTCTCCTTCTGTGAGCTTCTCCCCGCCCTTCCCTCCAGCAGAAAGGAGCTTGTCACCAGAGGGGCAATCATGCACAATTCGCGCCACAGGTAGGGCCGGGCGTCATCCCAGTTCACGGCACACGCACTCCGCTTCGTGGCTTCCTGCCTTCTTCGGGTGCGGATTGTCGTGGTGGTACGCGGAAAGGCACTCGGCCATCCCGGGGTCCGTTCTGCGAACCGGGACTGCTCAACAGGAGGGACTCGCAAGATGCAGACGGTGCCGCGTTCAGTCAACTTCGGAAAACCTGAGAACTACGTGTTCGACGCGCGGACAACCCCCGTACTGAAGGTCAAGCCGGGGGAGGCCTTCGCCGCGGAGATAGAGGACACGTACAACGGAATCCTGCGGAGTGACAGGTCAAAACTTCAACCACGGGATCTCGGAGCCTATACCGACCGGATACCGTACTGGTATAACCCTGTGTGCGGTCCGGTCTACGTCGAAGGCGTAGACAAGGGCGACGTTCTTGCCGTCACAGTGCTGGACATCGACCAGCTGTCGGCAGGTACGGTCGCAACTGTGCCGCGGGTACACCACTTCGCCGGGCTGCGTGGTTGGGAGGAGACGGACGAGATGTATACGGGCGTGATTGTCAACAGCGATGCAACCGCCACATGGGAATACGGCGCGCGAACGCACAGCTGGACCCTCCAGCCTTTCATCGGCACGATTGCCACTGCCCCGGAGTATGAGGTTCTCTCCACCCTGCCTACGAACTTCGGAAGCATCATGGCTTGTGGGGGGAACCTCGACAGCAATGCGATTTGCCCCGGGTCGACCGTCTATCTGCAGTCGGTTAACCCGGGAGGCCTCCTCTTTGTCGGAGACCTGCACGCCTCACAAGGAGATGGCGAGATTTGCGGAGTTGCCAACGAGGTTGCGGGTCGCGTGACGCTTGTGTGTGAAGTCATCAAGGGAAAACGCCTTCGCAACGTCCGCGTCGAGACAAGGGATGCGCTCGTCTCCCTCTATTCCTTTCGGCCCATGGAAGAGGCGTTCCGCCAGGCTTCCCGGGACCTCATCCTCTGGCTGGAAGAGGACTACGGATTCTCGAGGAGGGAATCGTACCTCCTCATGAGCGTCTGTCCCGAGTTCCGGTTGAGGACGTATCAGATGTGTGCGGGACTGGGGCGCCTGATGACGACAGTCGGTGCCGAGTTCCCAAAGCACTACCTCAAGTCCTGACGTGTCGGCTGGCCCCCAGGGGGTGGAGCAGAGTTGAGGGCGTGTCAGCCCTTCCGCGCGACTTCAACAAGCTCCATGTGGAAGACCAGTGTCTCCCCTGCGAGCGGCCGGTTGGCGTCCACCACAACCTCAGTATCAGTCACCTCTGTGACAAGGCCCCTGATGGTCACGTTCGCTCCGCTGAATGTCACCACCGCGCCGGGATACAGTTCTATGTCCGCGGGGAAGTCTCCTGGCACCAGGTGGAATACGAGGTCCTCCAGGTGTGGGCCATATCCCTCTTCCGGAGAAACGGAAAACGTCTTACTCTCGCCGGGCTGCATCCCGACAATCCCGTTCTCGAACGCGGCGACGACTTCACCTGCTCCAATCGTGAACTGCAGAGGGTCTTCTGAGTGAGAAGAGTCGAACACAGAGCCATCAGTCAGTTCTCCCACGTATGTCACGTGGACAGTGTCTCCCGTCTCCGCAATAGATGGTGCGCATCCTGCCATACTCAGCAGCAGCATGGCCGCGGACGCGACGATAACGATAGTCTTCTTATGCAAACGGGTTCTCCTTCTTCGTTGCGGTATCGGTGAATTCTATCATCCATGCCGTTTTCCGCTCAGGTGGCGTGTGCTAACATGAACAGGGCCGTCGCGCTCGTGTGTCCAGCTGGCGTCTTCCCCCATCAGGTGAAGACCAGCGGAGGGGCTCTCATCGAGATGGGTCCCCCCGGCGCCGAACTGAGCGGGTTGCGCGACATAACAGTACGGACAACTGCCGTGGCACTACACCGGCTGGCGGAAGCAGTCGTTGATAGACTGAGTTTCGCGGCTTGAGACAGTACACACATGGAAGGTTCATGGCACATCGAATAGAAGTTGGACTCCGGCCGGACGTCACCGACCCGCGTGAAGATGCAGTTGTAGCAGGCATACGGGACCTGGGCATAGACACGATTGAACTCGTGCGAGTGGCCGATGTCTACTGGCTTGACGCCGAGCTCTCCCCGGAGCAGCTTGACGTGCTGTGTAGTCGGCTCCTTTCCGACCCGGTCTCACAGCAGTGTCGATACGACGGCGGCCACGTTCGTGGTGACGAACCCTTTCTCCATGCGCTGGAAGTCACGTACAACAGGGGAGTCGCTGATCCTCTTGAGCAAACCATTCTGAAAGGAATCGAAGACCTGGGCATAACCGGAGTTGGCAGGGCGCGTAGTGGGGTGCGCTACGTGTTGTACGGACGCGCTGAGCCGGGAGAACTTGAACTCATAGCCACTCGCCTGCTTCTGAATCCGATAGTGCACCACATCGTGCAACAGGGAGAGGATATCTTTCCCCTCGAACCCCGGTACGAGTTCATCCTTCGCCATGTTCCTCTGCGCAATCTTGACTCAACGCAGTTGATGGACCTGGCGGCCCCGTTCGGATTCTTCCCTTCTGAGATTGAGGCGATACAGGGCCATTTCAATGCTCTGGGCCGTGAACCCACCGACATAGAACTGGAGACTCTGGCACAAACGTGGTCGGAGCATTGCGTACACAAGACCTTCAAGGGTCGCATCCACGTCGATGGTGAAACCATCGACAACCTTCTGCGCAGCACCATCATGAAGGCGACCAATACTCTTGACAAAGACTGGTGCCTGTCGGTATTCAAGGACAACGCAGGGGTCATCGATTTCGACGGGCTGCACGCGATATGCTTCAAGGTTGAGACACACAATCATCCGTCGGCTGTGGAACCCTATGGTGGGGCGGCAACGGGCCTTGGCGGCGTCGTCCGCGACGTTCTGGGGACGGGGCTTGGAGCCCGCCCGATACTCAACACCGATGTGTTCTGCTTCGCTCCGCCCGACGCGGACTACGAGTCGCTGCCGCCGGGCATCCTGCATCCGCGCCGCGTGTTCAAGGGCGTGAGAGCTGGCGTCGCCGACTATGGCAACCGGCTCGGTATTCCGACTCTCAACGGCACGCTTCGCTTCGATGACAGGTATCTGGGCAACCCGCTGGTATTCTGTGGTACGGCAGGCATCATGCCGGGCTGGGCGGCGCAGCAGGGCCAACCGCAACCTGGCGACCTTGTTGTGCTTGTTGGAGGAAAGACCGGACGGGACGGTATCCATGGTGTGACCTTCGCCTCCGAGAAACTGGACGAGCAATCTGCGGCCAGCTCACGGAGCGCCGTGCAGATAGGCAATCCTATCGTCGAGAAGAAGATGATTGACGCGTTGGTGCAGGCGAGGGATCGTCATCTCTACCGCCGTACAACCGACTGTGGAGGTGGTGGTCTCTCCTCGGCCGTCGGAGAGATGGGGGCGGACACCGGGGTTCGTGTCTACCTCGACAGGGTGCCCTTGAAGTACTCCGGCCTGTCCTACGACGAGGTATGGATCTCGGAGTCACAGGAGAGGATGATTCTGGCTGTTCCCCCGAAGTGTGTCTCCGAGCTGTTGCAGCTCTGTGAGAGCGAGGCGGTAGAGGCCACTGTCATCGGCGAGTTCACGGACAACCGCCACCTTGAGCTGTTCTACGATGGCGCCCTGGTGGGGAATCTACGGATGGACTTCCTGCACGACGGACTCCCCCAGTTGGAGCTCACAGCGACAAGGCCGGCTCCACGCGCGCCCCGGGCAGAGCCGGACGCGACGCCGTCCCTCGAGGAGGCCCTGAAGGCAATCCTGTCCTCATTGAACGTGTGCAGCAAAGAATGGGTTATCCGCCAGTACGACCACGAAGTCCAGGGGAGCAGTGTGCTCAAGCCGCTCGTGGGTGTGGATGCCGATGGTCCGGGAGACGCGGCTGTCATCCGGCCGCTCCTGGATTCCGACCGCGGGCTGGCGGTATCAAACGGCATCAATACCTTGTTCGGGGATACGGACGCCTACTGGATGGCGGCGTCGGCAATCGACGAGGCCCTCAGGCAGATAGTGGCCGTGGGCGGCACCCTTGAGAGAGTCGCACTTCTGGATAACTTCTGTTGGGGACGCGTGAGCGATCCCGAGAGTCTCTGGGCTCTTGTGCAAGCCTGCAGGGCTTGCCATGACATGTCACTCGCATTCGACGCCCCTTTCATCTCCGGCAAGGACAGTCTCAACAACTTCACCGAGATAGCGGGTCAGAGCATCTCCATTCCGCACACTCTCCTCGTGTCCGCGATTGCGGTTGTGCCTGATGTGCGGACTCTGGTGTCGATGGACCTCAAGAGCCACGGTGACTTCCTCTTCGTTGTTGGCAACACCTACGGCGAACTGGCAGGTTCTGAGTATTGCGAGTATCTCGGCGCGCCCGGCAGGGATGTTCCCCGCGTCCGGTCGGATACGGCCAGGCAGCTGATGATGGCCCTCTCAGGTGCAATCGCTGCAGGCCACGTGAAGGCGTGTCACGACCTCAGCGAAGGCGGCCTTGGCGTCGCGGCTGCCGAGATGGCATTCGCCGGGCATCTCGGAGCGAGCATCCGCCTGGCGGACGTGCCGACAGGGGAGCCTATTTCGCGCGATGACATAATCCTGTTCTCGGAGTCCAACAGCCGATTCCTGGTGGAGGTGCCGGCAGAGAGTGCTGCCGATTTCGGCCGCTTGTTTGATGGACTACCGTGTGAGAACGTGGGGTTGGTAGAACCGGGGAAAGCTCTCCGGGTGATTGGCCTTGACGGCAATATGGCACTTGACTGTGGGATTGATGACTTGAGGACAGCATGGAAACGTCCTCTCGACTGGTAGGTTCAATGGAGACACCACGCGCACTTGTACTGAGGGCACCCGGCACCAACTGCGACCTTGAGACCGCTTACGCGTTGGAGCTGGCTGGCGCATCGACGACTCTTCTTCACGTTGGACGCTTGGCCGATGGCGCTGTCTCCTTGCGGGACTTCCAGATTTTCGTCGTGCCGGGAGGATTCAGCTACGGTGACGACCTTGGCTCGGCAAAAGTGTTTGCGAATGAGATCGAGTTGAGGCTGCACGACGAGTTGGCGGCGTTCGTTGACCGCGGCGGGCTGGTGCTGGGAATCTGCAACGGCTTTCAAGTCCTTGTCCGCGCCGGGCTGTTGCCTCGTCCCTCGGCAGGGCAACGCGTCAGCCTGCTGCCCAATGAATCTGGTCGTTTCGAGTGTCGCTGGATACACATGCGGGTCGCCGACGGAAATCCGTGCATTTTCACGCGGGGCATAGAGCGGCTGGAGCTTGCTGTTGCACACGGAGAGGGCAAGTTGTTGGTGCCACCCGGTGCCGAAGGCGACATCGTCCCCGTTCTTCACTACACAGACCCCGATGGCCGGCGTGCGGGTTATCCGCACAACCCTAACGGCTCATATATGGATATCGCCGGGCTCACTGACCCGTCGGGACACATATTCGGCTTGATGCCGCATCCCGAGCGATTCGTGCGGTCGTCCCAGCATCCCGGGTGGACGGCTTCGCAGGAAGCAAGTGGTGTCGGGCAGGGGTTGGAGATTTTCCTGAATGCCGTGCGCTACGCTCGCGGCCTCGCCTAGGAGCCTGACTGACTAATCCGTCCTGAACCTTTCGCTATCATCTGTGGTGGAGATTACCATTGGGAGGTGACGGTCGGAGGTGTCTTGCTTTGCCGGAACGAGGTCTCCTCGGATCGCAGTGGGGTGCGTCCTCGG
>JAUVZB010000039.1 GCA_030602785.1 Dehalococcoidia bacterium
GCTATGGCAAATGCAACATGGTCATCGTGGGCGCGGCTATGCGCAAACTCGTTCACATCATCTTCGGAGTGCTCAAGAACGGAAGCCCATTCGACCCTGCCATAGCTATAGCAGCTTGACATGCAAGACGGTATCTACATCACGAACCCACATCACCCCAATTACCTCGGGCAGACACGAGCCCCCCTACAACACACCACCGGCCCCATCCCTTCCGTGGTCTTCCCTTTTCCATCGCCGGTATAGGCTTGAACCAGACCATGCGCAGTCATCGTTCCTCCCTCAGTCGCATGGCACAGACCGCAACCGCATGCGGCAACGTCATCACAGCTTCACTCCGGCGCGTCACCCGCCCCATCGACGCAAGTCCCTTCAAGCGGCTCAACGGGTTCCGCGCGCACCCAGTTGAACCGCTTGTGGTAGCGCTCGAGAATACGGATGGTCCTGACGCCCAGCAGGCCGAGGAACAGGGCGTTGCCCGCCGCGTGCATCGCGTCAAACCCCACGCTATTCAGCAGTGTCACAACGAAGGTTCGCAGTGTGAGTGGGTACACAAAAGCTACCCACATCCAAGCATTCGTCATCAATCCGAACAGAATGCCCCAGCATATGCCGAACAGCGCCAGCGTCCGGGGTCTGAGTGCGGCTTTCCTCAATAGCGGCGCCGACGCTCCCGCAAGGCCCCATGCAAGGACCTGGAACAGAGTCCACGGACCGTGACCGAGGAAGAAATTGGACACGACGGCGGTCATGGCGCCGACCATGAACCCGGCGACGGGGCCGAACACGTAACCTGAGCAGACTACGAGGTATGTGCTCGGCTGAAGGCCGGGAATCGCCGCGAACGGCACCCGCAGCAAAGCCGAGAGCGCGCCGAGCAGTGCGATGATGGCCAGCTCCCGGGGACTCACGTGAGAGGACTCGAACCGGACCGTGAACGCCAGCACGACAAGAGAGGCGATTCCTGCGATGAGGAATGTCGCCAGTGACGAACCGGCGGACGCCGAGCCGCCGATGGCGAAGGCCAGCAGCACCATTGCCAGCGCCACGCCGGCAAGCAGCACGAGGCCCCGTTTCCCCGTCACGCGAGGTCCTCCAGCAGGTCCTCCACAGTCATGTATGCGCCGGAGACCTGCCCACCTAGGTACGGCTGCGCCAGACGATTCACCTGGGGGGAGAAGAGCAGCGCTTCGGAGAGAACCTGTCGCGTGGGCCCCTCCGCCACGGTCTGCCCTTCCGAGAGGAGCAACACCCGGTCGGCATGCGCCGCCGCGGTCTCCACGTCATGGGTGACCAGCACGACTGCATTGCCTTCGCGGCGGTATTCGCACAGGAACTCCATCAGGCTGCGCTTCAAGCCGTACTCCATTCCTCGAGTGGGTTCATCAAGGACAAGCACGCGGGGCTGCGCTGCAATCACCGACGCAAGAGCCACCCTCTGCCTCTCGCCGCCACTCAGCGCCCTGGGGTAGTGGGCTCGATACTGCGCCAGACCGAACCTTTCCAGCACTCGCTCGAGTCGTTCCTGCGCCTCGGCGGAGCCGATGCCAAGATGCTTGAGAGTGAACAGTATCTCCTCCTCCACCGTATCGGCGAACAGGTGGTCGTTCGGGTTCTGAAACACGAACCCCACAGTACGGGCCAGGTCTGCCACCGTCGCGTTCCGCGTGTCCGTGCCCGCGACGCGCACTTCTCCCTTCCACGGTTTCAGCAAGCCGTTGAAGTGCTTCACCAGCGTCGTCTTCCCCGATGCGTTGCGCCCCATCACGGCCAACATCTGGCCGGCTCTCAGCTCCAGTGACACACCCCTTACGACAGGGCTGCCCTGCTCATAGCGATACCACAGGTCTTCGACAGTCACAAGTTCCTCACCCCGATGCGTCGGCTCATCGCGATGTCCCTTGAGATTGGCTGCAGCAAGCAAGGGCCCAAGGATGTTCCTGGCCTCCTTCACCGTGACAGGAACCTGCTCCACCTGGACGCCACGATGGCCAAGCTCCGTGACGAGCCGGGACACCGGAGGCACTCCCACGCCGCTCGCCGGCAATTCCTCCGACTGCAACACAAGCCGTGGACTGCCGTCCGCCACCACTGAACCGTCCCGCAGCACAACGATACGGTCCGCGTATTGCACAACGCGGTCAAGCCGGTGCTCGACAAGCACGATGGTGATTCCCAGCTCCTCGTTGAGGCGCGCCACAGAGGAGAGGACCTCCTCGGCGCTCTTCGGGTCAAGCTCGGAAGTCGGTTCATCCAGCACAAGGACACTCGGATGAAGAGCGAGCACCGCCGCGATTGCCGCCTTCTGTTTCTCGCCGCCGGACAGCCCGACCAGCGGCTGTCTACGAAGATGAGCAATGCCGAGGGTGTCGAGGGCCTCCTCGACCCTCCTGGCTATCAGGTCGCGAGGCAGTGCCAGGTTCTCCAGGCCGAAGGCGATGTCTCTCTCAACATCCGTTGCCACGAGCTGGTTCTCAGGGTCTTGAAAGACCATCCCTACGCGAGTGGCAAACTCCCGTGGCTGGTGCAGGGTGATATCGAGGCCGTCCACAAGAACGGTCCCCGACAGCGTTCCACCGTGAAAATGGGGTATCAGTGCATTGAGGCAGCGACACAGGCTGGACTTGCCACTGCCCGACGGGCCGGTGATGAGGACGAACTCCCCGTCAGCGATTGTCAGGTTGATGTTCTTGAGTGCGGGCCGGCTGTGCCCCCAGTATGTGAACGAGAACCCTCTGAACTCAATCACCGGTATGCCTCCGTCTGAGGCCGGCCAGTGCGATAACGGAGAGGAGCAGGGCGCACAACAAGGCAAGCAACCCCCACTGCTGCGACGTCATGGCAACGCTGTCGAGCGATGGGTAGTACAGGTAGCTCGCGAGGCCGGCAGCACGGACCGCGATGACAAGCACGACCGCGCCCACGACCAGCGCGATTGCAGCGACATCATCAGGCGTCACCGGAACGTCGCGGTAGAAAGTCCTGCGAGGGCTTGCGCCATAGGCCCTCGATTCCATGGCCTCGGCAAGCTGCACGGCACGGTCGAGTGAGTTTGAAAGCAACGGCAGGATGAGGGCGGCGCGGCTCCGAGTCCTCTCGATCACTCCCCCGCTATCGAACTCCAAGCCACGGGAGCGCTGTACATCGGCAATCGTCCGGGCATCTGCGAGCAGCACAGGGACGAACCGTGTCGAAAGCGACGTTACAAGCACCGACTTATACGGAAGGCGCAGCTTCATGACTGCGCGCATGAGGTCGTCCGGGTGGACCGACAGGTTCAGCAGGGCGAACGCTGCGACTATCACAAGAAGCCTCATGGACATCGCTCCGCCGAATGCGAGGGCCTCGAGTGTGATTCGGGGAGTCCCGAGGAGCGGCAGGCGAAAGCCGGCCTCTGCCAGCACGTGAGCGCCCTCATTGCTCACGATGACGTTCACCAGCACAATCGCCAGACACAGCCAGGCGGCTAACTTCATGAGCGTCAGCCAGTCACGCCATAGCCTTGCCGCCATGACAACGGGCACGGTCGATGCGGCAAGCGCCGCAAGGAACAACGGGTGTTGCAACAGGAGAGACGCGACGACCATGGCCACAGTCCACACGAGCATTACGAAAGGGCTCAGCCTCTGCAAAGCGCTTCCGGTATCCCTGTACGCCAGTGTTGCCTGCATAGTCCTTCCGGCCCGTCATGCGGGTCAATGACATCTACACACGTCGCTCGACACCGCAACCGCAGCCCGGCTACATTCAGTCTCCAGCGGACGGAATCCGGTGCGCTTCACCACCGAGCACGACGGCAGCGCACCAGTGCGTCATAGCTTCGTGTCCCTCCGCAAGAGCACCCGCAGCAGCCCTCACGCCATCCGCGTCGTTGCCCGACACAAGTAGCACCACGTTCTCACACACCCCGACGCCGGAGGGGTTCCAGGGACTCTGCATCGCCTGAAGCAATCCGACCCCGTCAAAGTATTTTCCCGCCTCCGCACCGGACCCCGCATACGTTTGCAGCCCCGAATCAACGAACTGTGCGAACAGCCCGAGCCGGTCCCAGTGCTGGTTCAGTTCCACGACAGGACCGGCAGTCGACCCGGCGACTATCACAAGATTGCTCGATTCCCTGTGCTCGGGAAGAAGCTGTGCTATAGGGAGCCGCTGCACACCCAGTGCGCCTGCTCCCTCAAGAACCGCAGCCAGGTCATCTGCCTCTGCTGCGTAGGAATCACCGTACGCGACGACCGTCGGATAGATGGTTCCTCCGTATCCGTGTACGAAGGCCGACGGAAAGCAGCCGATGCCGGCGGAGACAAGCTGCCGGAAGGTCCAATCATGATGGTCCCAGTGCTCGACGTCGCCGGGCCGCAGGACATAGCCGCCGGCGGCACCATTGGCCATGATGCCGTTCACGAAATAGAACCAGCCGGCGTTCGCCGACTGCCCGGCAATCCGGTCCGGACCGACGCCGTTGATGGAATCCACAAACCCACCGCCATACAACGTCCCCACATCGGCTACGAGCTGCAGGGCATCCAGCGCGGACATTCCCGGCTCCAGCGGGAGCGTCTCATCCAACAGAGTCTCCGAGCCGAAATCAGTGGTCGCCAGAACCCTGACGTTCCGGTCAATCGAAAGACCGTCGGCGGCGTCTGTTTTGCTTCCCGGGAGTGCGTCAGTTGCGCTCCAGGGCAAACACGCCGTCACTGACGCGCCGATTACCGCGGCCAGCACAATGACCGCAACGGACGGCCATTTCCTCAGCGCCATGCTTCCACTCCCCATGTTGCCAAAACCCCATCATGCGGAGTCACACTCGTTGGCACAGCAGTGCAGTACGCAGCGTCAGTATGACTCCCGCCGGACGTAGAGGACGAGCACGACAATCACGATCACCGCCAGCAGGACTGCGATGCCCACTACAAGAAGCGTTGTGCTGTCGGCTCCCGAGAAAAGGCCCTGCACACTGCTCACGATTCCCCCACCACTCGACCCGGGAGTCACGAGCGCGATGACCGGGTCCTCCGCCCCCATCGTCACCTCTATCGCAGTATCGCTCAGCACGGACCGGGGCAACTGGACCCAGACCCCGTCCTGCACCTTGAAGATGGCAACCGTGGCGGCATTCGGCAGGCCGCTGAACTGGAGCGTGAAAGAGCCGCTGCCCTGTGGTTCAACGATATACGCGCTGAGCAGGCGAAACCCCTCGGGACTGCTAGGAATGCTCGCCGTCGGATACGGAACAACCGCCACCGAGTAGATGCCGGGTGACGCGAACGTAAGCCCGACATTTGGCAGCCCGGAGTTGTCGAAGCGGAGGAAGTTGGCCATGACGGTCCTGTTCCCGGACATCACGACGTTGATGGGGTTCTGAGGACCAGCGGCGTCCCCAGTCCAACCCGTGAACACATAGCCCGTAAACGGGACTGCGGTCAGTGCAAGCTGCGTGTCAGCAAGATACCCCTGCGCGTCCGGCAGCACGCTGCGCGTGATGCTTCCCGCTCCCGCAGGAGTCGTAGGAGTCATGAGTTGATAATAGTCTTCCTCGTCCGCCGACTCCTCTACAGTCAGTGTCACTGTCAGGTCTTCCGGGCTGTTCGAAGCGTCGGAGTCCTTGATAGTTATCTCTGCCGTGTATTCACCTGCGTCGAGGCCCGAGATATCCACCGACACATCCACCTCCTCATCGTCATCATCGCCGGTCGAGGTTCCGCTCCTCGGGCTGAGGGAGAGCCAGCCCGCATCGTCTGAGACAGACCAGTCCAGTCTGCCTTCCCCGGAGTTCCATATGGTGAGAATCTCGTCGTCAGGGTCGTCGCCACCCTCTTCCGCCGTGAACCGGAGCCTCGATGGACTGAAGTCTATCTCCGGCTCCGTGGCCGCAGCAGTGATCTCCAGGTCCACATCAACGGTCCGGGGGCTGCCGTCAGCGCCCGCCCCACCGATGGTGATGGTGGCGCTAAAGCTGCCCACATTGAGGCCGGAAATGTCGACGGACAAGGTCACGTCGTCGTGCTCGCCGGTGGAGCTGCCGCTCGAAGGGCTCAGATCCAGCCAGTCTTCGTCAGCCTCAACCACCCACTCCAGGGTACCACTCCCCTCGTTCCATATCTCCAGTATCCGGTCAAGCGGGTCATCGCCATCCTTGGTGGCAGCGAACTCGAAGTCGGATGGCGTCACGGCCAACTCGGCGCCGGGACTGGATAACGACGCAATCTTCACCGGCCACGGGCGACCCAGGAGAGCCTGGATTGCGGAGGCGGTGGTCTTGGGGATATTCCATCCCGGGTCTCCGGACTGCCAGTGGAACTCTCCCGTCGGCTGCTGGAATGTCAGCAGGTCATCCACAGGGCTGTTGACACCCATCTCCCAGTCGGAAGAATCGGGATTCTCGTCTGCTGCAACGAGCGAGAGAATCGCCCACGAGTCGGTGTCGGCATTCGTGGAGCCCCAGGACAGGAAGCCACCCGATGTATCCTGATTGTCAGCGAGGTATGCCAGGCCATCGACTATGACACTCGATGACGTGCTCGTCCCTGTCGCCATCAAAGCCATGATGGCCGCCGCGGTGTCATCGACGTCGCCGTCCTGTCCAACACCCCAACCCCACGAGCCATAGTCGCCGGAATCGCTCGACTGGTTCGAGACTATGAAATCACGCGCGTTGGAGACAAGGGTGCTGTTTGCATCGTCACCGGCAGCAACCAGGGCCATCAGGCCCCAGAAATCATCGCACAGAAGGTTCTCATCGCCGAGTTGGCCGTTGCTGTCGTACTCCCCCTCCAACAGGGAGACAAGGTCTATGCCTCCGAAAGACGCGGGGTCCTCTCCCGCCGCCACGACTGCCATGATGGCAAGTGAATAGTTGGACACGCCGCTGATGGAGTCCACCTCAGCCTCGAGGTAGTCAACCAGTGAATCTCCTGCGTAGGTCCAGTCCGCCGGGTCCTCATCCGCGGCAACCACTGCGCACACGATCCAGCAGGTCGTGCCAAAGTCAACTATGCTCCCATCCGCCAATTGCACGCCGCGGAGGTAGTCCAGCGCATCCGCGACGGCCGACTCGGAGGCGTCCATGGGGTAGGCCACAACGGAAGAAGGTCCGGTAGCGAGAGGGAGCACGAGCAGGGCAACACCCAGCGCGCAGAGTACGCGCGCGCCCATCATCCGCCATTCGGGCGCAGGCAGGCGACCCTGCAGGGCCACGCGAAACACGCGACACATCCGGCTCAGAGAATACGAGAGCTTACACACGGTACTAAAGCAATGCTGATTATAGGCAAGACAGCTTGAGAAACGCAAACCGTTCGCAAGGCTGCGAGCGGCCTCACGCGCCACGAAGGCCACAAGTCTGAACCGAAGGGGAGACGAGGGAGAGGAACCGCCCCAGGGTCGCCGCGTCGTACGGCCTTACGTCTTCGTATTCCGCGTCAATCATAGGCCCGCTGGGCCGGAACTGCTGCAGGTAATAACGCTGTGCACCGGAGACGAGGGCGGCGATTTCACGAATGTCCGACTCCGCCACGATGCCCGGAACGCAGGTGGTGCGGAACTCGTACCGGGCGCCTGAGTCCATGATGATTCGGATGGCCTGCTCAATCCGCCGCGTGTCCAGTGCTTTTCCGGCGGCCTTCGAGTACCCGGCGAGGGAGGTTTTCACATCCATGGCGACGTAGTCCACGAGCCCGGCCGCGAGCGCTTCCCGCAGCAGTTCGACCTCATAGCCATTCGTGTCGAGCTTCACTGCCAGACCTGCCTCACACAGCCGACGGAGGAGCGACAGGAGAGCTTCGCCATGTATCAGCGGCTCTCCGCCTGTGATTACCACCCCATCCACGAATCCCTTCTTCTTCTCAAGAGACTGCATCATCTCCTCCAGGTCAAGCCCGGGAAGGGACTCCTGTCTGAGAACAAGGTCGGCGTTCTGGCAGAAGGGACAGCGGAAGTTGCAGCCTCCCAGGAAGAGGACAGAGGCAATCCTCCCCGGGTAGTCGATGACAGAGACGCCCTGAACGCCGCAGATTTTCACGGGGCTGCCGGATTCGCTCTACGCCACCGCGGCCAGCGCGTATCCCCTCCGCTCCTTGAACTCCTCCCGCTTGCCCTCGTTCCACTGCTGCACAGGGCGGAAATAGCCGACGACACGCGAGTACACCTCGCAAGGTTCCCCGCAATCAGGGCACGTCCACTGCTCCCCGTGCTGATAGCCGTGAGTATGACAGATGGAGAACGTGGGAGTAAGGGTGAAATAGGGCATTCGAATGCTGTTTGTCATACGCCTGACAAGCAGTTTGCAGCTCTCGGGATCGTCTATCCTCTCGCCGAGGTAGCAATGAAAGACGGTGCCGCCTGTGTATTTCACCTGGAGGCGGTCCTGGTGCGAAAGCGCCTCAAAGAGGTCTCTCGACGAATCGACCGGCAGGTGGGTTGAGTTCGTGTAGTACGGATATTCCTCGCCCGCTGCAGCGATGTTCGGGAAGCTCTGCCTGTCGAGCCGTGCCAGCCGATAGCATGCCCCCTCACCCGGAGTCGCCTCGAGATTGTACAGTTGCCCCGTATCTTCCTGGAACTTCGCCAGGCGACCAAGCATGAAGTCGAGCACCTCGTCGGCGAACGCCTCACCGTCCGCAGTGTCGATTCCCTGACCGAGGAAGTTGACGCAGGCCTCGTGCATGCCGATGAGGCCGATTGTCGAGAAGTGGTTCGCCCAGTAGCTGTCCAGCCTCTCTCTGACGGCGGACAGGTAGACCCGCGAGTAGGGGTACAGTCCATCCTCTGTGAAGCGCTCAATGGCCTTGCGCTTGGTCTCCAGGCTGTCGCGCGCGAACACCATGAGACGGCCCAGGCGTTCGAAGAACTCCTCGCGAGTCGCGCAAAGATAGCCGAGCCGGGGCATGTTGATGGTGACCACACCGATGCTGCCGGTCAGCGGGTTGGACCCGAAGAGTCCCCCTCCCCTCCTTCTGACCTGTTCCAAGTCAAGGCGAAGCCGACAACACATGCTCCGCGTGTCCTCGGGATTCATATCCGAGTTCACGAAGTTCGCGAAGTACGGAATCCCATACTTGGCCGTCATCTTCCAGAGCGGCTCAAACTGGGGGTTGTCCCAGTCGAATTCCTTCGTGATGTTGTAGGTCGGAATCGGGAAGGTGAAGATCCTGCCCTTCGCGTCGCCTTCCATCATGATGTCGCAGAACGCCCGGTTGATGAGGTCCATCTCCTCCTGGAAGTCCCCGTACTTCTCGTCCTGCGGCCGGCCGTCAACGATGACCGCCTCCTCCGCAAGATGCGAGGGCGGATTCAGGTCCATCGAGAGGTTTGTGAACGGCGTCTGGAAGCCAACCCGGGTTGGAACGTTCAGGCCGAAGACGAACTCCTGCATGGCCTGCTTGACGCCTCTGTAGTCCAGATTGTCGTAGCGGACGAACGGCGCCAGCAACGTATCGAAGTTGGAGAACGCCTGCGCACCGGCTGCCTCCCCCTGGAGCGTGTAGAAGAAATTGACTACCTGGCCCAGCGCGCTCCGCAGATGTTTGGGAGGCGTGCTCTCCACCTTGCCACGCACTCCTCCAAATCCTTTGAGCAGGAGGTCCTTCAGGTCCCAGCCACAGCAATAGACGCCGAGAATCCCGAGATCATGAATGTGGAAATCCCCGTTCATGTGGGCCTCACGTATCTCAGGAGGATAGATGGTGCCTATCCAGTAGCGGGAGGCGATTCCCGCGGAGACGTAGTTGTTCAGGCCCTGGAGCGAGTAGTCCATGTTGCTGTTCTCATTGACGCGCCAGTCGAGCCTGCCGATGTAGTCATCGACCATGTTCCTGGCTCCCTCGAGCAGCTTGCGTGACTCCCGCAACTTGGTGTGCTGCTCGCGGTAGAGGATGAACGACTTGGCAACAGCGGCATGCCCGCTCTCGAGCAGCATCTTTTCCACAAGGTCCTGGATCTCTTCCACGGTGGGCACACGGCTGTCCCTGCACGTGATATTCAGAATAGACACCACCTGAGAGGTCACCTGGTCTGCAACGGACCTGTCCTCATCCCCGGCTGCCCGCAGCGCCTTGAACACCGCCTCGGTAATCTTCTCCGGGACAAAGGGGACTACATGCCCTTCACGCTTTCGGATGTTTTCAACTTTGTGATCGGTCATGGTCCAGTCCTCCTCTTGCCGGTTCCATCGAGAGTGGGCGGGACCCCGGGCGCAAACACACCGGTCAGATGGTCGCCATTCCCCCAACCCGACCACTATATGTTGGGACAGAACGGAAGACTTGTCAACATGTAGTGCGTAGGACATTAACTGAACTCTTGAGAAATCCGGGCGGGATTGCAGGATGGTGAGGCTCAGAACAGAGGCGGACTCAGTCGCTCTCGGTCAGTCCCGATGAAACATCGACCACCGAGAAGGCAATCCCCGAGTCCATCAGCCGCTCCGAGACACGCGAGAGTTCGGTCTCGGGGCAGAGCAGCAGGCAGGACACCCCATAGGACGCAGCTTCCACGACTGAGGAGGAGGACGCCCACCAGCAGTCAGGTTCTCTGCCCGACGAACGAAGCGCCACGAGCGCTTCTATGCCGGCAGCGGCAACCACTCCCGCCTTGCTGACGAGTGCCCGAAGCTTTTCGCCGTCGACACGAAGGGAACCACCATCCTGGACGGCAGGCATCGTGGCCACCAGCACCTCGCCGGGTGACAGAGGGATCACGCCCTCAATGCCGCTAATCCCCACATCCATGCCGGCAGCGGCTCTGTCGACAACGGTCCCGCGGGCGGGGTCCCCATCACGCTGCGGCCTCGCCCGCAACAACCCGTCCTGCATCACCAGGGCCACCGTCTGGCCCGCATCAAGGTCCTCTCCAGCAAGTGCTGCGCTTACGGCGATATCCCGAACCACACCACTGACGCGCTCGGAGTACTTCTGCAACTCCCTCGCAGTGCGAAGCAGCCAATTCACTCCCTGCGGTGTCACCGAATAGCGGGTCCTGCCATGTGACACCACGCAATCAGCCTGGATGAGTTCTTTCATGTGCTCGGAGACGGCCTGTACCGTAATGCCGAGTTCTTCGGCGACGTCCTTCTGCTGCACGGACGGCTGGCGCGAGGCGACTTCCACCAGGATGCGGAACCGCGTCGAAACGCCTCTGCCATCAAAGATGTCGGTCATGTGAGCGCGCATTATAGCACCGGGCAGAATCAAAGAGGGCGAGTAACCGCTTGACACCACGCGCGATGCAAGTTCAATATCTTAATCATGGCCGGAATCGCCAGAGCCAAGGTTGCCGGTCTTCCCTATCGTCTTGCCCAGAGCGGCAACCACCATCGTCAGACCTTCCTCACGAATGACGACTGCCAAACTCACATCAACCGGATGCCTCACCAGCACCTCTCGGACATCCACAACCGGCTCGACGGACTGAAGAGCTGGTTGGCCCTCGCCAACCAGGAGATGCCTCACGAATTCACCAAAGCGAGGAACCCTGCAAGGTCACAATCATGCCACAGTGGCGCGTTTGCGGTTACTAGTGTGTAATCACGAATGCACAGATGAAGATTGCCGAAGTGAAGAAGACACGACAGGAAGAAGAAAGCCATGACTGAAGACGCATCCTTTTTCGCTCACGGTAGCCGATGGGTACGGGCGGATTTCCACTTGCACACCCGGCAGGACAAGGAATTCAGAGACACTGGCCCCGAGAATGATTTCGTGACGCGGTACGTTGCCGCGCTGAGGCAAGCGAGTATCCAAGTTGGTGTTGTCACCAATCACAACAAGTTCGACCGGGATGAGTTCCGAGCACTCCGAAAAGCCGCGAAGAAAGAAGATATCTATCTAATGCCCGGGGTGGAGTTGTCAGTCAAGGACGGTAGCAATGGTATCCACACGCTCGTGGTATTCCATGAAGACTGGATCGACAACCCCGAAGCCACAGATCATATCAACACCTTCCTCGGCACGACCTTTGCAGGGCAGGCTGGCTACGATAACAGTAATGCACGATCAAACGATGATCTGATTGAGACTCTTCGCCAGCTTGACAAGTTCCAAAGAGACTACTTGATCATCTTCGCCCATGTTGAAGAGCGGAACGGTCTCTGGGACGCACTTGGCGGGGGCAGAATCATCGAACTCGGCAAGAATAAACTGTTCCGCTCCCGTACGGCGGCCTTTCAGAAAGTGAGGACGCGAGACAAGCGTGAACAGGAAAGGGCGTTGCTTGGCGACTGGTATCCTTCGGAAGTGGAAGGCTCGGACCCCAAGGCCATGGCTGAAATCGGACGAGGCGAGCAGACCTTCATCAAGATCGGCGCTTTCACTTTTGAAGCGGTCCAGTTCGCCTTGAAGCCTGGGGCGGATCGCCTGTCCGACACGGCCATCCAGAGACAGGCTCACTCTTGGGTGCGGTCAGTTGCCTTTGAGGGTGGCATATTCGATGGAAAGCGCATTGACCTCTCGGAGGAGATGAACTGCTTGATCGGTATTCGGGGAAGCGGAAAGTCGGCCGTTCTTGAGTGCTTGCGATTCGCGCTCGAACTGCCATTGCCTGAACTCACAGAAGAGTTGGACCTGAAGTACAAGCGGGAGCTTGTCCGCTTTGCCCTCGGCAGCGGCGGAAAAGTCGTGGTCGATGTAGAAGACTCGCAAGGGCGCTGTTACGACATCCGCCGAATCTGGAACGAACGAGCTGACATTTACTTCGAGGGGGAATTGCGGCCCGGCGTACACAACCCCCTAAGGAACCCCTTGTTCTTCGGACAAAAGGAACTTGTGACGCGAGGCACAGGTGGCGAGCACGAACTCGTGGAAAGACTGATGGGATCAAAACTCGACGTCATTCGCCGCGACATTGTGGCCCAACGCCAAAGGGTACTGGACGTAATGGTGGATCTCGACAAACTGCTAGACCTGGACACTCTTGAGCAGGAATACCAGAGCAAGAAGAAGGACACAGAATTTCGTCTGGATCTTTTCAGAAAGCACGGTGTTGAACAGCAGCTTCAGCGTCAGGTGGAGTTCAATGCAGATGTGACACACGCTCGTCGTGTTGTCGATGCTGCGGATGCGTTTGTTCGATCCTTCGGCTCGTTTCTGCAGGAACAAGAATCCGAACTGGCCGCGCAGTCAAAGCTTGAGTCGAAGGAAAACGCCGATGTCATTGCAGAGATTAACACTATCCTCGACCGGATACGCATGGCGCCTGACAGTGCACGCCAGGTTCTCGTCAAGACGCGCAACGATGCGCGCGCCTTACACGAGAGGCTTGCCGAACTGGAACGTCGGCGTGAGGCACTCAAGGACGAATTCGCGACCATCGAGAGACAACTGAGCGAGAAACTCCAACAGGCAGGGGGCGGCAGTATTCGGCCGGACGATTTCGTGAAACTCAACGCTGAGTTGCAGAAAGCCAGCATGGTGCTCGCAGAAATAGCGAGGAGCCGCACACGGAAGAACACCCTTCGAGACGAGCTTCTAAAGGAATTGAAGCGGCTTTCCGCCATGTGGCACAAGGAGTTCAAGCAGATTGAAGCGGAAATCGGGAGATTAAACGAGAGCCAACCTGCACTTCGAATCATCCCAGAGTACAAGGGCGACAAGGTTGCGTTTCTGAAAGAGTTGCAGAATCACTTCCGGGGCAGCAAGCTTCGGGAGGCCACTTTAAAGGGCGTGGCGGATTCGCACGCTGATTTCATCGCGGTCTACGAAGCACTGGATACGATCTGCAACAGCCTCGGTGATTCCGGCGACGTGTTCCGAAGGTATTTCAATCAAGCCAAGGCGTCCTGTCTCACCTGGCAAGTGCCAAACACATTCCAAATCGCGTATCACGGGAAGAATCTGCGCGATCACTCGCTGGGACAAAGGGCTTCAGCACTGATCCTCTTCATTCTTAGCCAGCACGACAACGATGTAATCGTTATCGACCAACCCGAAGACGACCTGGACAACCAGACCATTTTTGAGGACGTCATCAAACTACTTCGGTCTCTCAAGAAGGGGATTCAGTTTATCTTCGCGACACACAACGCCAATTTCCCCGTATTGGGTGACGCGGAGCAGGTCGGCGCGTGCTCCTTCGCAGACGAAAGCGCCACGATTCAGATTGGCAGCATTGACGAGCCCGGGATTCAGAAGGCTATCGTGTCAATCATGGAAGGCGGGAAAGAAGCCTTCGATCGTCGGAAGGAGATTTACCAACTATGGAAGCAATAGAACTCATTGAGTTAATCAGTCGCGGTGAAGACAGCCGAACTCAGTTCAAGGTCAGCCAGGACGTCACTAATGCCACATCGCTGGCCGGTGAAATGGCAGCATTCGCCAATAGCAAGGGTGGAAGGATTCTTGTCGGAGTCCGCGACAAGACGGGCGAGATCGTGGGTTTGTCGCCCGATGACATACGAAGACTCAATCAACTGATTTCCAACACGGCAACTGATTGTGTCCGCCCATCCATCAATCCAGAGACCAACAATATCTCCATTGGCGAGCTATTGGTCATGGTCGTTACAGTGCCTGAAGGCACCTCCAAGCCATACGCCGACAACCAAGGCGCATTCTGGGTAAAGTCGGGCGCCGACAAGCGCCGGGTAACTTCCCGAGAGGAACTCCAGAGGTTGTTTCAGAGCGCCGATCTGGTCCACGCGGATGAGATTCCCATCGAGGGCTCCACATCAGGAGACATAGATTTGGAGCACTTCGGCACTTTCTTTGAGAAGCAGTATGGCGAGCCCCTCGACGATATGCTCGACAAGGCAGGGATATCGCTCGGTCAATTACTGAACAATCTCGGTCTGGCGCGTGAGTCCACGCTCAATCTCGCCGGAGTCATGCTCTTTGGCAGCCGCCCTCAAAGACATCGCCCCGCCTTCGTCATCAAGGCTGTGTCTTTCGTCGGCAACGATCCGGCCGGCGACAAGTACAGGGACAGCGAAGACATCGAAGGGTGCCTGCGCGATCTGTACAAGGGGACGATCTCCTTTCTCACCCGCAATCTGCGGCGAGTGCAAGACGAGAAGGGATTCAATACGGAAGGCGACCTCGAAATACCCGCGGCAGCACTGGAAGAACTTGTGGTCAACATGCTGCTGCATCGCGACTACTTCGTCTCCGCGCCGTGGAGGGTCATGTTATTCGACAATCGCATCGAGTTGATCAGCCCGGGCGCTCTGCCGAACAACATTACCGTAGAGAATATCCGCAACGGCGTGTCGGTCATCCGGAATCCGCTCATCGCCTCCTTTGCAACCAAAGCCAACGAACTCCCCTATCGCGGCATCGGCACGGGGATACTCCGCGCGCTGGCGGCTGTGCCGGAACTCGAACTGGAATCGGACCAGGATCGCAATCTGTTCACGGCAAGGATCCCACGGAGAGAATCGCCTTGAATGCATCCTCCGAAACTGCGGAGATACTGTGCCCACCTTCTCGCCAGATGAGACCAAGACACTGCATCGTCATGAACGAACGGGCGTCTTCCGAGCAATCAGGCATCTATCGACAGGATGGAATAGGCACACGGGCACCTGTTGAGGCCGAGGAAGGTCGGGCGGGAACCTGGGAACGCGGTGCGTGGTCGACGAATCCGAAGCTGAAATGAGTATGGTGTCCCCACATTTCCAGGGGTACGTTCGCACATACGCTGTTCAGAGCATAGACACGGAGGTAGTTATGTCCACTTCACCTTCCCGGGAGGAGCTCCTTCAGACCATAGAGGACGAGGCCTGTGCGCTCGAGAAGGAGTACCACGGCTGCTCGAGGTGTGTTCTGATTCCGATACAGAAGCATCTCGGTCTGGGCAACAGCCAGGTTGCACTCGCGAGCACACCGCTGGCAGGCGGCATAGCTCTCACAGGCGACACGTGTGGGGCTCTGCTGGGAGGCTTGCTTGCGGTCGGGCTCGCGGCAGCCGACGAAGACGTCGAGAACAGCCAGGCGTTTCTCGACACAATGGGCTCAGGCTTCCGTTTCCTGCGCCGGTTCCGCAAGGAGTTCGGCGCAACGACATGCCGCGACCTTCAGACTGCCCGCCTCGGGGCCTACTACAGCATGGCCAAGCCTGAGGAGTACGAGGAGTTCGTGAAGGCGGGTGGCTACGCAGTCTGCTCACAGCTCGTGGGCAAGGCGAGCAGGCTCGCCGCGGAGTTCATCCTCGAATTGAACGACAAGGGCACCGTGCGCGCACCGCTCAGCATCTAGACGGAGAACGCGCCCGGCATTCCTCTGGGATCCATGATTCCACCGACAGGATGGAGTAAGAACCCGGGCCTCCGTTGAGGCCACACAAGGTGGGGCACAAACCGAAGAAAGTGCCGCGCGGTCAACGAATCCGCAGCTGAAATGAGTATGGTGTCCCCGCATTTCCTCGTCCTCAACCCCCACAACCTCTTCTGCTCCTTTGTGTTCAATGTCAGCATCTCCTGCATGCGGACATTTTCGCTGAACAGTCAGGGCGGACAGAATCGTAGACCATCCACAGTCCTACAACAGAACCATTGACTCCAACTACACCGAAGACTAGAGTAGCGAGAGTCTCCCACTCTCCAGTGGCACAGCTCACCTATGGCCGATTGCTGCCGCACGGGGGCTACAGGAGTAACATGTATGCACAATCCTGGCAATCTTGAGGCAATCGAAAGACGATTGTGGAGCGCGGCCGACATGTTGCGCGCCAATTCCACCTATGCCAGCAACGAGTACTTCCTCCCTGTCATGGGACTCATCTTCCTTCGACACGCCTACAGCCGCTACCTCAACGTGAAGGGTGAGATTGAGGGCAGCCTGCCGACGCGGGGTGGCAGGACGCGCGAACCCACCAAAGAGGACTTCTCTCAGAGAAGCGCCATCTTCCTCCGGCCCGAAGCTCAGTTCGAGTATCTCGTTGCGCTTCCCGACAGCGCGGATCGCGCCAGAGCCATCATTGACGCGATGGAGTCCATCGAGGCGGACTACGAGAACCTTCGTGGCGTGCTGCCCAAGAACGAGTACCAGGAATTGGACAACAGCGTCCTTGGTCAGCTTCTGCGTACGCTCAACCCGGAGGAACTCAAGCGTGTATCAGGCGACGTATTCGGTCGCATCTACGAGTATTTCCTGACACAGTTCGCCGACCAGAAGGCTCACGACGGCGGTGAGTTCTTCACTCCGTTCTCGCTTGTGTCACTCATCGCCAATGTATTGGAACCCGGAAGTGGCACCGTGCTGGACCCGGCCTGCGGCTCTGGCGGCATGTTCGTGCAGAGCGCCCGTTTCGTTGAAAGACAGCACGAGAGCCCGGCAGACAAGCTTACCTTCCGGGGCCTGGAAAAGAACGCCACCACCATCCGCCTCGCCAAGATGAACCTGGCGGTGCATGGTCTGGAGGGCGACATACAGAAGGCCATAACGTACTACGAAGACCCGCATGAACTCCTCGGCAAAGCGGACTTCGTAATGGCCAATCCTCCGTTCAACGTGGATGAGATCGACGCCGACAAGGTCAAGAGAGACCCCCGCCTGCCGTTCGGCCTGCCGGGAGTGAACAAGAAGGGGAAGGTCTCCAACGGCAACTACATATGGATCAGCTACTTCTACAGCTACCTCGGTGAGACAGGACGGGCGGGATTCGTGATGTCGTCGCAGGCGTCCAGCGCAGGTCGAGACGAAGCCAGGGTGAGGCAGAAACTCATTGAGACTGGCGACGTAGAACTCATGATCGCCATCCGGTCCAACTTCTTCTACACCCGCACCGTGCCATGCGAGCTGTGGTTCCTCAATCGCGCCAAGCCACGGGAGTGTCGTGACAAGGTGCTCATGATTGACGCGCGGAACACCTACCGAAAGGTCACGCGGAAAATCTACGACTTCAGCCCGGAGCAAGAGCAGAACATCCTCGCAATCATCTGGCTCTGCAGGGGCCAGACCGACAAGTATCTCGACCTGGTGGCCGGATACTGCCGGCGCACGCTCGAAGAAGGTGCTGGCTGCTTCGCCGCGCTGAACCGCGACGGTGAAGCCATCGAGCCGTTGCCAGCCTTCACCGCATCATTCGATGCACTACGTAGCAGCCTGCGACCATTCTTGGATTCGCTCGGTGCCGATGGCCCACACGCTGAGGCGCTGAAGGAACTGGATGAGGCGCTGCCCACCTTCAAGGCCGACATCGCAGCATTCAAGAAGGTCGTTGCCGAGCAGCGGGAGGCATGGAGGAGACAGCAAACGAGCAACGGAGAACTGAAGAAGGCGGTCGACCGCCTCGCTCCACTAGCCGAATCCAGCCGTGACCTAGTCAAGCAGACGGATCTCCTCTACAAGCTCGCCTGCCGCCTCATCGAGACCTGCGAGAACGAATGCAACGCCCGCGAAAGCAATGCGTGGGCAGGGCGCGACGTCATTCGCGCGCGCAAGGCAGCCGATGACGCTCGTCAGCTTGCCGTTGAGCAGTTCAAGCAGGTGCGTTACTTCCACCGCCAGGCGCGATGGCTGACGGAGCGCTTCCCTGAGGCTAAGCTCCGTGATGTAGAAGGCCTGGTCAAGCTGGTGCACCGCGCCGAACTCGAAGCGAATGACTGGAGCCTGACACCCGGCCGCTACGTCGGCGTCGCCCCCGAAGTGCAGGACGAGGACTTCGACTTTGAGCAGGCCCTCCGCGACATCCACGTTGAGATTGAAGACCTCAACGCCGAGGCAGCCCAACTGGCGACGACGATTAGGAAGAACTTCGAGGAGCTAGGGGCGTGAGCTGGGAAACCATGCGCCTCGGCGAGTTCCTTACGCTGAAGAGGGGATACGATCTTCCTGCGGCGCAAAGGCACGAGGGAAACGTGCCCGTAGTATCGTCATCGGGCATCACCGGCCATCACAACGTGGCGAAGGTGGCAGGGCCGGGAGTCGTGACCGGTCGATACGGCACACTCGGCGAGGTATTCTTCGTTCGAGAGGATTTTTGGCCTCTCAATACTGCTCTCTACGTTCAGGACTTCAAAGGGAATGACCCGCGCTTCTCCACGTATCTGCTCCAGACCGTCCTCTCCTCCACTGTGAGCGACAAGGCCGCTGTACCGGGCGTGAACCGAAACGACCTTCACGCCCGAAAGGTGACCGTCACGAGGGACATTCGTGAGCAGCGAGCGATTGCTGACCTACTCTCCACCTACGACAACCTCGTCGAGAACAACTGGCGGCGGATTCAGTTGCTTGAGGAAGCGGCTCGGCTGCTCTACAAGGAATGGTTCGTTCAGTTCCGCTTCCCTGGCCACGAGCATGTCAGAATCACCGACAGCGTGCCGGCTGGATGGATACGAAGAAGGATTGCAGATGTTTGCGACACGGTTGGTGGGGGAACGCCTTCAACCAAGGTGGCTGAGTACTGGGACGGAGACATCACGTGGGTAGTCCCTTCGGATGTCACAAGCAATGACTGCATCGCTCTGCTCGACTCCGGCCACCAGCTCACAGACAAAGGACTTCGTGAGTCGTCTGCGAAGATGGTCCCCGCCAATTCCATCCTGATGACCAGCCGTGCTTCCGTCGGCTACTTCGCACTCGTCGACCACGCAGTCTGCACGAACCAGGGGTTCATCAATGTTGTCCCACATGATGACACTATGCGCGCGTACCTCCTCTTTAACTTGAAGAACAGGGTCAACGAGGTACGGGGAAACGCGAAAGGTACAACCTATCCCGAAATCAGCAAAGGCCGGTTCCGACAAATGGACATTGTTGTTCCAGCGAGGCTCCTCATCGATGAATTCGGGGCCAAAGCGGACCACCTCATTCAGCAGGTCCGATGTCTGAAGAGGCAGATTGGCCTGCTGAACGCAGCCCGAGATCTGCTCCTGCCACGCCTCATGAATGGGGAGATTGCCGTATGACAGACATGGCGTCGTGGTTCAAGGAGCGTCCGCTCTGGCTGCAAGATACGGCTCGAAGGCTGATTCAGAACACAGAGGTCACGCCATCAGACCTCGACGAGCTCGTAAAGCTGTGCAAGGAAGAAGCCGCAGACACTGTGAAACCGGATAGGCAGGCCGAAGTTGGATCGATTCCCGAGCATCTACTTGACCAAGTTGACATGCAGACTCCCGTGCGGCTGAATGCAATCAAGGACGCTACGGGCATCAACGCGCTTGCCCCACGAAAGCCACTGGAGTTTGGCTCTGAACCACTTGCCATCATCTATGGTTCAACTGGCTCGGGCAAATCGGGGTACATGCGACTCATGAAGCATGTCTGTGGAGCCCGAGCCGCAGGCCAATTGTACGGAGATGTCTTCGCGGCGTCCCTCCAGAACCAGTCCTGCACGATACGCTACACACTCGGCACCCAAGAGCACCGAGTACAATGGACGCCTGCAACTGGGACCGTGGCAGATCTTCAGAGCGTCGCCATCTATGACACCGGATGCGCCCACGTCTATATCGACGACGAACACGAAGTTACGTATGAGCCACCTGTTCTTGGTCTCCTACGACGTCTTGTGGCCGTTTGTGGCGAAGTGGACCAGATCCTGCAGGGACAGATCGTCAGCAAACCTTCCGCGCTTGCGAAATGGCCAGCGGAATACGCGGAAACCGATTCCCAAAGGTGGAGCGAACGAGTCAGCAGCTCGACGTCCAGCCAAGAGATCAAGGCGCGATGTGCGTGGAGTGACCACGACGACGAGGCCCTTACGAGCCTCAACCAGCGTCTCGCTGAGACAGACCCTGCCGCCAAGGCGAAAGCCCTGCGTAGCACGAAGATGCACCTAGGAGCCTGACTGACTAATCCGTCCTGAACCTTTCGCTATCATCTGTGGTGGAGATTACCATTGGGAGGTGACGGTCGGAGGTGTCTTGCTTTGCCGGAACGAGGTCTCCTCGGATCGCAGTGGGGTGCGTCCTCGGC
>JAUVZB010000047.1 GCA_030602785.1 Dehalococcoidia bacterium
CTATGGCAAATGCAACATGGTCATCGTGGGCGCGGCTATGCGCAAACTCGTTCACATCATCTTCGGAGTGCTCAAGAACGGAAGCCCATTCGACCCTGCCATAGCTATAGCAGCTTGACATGCAAGACGGTATCTACAGGGGACCACCACGGTACCACCCTTCCATCGGCGGGCGGACACTGAGGTCCGCACCCTGCATTCGGACCACCCATCACGCCACCTGAATTCCGCAGTGTCCTCCGAACCGTTGGCCTGCCCCGACAGGGTGGCCGGTGTGCTCCGAAACGCCGGCAGATCCGGACCGAAACACGCAGTGGTGGCTTCAGCTAGACCGCGCTGGTACGGAAACGCAATAGTGCGATAGCAGCGAACAGAGCAGTAAAGCCCAGCAGCGCGAGCATCTCCGGAACCGCCGCGCTGAAATCGCCGCCGAAGACCAACAGCTTGTTGAAGCCGGTGGTGGCCCAGCCATGAGGGGTCATTTTGGCCAGGAATTGCATCCATCTAGGGGTGACAAACAGAGGCCACCAGCATCCACCGAGAGGCGCCAGTACGAGCGAAGCGACCAGAGCTATCGAGCCGGCGCTGCGCTGGGTCCTGGCTATGGTAGCAAGCATGATAGCGAAGGCTGAGGACATGACCACCATGAGGAAAGACAGAAGCACAGCTGCAGCCGGGGAGTTCCCGAGGTCCATGTTGAAAACCAGAAGGCCCACCGTCCAGAATACGGCTATTTGAATCAGCCCCTTGGCCGCCGTACCGGCGAATATGCCGCCAAGGATTGACGCCCGGCTCACAGATGTAGCCAGCAGCCGTTCCAGCGTGTTGTTCTGACGCTCACGGACTATGATTTCGGCAGAGAAAGCTGCCGCCATGAATACGAACATCACCAGATACCCGGGAATAACGAAAGTGGATGGCTCCTCCGCTTCCACTTCACCTACCGTCTCCACCTCATATTCGATTAGCGACGGCCTCATACGTACACCGCCCTGCACGGAAAGGAGTTCCGGCGTCTCCCTGTCGATGCGGGCTGCGTCGTCTGGTGAGGCGAGCCACCCTTCCAGCGTGAATCCGGTTATTGCGCTCCGAACAACCTGCTGTAAGCCAACCTGGGTGGCGATGGCCTCGGCTATCGAGTTCAGAGCAGCCCGGTCGTAGGTGGCCTCCGGGTCGATGACGACCTCGATACTGGAGCCGTGGCCAAGGGATATCCCGTCGGAGAAATCCTCAGGAAAGGCCAGAAAGCCGTTCGACCTGTCGTCGACTACTGCCTGGAGAGCTTCTTCATAGTCTTCGTCCCAGATTACCATCAGTTCACCGGGCTCCAGCTCAGCCTCATCCTCGGTCTCCATAGCCTTGGCTATCTGGTGGCTAAGGCCGTCACTGTCTTCCTGAGTAACTATGTGCAGCTCCATCCTCTCGTCCTCGCTGCCTACGCCGCCCATGACAAAACTGAACAAGGCCACAAAGAGAAAGGGAAAGAGGACGAAGGCGCCCAGCGCCATACGGTCCGTGACGAAGAGCTTCAGGTCCTTCACGGCGATGAACCAGACATCTCTGAGGCTCTTCATGGCTCCTATCTGCCTCCGGGCACGGTGCGGAAGAGGACTCTGCTGAGTATCAGCCCGGCAACTGCTACTGCGGCCAATACCGTCAGCTCGAGGGTCACGTCGCCCAATCCGACTCCGGGTATTGTCATAGCCTTGAAAGCACTGATGGCATAGGTATTGATGGACGCCTTGCCGACAGTATGGAGCACCGTGCCCGCAGGGATTTCAAAGAAAGTCCCGCCCAGCATTACTGTGGACATGGTAAAGACGACGCCGATCCAGGCAGCCTGGTCTTCAGTCCGTGCTATCGAGGCTATGAGCAACCCCAGGGTGCTCGCCGCTGCTGCAAAGACGAGGGCAACAAGCAGCACCATGAGGAAAGAAAGCGGCGTGAACAGCCGAAAGACCATGTAGGCCAGGGCCAGCAGTATGAACGTCTGCACGAAACCGCGAGCAACGCCGGCCAGGAATTTGCCCATAAAGAGCTGCCCCACACTGAGCCGTGTAGTGAGCAACCGCTCCAGTGTTCCCTTCCTGCGCTCCTCCACCAGGGTCCGGCTGCCCATGGTGAGGGCGAAGAGGACGAACATCGCGATTATGCCGGGCAGGGTTTGATGCATCAGGCTGGTCTCGCTACCGACCAGTGTCTCACTGACCACCACAACGGGTAACTCGCGCTCTCGCTCCAGGAGCCCCTGCACAGTGGTCTCTATCTGGTCGTGGCCGATAGCCTTACCCGCCAGAGCGCTATGGACTTGCCTTTCTGCCTGGACTTCCTGACTTAGCCTGTCCGCCTCTCCTCGGACCATGCTGGCTACTATCTGGCCTGCTTGTCCACCGTTGCCCCTCTGTCTGAAGATAATCTCTGTCTGCCAACCGGAGCTCAGTTGAGCGGAGAAGCCGTCAGGAATAATCGCGACTAGCAGTACATCGGACCTCTCCAGCTTGGCATCTGCCTCGTCCCGGGTGAGCAGGCTCACCTCCAGACCTTCCTTCTCGCCCAGGCGCTCAATGAGGCGCTGGGAATACGCGCCATCAGGGTCGTCATTCACTACGTAGGCAGTCCCGTTGAAGAGTGCCTGGCCACTGAAGGCGCCATACATCAGAGCAAAAACAGCCACCGGCAGAAGGAGGCTGAAGGCCAGGTCGGCCCTATCCTGCAAGTAGCTGCGGACTTCCCTGAGGGCGATTGTGAGAACTCTTATCATGCCGGTCTCAATCGCGAAGGCCCCGGCCGGTCAGTTTCAGGAAGACGTCCTCAAGGGATACCTGTTCCGGCGGCCCAATCTTGCTCTTGAGTCCATAAGGAGTATCCAGAGCAACTATCCGGCCCCCATCCACAATGGCAACGCGACTGCACAGGCGGTCGGCTTCTTCCATATAGTGTGTGGTGTACAGGATGGTCATTCCCCCATCCCGTAACCCTTCAATAGTCTCGTAGATCATGTTCCGCGACTGGGGGTCAATGCCTACCGTAGGCTCATCAAGGAAGAGAAGTTGGGGATGGCCCATAAGGGCGATAGCCAGGTTTATGCGTCGCTTCATGCCTCCGGAGAACTTGTCTACTTTGCCCCTGGCCCTGTCTATCAGTCCCATCGCCTCCAGATTAGCCATTGCCTGGGCCTTTGCCTCGCTGCCATTCAATCCCACCATCCGGCCGAAGAAGAGTAGATTGTCGAGTGCCGAGAGGTCCGGATAGAGCGCCAGCTCTTGGGGACAGACTCCGATGAGGCGGCGAACAGCGTCAGCGTAATGACGTACCGAATGCCCCCCTATTGTAGCGTCGCCGCGGTCCGGCACCAGGATTGTGGAAAGCATGCGTATCGTCGTGGTCTTGCCTGCACCATTGGGTCCCAACAGGCCGAATATCTCGCCCTGATAGATGGTGAAGGAAATGCCGTTGACGGCCTTGTGGTCGTTGAAGCTCTTGTGAAGATTCTCCGCTGTTAGAAATGCTTCAGGCATGACAGTCCCACCTCATTTCTCCAACCATAGCCAAATTTCAGCCATGTTGCCTACATTGTATCTGCGCGGAATTCAAACAGGCATGATGTGAGATTGTGCCATATCGTACCTTTGTTGATGGAAGGCAACCTTTGCAGGGGCAGGTCAGCTCTCTAATGGCGGATTACCTCACCTATATTCAGGCCAGTAACGCCCAATACAACCAGGATGTTTGAAGCAATTTTCAGCGCAGTTACAGGTTCTTTGAAGTACAGAATACCAATAATAGCTACGAACAGAATGCCCAATCCTGCCCAAAAAGTGTATGCGAAACTCAAATCAAACCGCTTCAGGGCAAGAATCATGACAGCAAGACCAATTCCCATGAAGACGAAAGTGAGTACCGAGGGAATCCACCTTGTGAATCCTTCAGCCAGCTTCATGCAAGTAACGCTGCTGATTTCCGCGACAATCCCTAATGCAAGAATTAGCCATTTCATGGCTATGTCCTCCTTTGTTCAGTTCGCCAGGAGTTCTCTACTATATATGCTTGCAATAGGCTCTGATGCAAGCGGTGGTTTGCCCCGGAGCATCATGTAGGTGAACAGTGCGTAGTAATCCGGAGGGGAAAGACATCCGGATTCTGCCGGATCTCCAGATGGTAACCCGGCGGATACGTCCGGCCAGCGCATACCGGAAGTTCGGGGGACACCAAGCTCATCTCTTCGCAGGGGCTGAACCGTTTCCGAGTCCCTGTCTCTTCTGACCAGTCCCCTTCGCGCTTGCGATACTGCAGGGCCTCGGTGATTCGGGAGATGTCGATGAGGTCGGTGTCTTCAAGGTCGGCGATGGTGCGGGTCACGTAGAGGCCTCTTGCGGTCCGCTGGAGTTCTGCGGACACCACGCGCAACTGCGCTTGGCCTTCTCGCACTCAACTCCATTGCAGCCAGGCTAGTCCGCCTAGTACCGCTCTACTTGAGAAACGTGGGCGAGGGCGGCGTAGAAAGAGAGACTCCGGGTTCAGCTCCGCGGAGTTCTGTGGCTACGTCTGGACCTCATACATGCAAGGAAGAGATGGGTGTGGTGTCCCCGGAACTCATTCATTGGTGGCAAGGACTGTGAATCTGAAGCCAGCTACTCGCTCAAGGCGTTACGCAACGTCTGCTCTGATTGCCTGGTCGCCTCTTCAGCCCCTCGTGCCGCTGCGATTCGTAGGTACTTCCTGAAATCAATGAATTTCCCTACGCCATCTATCACCGCGTGAGGGACTTTCGAATCTTTGAGTACATGGGCATATAACTCCTCACCCAACCCTTCCCCTATCTCCTTGTGAGGAATTGTTGTTGCCAGTGTGTCTACCGCTGCATTGAGTCC
Organism: Dehalococcoidia bacterium; assembly: GCA_030602785.1. Lineage (GTDB taxonomy): Bacteria > Chloroflexota > Dehalococcoidia > GIF9 > AB-539-J10 > SKVJ01. The sequence continues at coordinate 4,872 of JAUVZB010000047.1, forward strand.
GTTATGGACTTCCTTCAAGCGTGCGAGCTCAGCGGCCAAAGCCGCCTTTTCGGATTCCAGAGTGTTCGTCCTCGAATCCAGCTCCGCTATTCGTGCCTCCAGTCGTTCCTTTTCCTGCGTCAGAGTCTTGATCTCTGACCTCAAACCATCAATGTCAGCCAGTCTCTCGGCAAGCGCCGCCTGGTCAATCCGTGACTGCTTGGCGTCTTCGCCGACCACTGCTGTCAGTTTTTCCATGAATGCGTTGGAATCGGTCCTCAGCTCCTTGTATTCCTCGCCCAGTATCCCCACCACTCGCCCCATCAATTCATCGTATCTCGTGTTTGCCTGGTTGCGTTCGTCTTCCAGTGTCAGTATGTATGACCTGAGGTCGCCCATCTGCCCACCATACTGTCTGTTCAGAAGGGCATAGACTGCTATGGCAACTCTCTTAGCCACAGACTCTCCATAGCCCTTGATGTCAGTCCCCCGGGGGCCAAATACCTTAGTAATCATTTTGTCTTCCTGTTGAAGACGCTTGTCATAGTCTTTCAGCCCTGCTTCAACCACCGGGTTCAGCCCCGCGCTGCTATATAGTTGTTCCGCTAGTTGCGAGTCGTCCAGAGTCATATCCTCGATTTTTGCAAGCTGCCTGTCTACCGGAGTTCCTTCCTCGTTTGCCATCTTGCACCCCCAATTTTCACTACTAACAGAGGTAGTTAGCCTGGGCACTACGCATGTGATCCAGCGCGAACCCCCTGCGCATCATCATACATCTTTCCATATTCCGACATGGTCCCCGGGCACACATGTTGAACGACCGGGGCAGCACGCGGTCAAGACCTCGTGGGAATTCCCTGGACACCACACTTATCTCCATCCGGACCCGCGGCTGTCACGGTCGCAAAGCCTCCCTGACTACTCCCCTTCGGGCTTACGGTATTGCAGCGCCTGGGCGAGGTGGGGGGGGGGTCGATGAGGTCGGCACCTTCGAGGTCGGCGATGGTTCGGCCCAAGTATTGCCCGACAGGCCCTCCGCTTGGCGCCCTTGCCTCCGCGGAGATGCTGGAGAACGAACTTGACAGGGGGCTGCGGCGTAGACGGCTGAGCGGTGCGGGAGTCACTACCACGAGACCGTTGTGAGCATCATCCCAGCAAGGTGGAGGGGCGAAGTAGCACAAGGGTGCTTACAATGCGCGATAGCCTGACGCATCACTGGTTCGCAAGAAAACCACGGCGGGGCTCTTGTTAGCATCAGTTAACTGCGGGGTAGGGGCAGAGGAGTATCAAGGGGAGCCGTTGAGATGTAGACAAGCTCTACGCGGCATAATCGCTTTCAGAGTTTGGCTGGTTCTGACTCGGCAATCACGAAAAGGGCGTCACCCTGGTGGATTTCATACTTGGACTGAGGATTAGTCAGCACTGCCCGGTTTGATTCCGGCAATACATGGAGAACGTCCTTGCTCAGTTGTCGCCGCAGTTCTTCCGAGTAGTCAGTCTCCACTGCTATGAGTATCATGCGCCGCTGTGCCAGTATCCCGGCAGCTTCAGCGAATTCCTTCCCCACCAGTTCATCCGATATGTAGCTATCATAGCGGTAGAATTCGCTGCCACAATCGAAGGTAAGCAACTCCGATACTACGTGTGAAACGCCGTGCTCCAGGGCCGAAGCGACAACAAGGCAACCGCCCATCTGGTCAAGACATACAATCTCATCAGCATGGGCGCGCTCCAAGTGGCAACGGTTAGCCGAATTCATAACCTGGACACAGGTATGGACTTCCCGGTTCAGGGATTCCACTGCCAGCACCACCATAAGGGCTTCAGCGTCAGCGCGGTTCGCCCCCTTGGAAAGGTCGGTAAGCACAATGACGCTCTTGGCTCTCCTCACCCCGGCGCGAATCAGGTTTGCGTCTTGACTGGGGTCACCAGGTATGCACTCAACTCGCTCATCCTGCACCGGTCGTTCTTCACAGTCATGCACAATCACGATACCGTGGTGTTTCTTCACGTCAGCCGATAGCAGCTCCCTGATTACCCGTTCCCCCTGGTAATTCCACCCGCAGATTATGGTATGACCGGAGAAGTTGACTTTCCTAGCCATGCTTCCTCCTCTCCTCAAAGACTCCACAAGGACACTGGTTATCTTGCCGGTAACAACAGCCAAGAAGGTGATACTGGCTAGCAGACCGATCAGCACAAAAACCTGGACAGCGACAAAGGGGCTCTCTATGAAGCCTACTTCACCAAAGAAGGCAGGGAATATTCTAAGCAGGGCACTGCCAAGACCAACCTCCTCATATGCGGCGACAACCAGAGCAGCGATGACATAAAGAATCAACAGCATGAGGAGGATGGATAACACCGGACGGCACACTATTCTCCGTCGGGCACGCCACATCTGATATTGGCATCTCGATACTATGGATATCATGGGCTATGCCTTTGCAGTCGACAAACTGCCTAATTGGCTGATTCATTAAAACCTCAAGGAGATAGCCTTGTCAACCACCCAGCCCAATACGCGAGTGAGTGGCATACCTGACCTTCCCCCCGAAATCAGTACCAGCATGAGTTGGAGTCCCTTGAGGACTGGCGATGCTCTCAACTGAGGGCCGCGGCCACTGTGTCTGATGTGGCCACTCATCTGGAGAATTCCGGGGACACCATGCTTATCTCTTCGCAAAGTCTGAGCCTTTGCACAGTCCTTGCGACGGGTTCCTAGTCCCCTTCGCGCTTGCGGTACTGCAGGGCCTCGGCGAGGTGGGGGTGTCGATGAGGTCCGCGCCTTGAAGGTCGGCGACATTGCTGGCTACTCACACGTGAACAGGTCCTTGGGCGTCTATGCTGGATGCGGCGAGAAGCTGGAGCCGGGCGTCAGTGGAGTGGAGGTGCCAGAGTCATCGTGTGACGAGTGCAGTGGGATGAGGCGAGGACGGTGTTCAAGGAATACGCAGGGAGGTCATGGCTTCGTGCCATAGTCGGCTTCCGGTTCATGCACCTCGGGATATCGGTCCATCCACAACAGATCCTTGCCTATCACGAGCTCTTCCATGGTTGCATGATGAGTGTTGTTCATGGGGATCAGCCGCATTTGGAAGCCGTGTCGACGAGCCATCGCCTTCACTTCCTCTGCGTTGTCGTAGGTCATGAGGAAGTCGCCCCTGAGTGTCTCGCAAAGTGCGAAGAGGCGCTCGTGATCCAAGCGCCAGTGGCGGTAGAGACGATTGCCAGCCTTCTTGCCTCCGGCGGTGTACGGTGGATCGATGAAATAGATGACGTCCTTGCAGGCGGTGTACTCCTGAATCACATCCAGCCCATCCTCGCACCGGAAGCGGATGCGATCTGCCACCAGACCCAGATCCGAGAATCGGCGCGCGAGAGTGCTTGGATACCAGCGTGAGCGGATTCCTTTTCCATTCTCGCCGTACTTCAACAATCCAGACCCTTCGGCCAAAATGCCGCCATGGAATGTTCGATTCTTGAGTATCGTCTGGAATGCCTTCTCTCTGGTGTCAACGTCCAGTCTCGAAATCTCGCGCATGACTGAATCCCTCGTCAGTTCGAATTCGAGTATTCGCTGCGCGAGCCACGTCGTATGTCCGTCAACTACTGACTGCCACACTGCTGCTACGTCGTCATCAATCTCAACCATAACTGCGGTTGTGACAAGGTTTTCGAAGAGGGCTGTGAGGCTTATTATTCCTCCGCCTGCAAATGGCTCAATCAAGGTTTCGGGCTTGGGGTAGAGAGTCGCAACCCAATTCCTGAAAGTTGGCACGAACCAAGTCTTTCCACCGGGATATCGAAAAGGACTTCGCTGCGGGATGGACGCCACATTGACTGGTCCTGGCACGTCGTCCGAGGTGCCGAGTTCGGGGAACATCCACTGTTGTCTCGTAGTCATCTCAGAATGGCGTCTCGATGGTCTTGTTCGCAGGCGGGGTCTCGAGCTGTTCGTCGAGCCTTTCCTGAAGCAGCCTCACGAAATCCGTCATCTTGCCGGGTGCAGCAGTGGTGATCGACAGCAGGGCGGGCTCAAACTCCGTGAAGACCTCGTCCATTTTGGTCAGCTTGTATGTGCTCTGCCCGTCAACTGTCACCAGATCGAGATCGTAGACAAGCCACGCAATGTCGGCCTTGCTCTTGTCAACCTTCGTGAGGGGTGGAAGTGTATTGAAGAAGCCCCTGTTGAGCGCAACTGCACACTTCTTTCGCCATGAATGCAGGATGCCCCCCTTGAATAGAAGCTGAGGCGCAAGACGCTTTCTTGAAGATGACAGGTAATCAGGCCGGGGGTAATTGGGCTGATCAGACCAGTCCATTTGGGCATGCGCCTTGGGATCAGACATGTAGTACTCAAATGGTTCCCGAACATTGCCAGAGATGTAGACAGCCTGGATTTCGAGGGCACCGAAGTCAAACACTCTCCCGCTGTCATCGTAGGCTACGAGAACGACGTCGATGTTCCCGGCTGACTTTCCGTTTGCGTCATTCAATCGAACCTCTATCAGCGAACTCCAAGCCACTCCCTCGTCGAAGAAGAAGGACGCAGCATCGTCTGCTATCAACCAGCTTTCTCGAAACCTGATTGGGCACGTGATGGCCGGCGCCCCGTCATGCAGGATGCTGCACACTCCAAGGGGGTTCTTCGCCTTGTCTTTTGTGCAGTTCGGCACTTTGTTGTTGAATGGACATAGCCGCCTGGAGCGGTAGCGGATGGCATCTTCCGACTGGTCGCTGACAACATGGCCGAATACCTCTGCTAGCGGTTGCACCACTTCACCCTTGTCCTCCTCTGACTGACCTTCTTCTGGGCCACCAAATCATACTGCTTTTGCTGCCCATTGCTCAATCGCAGTTCGCTTCGGATCCAGTTGAGGTACCGCGGTAGGACCGGCGGAATTCCGGGGACACAACACGTATCTCTTGTACCGACCACAGGTCTCGCGGCAGCCAGCTCGTGTACTCAGTTCCCCTCCCGCTTGCGGTACTGCAGGGCCTCGGCGATGGTGGGGCCCGCTTACGGATGCGGAAGCCGTCCGTTTGGTGACGCTGCCTCCGCTGAGATACTGGAGGACGAAGTTGACCGGAGGTGTAGCGAAGACGCTCGGGGTTCAAACCCACAGGGGTGAGACAAGTATGGTGTCCGCTGAATTAGGACGACGGAATGCCTGGCCATCAAGAGTTGACTCCATCAAGTAGTCCACTGATTGCCGGAGTGAAGCGGTGTGGATAGACAAGGATTAGGAAATGGAACAGCCACCTGTAGTCGCAAAGACTAGCTGAGATGCACGATACAGCGTTGTGAGCGCGGTCAACGAGAGCGTTCCAACTCTGGGTTGGCTCGGGCAGCGTCCCCCGATTGACACCACCAGGTGTTCGCCACGAGAAGACATTGCCTTCATCGTCGGGGACAAGTTCAGCGAAGGCGATATGGGAGATACTCGGCCACAGCGCCGCGAGCGCTTCCCTGTGGCCTCGACGTGCAAGCATATGGATGAGCGACTCAAGCGAGTATGACTGACCTGAAAACTCATAGTGGGCAATCTCGCCATCTTCGGATCCGAGTTGCTGGTCTAGGATATCCTGAGGGCTGAAGTAGGGACTGGGCAATCCTGCATCGCTCAGTGGTGAGTTGCTCCGCACGACGCCCTCGGTGACAGTACGCAGGAGTGCGTCAGCAAGCTCTTTGTGTTCGGCCGCCTCTAGGAACTTCACCAGGGCGAAGAAGAAGGGCGCTGAGGACTCCCCCCAGAGCCAGAGGTGGTCATGATGCCTGAGATACAGCGCGAGCGAACCCTCCACCATCGATTCTGGTGGCTCATTGACCAGTAGGTAGTTCTCTAGTGCTGCCACTGCACCAAGCACGATTGTCGTGCGTACTCGATACACGGGTCCACCATCAACGATGATGGGTTCTTCTAGTAGGTCACTGCGTTCAAGGGCTTCTGCACGCAAGGCAACAAGACTGCCGACGGCTTGGTCGAGCACCAAGTCGTAAGATGGCTTCCAGGTCTCCAACCGCAGCCTGTTCTTGGTTGCGTATCCGGCCAACTGGGCCAGTAGGCACGTCCAAGCCTCGAACAAAGCATAGTGGTTGTTGGCACGTTGGAAGGCTCCTGCAATGTAGGAGGTTAGAAGCACTGCACTGGTCATAGCGCGAATCGTTTTTCCAAATCCGCCATCCTCGTCGCGCAGGAGGTCATTCTGTAGGAAGTTGCAGAACCGCTCTTTGGGAAAGGAGGAACGGCCCTCCGACAGATACAACCCAAGGAACTCGTGAGAGTCATGCACGCCAGAGGGCAGGTACTCGCCGTGAGAATCAATGAAGTCCCGGACCATGTCTCCGCGGGCCACAACCCCCAGCGGCGGAACAGGTCGCTGAAGTGCTTGGTTCCTGTCGTTGATGAGGTCGATTCTGTGCCTGACCTCATCCGATATCTCGCCATTCGTGACCAAGTATGCCTTGTGCGAGCAATCCCTAGCCACCGAAGGATGATTGACAGGCAACTCGATTAGGTCGTTCAGTTCGCCCTGAATGGTCCGCCACCGACTCACGTTGATGTCACCAGCCTTGAGCTGATAGGCACAGCACTGACCGTCAGGGTCAATCGTGACGAGGTCTTTGCCCTCTTCAAGGGGTCGGTGCTTCGATACCAGGAGTATTCGATGACCTTTGGCGAACAGCATTTGGGCGAACGGGACTTGGAAATCGCGTTCGCTTGCACTAGTCAACCAGTCTTCGACGGCTCTCTCTATCATTCCACTCCATTCGCTTCCGCTCGATCAAGTTGTCCACTCGTTGCTTATACTCCGGATTCTTCTCCCATTCAGGAAGCTTGGTGGCTATCTGCTGGGCTATGGTTGGAGGCACGAAGAAGGCTGGCATGCGTGGCCTTCCGTCTTCATCGAAATCGATCTGTATGCGTTCGAGTGCCTCTATGAAGAGATCGAAGTCGAACGGGCGACCACCTGCGTCCACCGAGGTGCCTGCCTTTTCCGAAGCCTGTGAGATATGGGCGAACATCATCTGTACCTGTTTCTTCTGTAGGTCTTTGGCGATTTCGCCAAGATTCTCGACCACTGCCATAGGCCCTCGTTTGATGATGGCTTCACGTTCAGCAGTGGATTCGGTGGCCAGTTCCGTGAATCCCGTCTCGCCTGTATCAGCGTTCTCCCCACCCAATATGCAGGAATCGCCCTCGAAGTATCGAACATGACGAACTTGCTGCAGCAGGGGTTCGTCGCGAACACGCTCCTCGAGTTTCCGCAAGAGCAGCCGCAACAGACGATTCTTGAACTCTGGGTAGTCAGGTAACATGGCTCATTGACGCACGACGGTATCTCGGCTAGTCATCACAATCCCTGCTTGGTCGGCTTCTCTCTAATTGTATTGGTCAACAGCGGATGCCTCAAGTGGAATGCCGCGGACATCACACCTATCCCTTGGCAAGTCCTGGGCCTTTGTGCTGGCTCGTGCCCTTCTTCCTAGTCCCCTTCGCGCTTGCGGTACTGCAGGGCTTCGGCGAGCTGGGGGGTGTCGATGAGGTCGGCACCTTCGAGGTCGGCCATTGTCCGGCACGTGCACGTGCGCACAGGCCGTCCGCCTGGCGTCACTGTCTTCGTGGAGATACTGGAGGTCGGAGTCGGCAGGGGAGTGTGGTGAAGACGGTAGGGCCCCAACTTCAAAGGATGAGATAAGTGTGGTGTCCCCCGAATTCCTAATGTCAGCATCTCCTGCATGCGGACATTTTCGCTGAACAGTTATGGGAGGACAGAATCGTAGACCATCAACACAGGTGTGAGCTGACTATTGAGATTCAGCACCGTTCACAGTACACTTAAGCAGAGTATCACCATGTCTGTACGACTTAAACCCGGTTCAATGGAAAGGCGACTTGTGGAAGAGCGATGGGTCTCGGTCGAAGAGCTGGCGCAGCACCTCGGAGTTGCGCGCGACACCGTCTACCGGTGGATTGAAAGGCGCGGCTTGCCCGCGCACCGCGTAGGCCGTCTGTGGAAGTTCCAGTTCTCCGAGGTGGATGAATGGGTCAAATCGGGCGGGGCTGATTCTGTCAGTGCGGCTTATGGCGAACGGAACGTTGGGCGTCAGTAAGGGAGACCGACTGCATTGGCTTCGAAACGATACACACCGCGATTTCCTAAAGATAAAGGAATGAGAGCATCCGTCATTGATTTGTTTTGTGGCGCAGGAGGTCTGACTCACGGATTCATCAAAGAAGGGATCAGGGTCAACGCCGGGATTGATCTCAACCCCGCTTGCGAATACCCATACGAACACAACAATCGGGCAGACTTCATCCTGAAGGATATTCGGGACGTGGCTGGGAATGAAATTGGTCAGTTGTATCCAGACGGAGACATCAAGATTTTGGCCGGATGCGCGCCTTGTCAGCCGTTCTCGAATTACACGAACGGTCAAGATAGGCGCGAAGACGAGAAGTGGGGTTTGCTGTACGAGTTCTCGCGACTCGTGTCCGAGCTGTCGCCCGAAATTGTGACGATGGAGAACGTCCTCCAACTCGCGAAGCACGATGTATTCGCGGATTTCAAAGCTTCTCTGGAAACATTGGGCTATCATGTCACGGTCAGCGAAGTGGAGTGTAGCCAATACGGAGTCCCTCAAAGTAGGAGACGCCTCGTCCTATTCGGCTCTCTGTTCGGAGAGATCGAATTGATTCCTCCCACACACCGTTCACCCAGGACCGTACGCGCGACAATAGAAAAACTACCCGAAATCTTGGCCGGACATGCGTGTCCCAACGACTCGTTGCATCGCTCCAGCCGTCTATCTGAGCGCAACTTGGAGAGGATTCACGCGTCTCGTCCCGGCGGCACGTGGAGAGATTGGGACGAGTCGCTAGTGGCCAAATGCCACAAGAAGAAAACCGGCAAGAGCTACCCCGGAGTGTACGCTCGCATGGAGTGGGACCAACTGTCGCCGACCATCACGACGCAATTCTTCGGCTTCGGAAACGGGCGCTTCGGTCACCCGCAGCAGAACCGCGCGCTCTCTTTGAGAGAAGGGGCAATGTTGCAGACATTCCCGAAGTATTATGAATTCGTCAATCCAGACGAGTCTGTCATGATGAAGAATATCGGACGGCTCATAGGCAACGCCGTGCCGGTTCGTTTGGGTCGTGTGGTCGCGAGGAGCATCGTCAAGCATCTGGAAAACGAAGTGGACAGTGCCGGGCGCCCATGACGGACACTGTGGATCGCGTGACTAGAAGCAGGATCATGGCTGCGGTACACACCAAAGATACCTCGGTCGAGATGCTTGTCAGACGAGCCGTTCACAAGGCGGGCTTCCGTTATCGGATCCACCGCCGAGATTTGCCCGGCACCCCGGATTTGGTGTTCGCCAGACAGAAACTCGCTGTCTTTGTACATGGATGTTTCTGGCACGCACACGGATGCAAGCGCTCACGTCCGCCTTCCTCCAACTGTACCTACTGGCTTCGGAAGATGGGCGAGAATCAAGAAAGAGACCAGAGAAAGATCGACCAACTACATGCAATAGGATGGCGCGCCGTGGTCATTTGGGAATGCGAAATCAATGCAGGCATCGCGCGTCTTCTTGATGAATTGGCTATCCTTGGCAATCAACGAACCTGCAAGATCGAATCGGATGGTCAAGTGAACAACCGGTCCCATCTCGGCGCTCGGCAAGCTTAAAGAGTCTTCGCTTCCAAGTGTCATGTAGCGCCGCTGCATCGACACGACGTGGTAGACGGAGGAAAATATGGCCGAATACAGGATTACGATAGACAAGAAGGTGATAGCTATCTTGGGGCCTCACTTGTACGGGGACACTGCGAGCATAATAGCGGAACTCGTTTCGAACAGTTATGATGCCGGCGCGGATAATTGTTGGGTCACGATTAGGACTGGTACCGCGCCTGAGGTCGTGATCGAAGATGACGGTGTCGGAATGAACCCCGATGAAGTCAACAAGTATTTCTTGGATATCGGTTACGACAGACGCGAAGAACGTCCTCTCAATCCCAAAGGGAAACCCGTTTTCGGCAGAAAAGGGATCGGGAAATTGGCGGCATTCTCCCTAGCGAAGAGAATCGAACTCTATTCTTCGGTGAAAGACGGCCAGAAAGCGGGGTGCATTCTGGACTTCGATAAGATAACGAAGGAGAATAGGGAGCCCGATGCGATTCTTGACGAGGGCATTGTCTTCACGGCGGGCAGGCTATCGGCGAACGGCACGGGCACGAGAATCGTCCTCAAACAAATCCAGAAGAACATAAATACTACCTACTACCATCTCGTTAACCGGCTCATACGTAATTTCAACGTCGACCTTGATGAATTCAAGATTCTCATCGCGAAGAACGATGAGCAGCCTTGGACCTTGGATTACGCACAATTGGATTTCTTCAAGAAGATGGACACGATAATGACGATAGGCCCAGAGTACAAACTCAAGGCGGACGAAGTCAGGAAGAACGACATCCCCGAACGGTACAAGAGAGTGTTCGCCTATGAGGACAGTCTCGCGGACGAAAAGGTGAGAGGCAGGCTCCCAACAATCCCCAAACCCATACAGGCACTCGGCAAGAATGGCGAGCCACGAGAAATCGACTTCGCGTTCAAGGGCTGGATTGGCACGATAGTAGACAAGAAAGAGTTGAACGCTCTCGTCTACAGGGAAGGGGCGAGCGGCGACGAAAAACACAGAATCTCTGTGAACGACAACCGGATAACCATCTATTCCAGGGATAGGATCGGTGAGTATGATGTATTGCCTAAGGTTCAAACCGAGGAGATATACGACTCATACGTAATAGGCGAAATCCACGTAGACGTTTTTGAAGACAACGCGTTGGTGGACATGGCAATCAGCAACCGAAGAGGGTACGAAGAGACCGACGAAAGGTACATGACGTTGACGGACGCATTGAAGTTGCTCGTTAGGTTCATTGTGAACCACAAGGGCGATGTACAGGAACTCCGTAGGAAAGACAAGAAAGAACAGGAGGAGGAAGAAGAAGCCGACAAGATAAAGAAGTCATTCGCCGAAAAGACTCAGACGATGAGCATACTGGAGAGAAAGCTTGATCACGATGAGTGCAATGCCGTTGTTGAGGAGAACTTCCAGTTCATGCGCGCAGCACGGCTCTCGCAAAGCACGAAGAAGGTCCTGATAAGTCATGACAGCGAGAACAAGGAATTCGGCTCCTTCCTGATGCGGATCTTCGAGTTGCTTGATTGGGACCTCGCCAACAGCTTCATATTCACGAGTGATGCCCGCACAAATGTCCCACATGGACGGGACATCTATGAGTACCTGAAGGACCAGTTCCGGGAGGACATATACGTGGTCTTCCTGTTCTCCAGGGATTTCTACGATTCAAACGTTTGTGTCGCTGAGACGGGCGCAGCTTGGGCGACCAACAAGAGTCACAGCAACGTCGTCGTTGACATAGACTTCGGCGACGTGGATAGGCCCATCAACAATGCCAAGTGCGGTCTGGCAACCGTAATCCGTGGATTGATGGGAACGGTGGGTGCATGTGGGCTTTGCCGCCACGCTGAGGCGGTTTCTTGGACGGTGATGGGCCGTTGGTCCGGCGTCGAAGACGCTCAGTATCAACCGGAGAGCACGGATGAGAGCAAC
>JAUVZB010000101.1 GCA_030602785.1 Dehalococcoidia bacterium
CTCTTCGATCAGGTAGGGGATGCACCCAGCCTCGTTCGGTCCCGTGGCATCGTTCTTGGCGAAGAACCATACCTTGAACTCAGTCACGGGGTCGACGAGGTTGATGTTGAACGTCCAGGTACGAGCGTTCACCATCTGGTCAAGGCGATCCTGAAGAACAACGTCTCTGATCTTCATTCCTCACCCCCTAGCTCGTGGCCTTACGCGCTGCTGTCAGGGCCAAACCGATGGCCTCACAGCGGGCGTAGTTTGAGGGGTCGCCTCTGGGACCGCGCGGAGGAAGCGTCACTCCCTCGATGACTGCCCGGAAGGGAGCGAAGCCCTGAGTATAGCGGCTCTCCCCGATCCGAACACCGGCGGCCCAACGCTCTTTCTTGGCCAGCGTCGCCTCGCGCCAGCCGCTTGTTCCTCTTGCGGAGACTCCAGACTGGTAGGCCCCGCGCCCGATGGCTTCTTGCACGCCCGCCTCATATGCCGACGCTGCTTGAGCAGCCGCACCAGCCCAATCCTTTGCAGTGGTCCGAACCCCGGTCTCGTAGTAGGAGGCCCTACCCGGTGTGACCGAGGCCCACTTCTTGGCGATCTCCGACATGCTCTTGATGACTGCCACTTTCCCGCCCTCCTTGCTCTCTCGAGAGGGACTGCGTTACCCCGTGGTAACACAGCGTAGCCCCTCTCTATTCCTCAGCAACAGCTTGACGCTGTGCTGCCTCATCTATCGCACGAAGGCAGCCCACGCAGAGCCAGGCCATGCTTCCCGATCTCTCTAGCGCTGGCGTCCCACACCCAACACAATACAACTGGTATGGACTGGTCGCCTGCTCTTCTCGAACCTCCTGAGCAGTTTCTACCGCCTGGTCAACCACCTGCTTGTTTCTCTGGTACTGGTCCGCTTGCTGGCGTACCCGAGTGACTGAGTGCCCATACACGATTGCTTCTCGGGTCCAGACTTTGCGAAGGTCCTCATTGTCCACTCGCTGCAACTCCAACGCGGCCCTGCCGTCCAAGACCCCTTCCTGGACCGCCATCTGAGTGTCGTCGTCGAGCTTGGTGAGTCTGATGTAGCGGTTGGCCCAGGCCCCCGAATGTCCGTATCGCTCCGCCACCTGTCTCTGGGTCAGCCCTTCCCGGTCGCAGATGTGCTTGAGGAAGTAACCCAAGTCCAGGTCGTTGATGTCCTCTCTGACCAAGTTCTCCTCTACGGTGATGTCCTCAGCCTTGCGCCCGTCCAGGTCCATGACGTGACACGGTACGTCCTGCCAGCCTAGACCCCGGATAGCGATGAGCCTGCGATGGCCCGCGAGTATCCGGTAGTTGCCATCCTCCGGGGTGACGACCAAGGGATGCAGAAGACCTTTCGTGGCGATGGATCGGACGAGCTCGCGCATCTTGTCGTCGTCGGCGTGGGTACGAACGGGGTAGAGTGGGGGCAGTAGCTCCTCGAGGGGAATCGAGCGAACGTCCATGCAGCAACCTCCTCTGCACTCATTATAGCACAAAGCAAGGAAACCTGCAAGGGTTTTGGGCAAGAAACCCCTTGACATCCCCTGTGTCCTGTGGTATAATGGCAGTAGGATAGAGACACAGGCAGAGACAAGGAGACAACGTCATGCACGAGAACGTAGTGGCGGTCCTTGTGACCGTCGGGATCGTTGCAGGTATCTACCTCTTCATCGCCGCAGTCAGATGGGCCAACCGATAGCCCCGCCAGCGGGCGCGTAGCTGGCAAGGAGATTAGGATGAAGATTCTGAGACGTTACTTTGACGAGCCTCAGTGGGAGCAGGTAGACGAGGAGACTGCCCGCAAAATCCTGGAGCGGAACTTCGTGGATGTTGAGCTTGCTATGACGGACATCGCAGCGGGCTGTGTCCTCACTACAGTCGGAGCAGAATACAAGCAAGACGAAAGGAGACGCCCATGACCCAGCAACCCTCAGCCGCGCTCGACACCATGCAGATCCGGTATCGGATCCCCTACATGACCTTTCTCAGAATGATGGCCTGGAAGCGGGGCCGTCCGTTCACCATGTCCCAGGCTTGCAACAAACTTCTCACCCGGGCCCTGGACGAGATAGGAATAACCAACGACCCCGCCGTGCTCCTGGGCCTGGAGGAGAAGCCAGATGTTTAAGATGGGCTGGAAACTACGAAGCGGACTATGGAGTCTCTCGCATATCCACAACCTTGGCTGTACCTTTCAATGGGGGTACAGCCCTCACGCCCATACTCGCTGGCTTCTCGAGGTCTTCATGTTCACCCGGGTGTGGACACTCTCTCGTATCAGGAGGACATGGCCACTATGCCTGACAAAGCCTGGAAAGCCTTCGAGCGCAGGATAGCCAAGTCCCTGGGCACAGAGCGAACGCCGCTCAGTGGGATCAGCAGTCGGCATACATCCTCGGACACGCTTCACCCAGACCTATACGTGGAGTGCAAGTGGAGGAAGCGTAGCCTCGTCCACACTCTCTTCACTATAGTCTGCAAGCAGGCCAAGGTTGAGCGGAAGGTTCCCGTCATGGTCATGCACGTCGCAAGGTCGCACACCACACTCGCCGTGATCGACTGGGACTTCTTCCTGGAACTGTGGCACTACTTCGCCGAGAAGAAAGGACTGACCCATGACTGACCTAAAGCTCTACCTGACCGCGACCATCTGCGGCACCCGCTACCTCATCGTCCTCTGGTGGGCAGCCACCGCTGTCCTTGCCTACGTCCTGGGGAGGCGCAGATGACCGAAACCCGCGCTGAGAAAGCGCAACGGCTGGTGGACGAGGGACGGGTAACTATCGGCCAGAAGACCTCCTCCTTCACTCAGGCTGTTGTCCAGGGAAAAGACGGTCGCTACCGCACTACCATCTATGTCAACGGAACCTTCTGGTGCACCTGCAAGTGGGGAGACTTTCACAACTACACCGACGACCTCTGCGCCCACGCACTCGCGGTCAAACTGGCTACAGAAAAGGAGAATGAGCCATGTCCCTAGTCCAATTCCATCTCAAACGCTCCCATGAGCAGCTTCGCCTGGCCACCGGCAATCTCCAGGATGCCCTTCGTATCGCCAAGAGCAAACACTACACCCAAACCTGGCTCAACGCCATCGCCAAAGGACTGACCGATACCGAAATCACTCGCCTTCACGTCGGCAACGTCATCACCTGCATTGCCCGTCGTGATGAATCACGCCTACTCGCCCCAGTGGAAAAGGAGAGCTGACCAATGCCACCCTACGAGCGACAAGCCGAACCGAGCAAGGGGAACTTCCTCTCCTGGGATGCGGGAGAGGCGAAGGACTTGGTGGTTCTATCGAAGAAAGGCACTGAGTCCAGCACACACTGGATCGACAACGAAGCAAGAGAATGCAAAGGCGAGGGCTGCGCTCTCTGTGCAGAAGGGGTCAAGAAGTCCCTCCGCTGGACCGTGCTGACCAAGTGCGAGGGCGAGGAGATCCCCTGGGAGATGAGCAACCGGTGCTTCTTTGGAGTCGAGGACGTGGCCGAGATGGTCGGACACCTCAAGGACCTGCACCTCCGCGTGACCCGATACGGCTCCGGCCTCAAGACGCGCTACTCCGTGTTGCCCATCGCCGGGGAGGCTGCCAGACCCGACACCGACCTCGAGGAGCAAAAGCTGGCCCAGGAGATACGCGAGTTCTGCTCTATCGCTGGCCTCGACCCAGGCCAGGAGTTGAAGCTGTTTCTCTCTGAGGTAGCCCCGGGCGTAGCCAAGATGTCACAGATCGCCCAGATGCGAGCCTTCTTTGCCCATATCTCGGAGAAGACCAAGGA
>JAUVZB010000035.1 GCA_030602785.1 Dehalococcoidia bacterium
AGGCTATGGCAAATGCAACATGGTCATCGTGGGCGCGGCTATGCGCAAACTCGTTCACATCATCTTCGGAGTGCTCAAGAACGGAAGCCCATTCGACCCTGCCATAGCTATAGCAGCTTGACATGCAAGACGGTATCTACAGGATATGGGTGGGAGGGACGCCGCAACGTGGAACCTGGCGCGTTGCTCGCGGCCCGGGCGACTGCCCGCTGAATGCCCCGCCGTGCTATCATCCGCGCACGTTTCACGGAGGAAGAGATGAGTACACGAGCAGCATGTAGCCCGCCCTCCTTCACCATCAGCTGTCAGGGGTGTGGCGAGGCCGTACCGCGTAGGCCGTGGACGTGGAAACACTCCTGTGGCTTGCCGCTTGACGTTGCAGTGCACGTGGACAAGGACAGAATCGTCGCCTGCCGCGGCGGCGACGCGGGCGGACTCAAGCGCTTCGCCCCTGTCCTTCCTCTCGCGAATCTCCCGGACACCGCTATCGGCGACACCCCTATCCTCACGGAGGAGATAGAAGGCGTCCGCGTCTCGTTCAAGCTCGAGTACCTGAATCCCGGTGGCTCCTTCAAGGACCGCGGCGCATACGTAGCCGTTGCGCGCTGTGCGGAGATGGGGTTCGATTCGATAGTCGTCGATTCCTCCGGCAACGCGGGCATTGCCATGGCTCGCATGGGCCTGCGCCTGGGAATCGGTGTCGACGTCTTTCTGCCCGAATGGACCCCCGACGGGAAGAAACGGCTGCTGCGCCTGCTCGGGGCACGACTGCATGAGTGCACGGGCGACAGAATGGCGGTTCACACGGCAGCCCTGGAAGCCTCGGGTGAAGGCGCCGCGTACGTCGGGCACTGGTGGAATCCCTACTTCGCTCATGGCGTCAAGACGATGGCATACGAGGCTGTGGAGCAGATGCCAACCGTGGACTACGTCGTGGCGCCGGTCGGGGCCGGAACCGTGCTGCTGGGACTGCACACGGGTTTCTCCGAGCTTGCCGCTGCGGGGTTATTGCCGAAGATGCCTCGACTCATCGCGGCACAGGCTGCGGGATTCGCGCCCGTTTGCGCGGAGCTTGGCGTGACACGACCCAATGCGGAGAAATCGTTGCTGGCCGACGGCATCGCAATCGTCGACCCTCCAAGACGGCAGCAGATTGCCGGGGCAGTCAGGGAAACGCACGGATTCGTCGTCGTCGTGGAGGACGTGGAGATATCGCACGCACTGAAGTCACTTGTGGCCATGGGCTACATCGTCGAGCCCACCAGCGCCGTAGCCTTCGCCGCCACGCTGACGGCCATCCGCGACGGCCGCATCCCGAAGGATAGCTCTGTCCTCGTCCCTCTGACGGGGACAGGAATGAAGGTGCTGGAGGAACTCACGGAAGTCGTCAGCGACTAATTCCACTGAGGGTCCGGCACCGAGCCCTGCGTTCGTTCTCCCAAGCACAAGCCCTCCGGAAGCATTGACAGATTCCGCTCGCGACGGCATACTGACTGACCAGTCAGTCAGTATCGAGAAACGCACCTGATGTCCGCACAGAATCCTGCAGCGGAGACTCCCGAAGTCCGCAAATCGCGCCGCGAAGCCATCATGGATGCCGCCATGGCGGTGTTGGGCACGAGCGGACTTGATAGAGCCAGCGTGGAGGACATCGCCCGCAGCGCCGGCATCGGCAAGGGGACCATCTATCTCTATTTCAAGAGCAAGGAAGAGATATTCGACGGCATACTCGGGGAACGCTGGCCCGGCCCGTATCTCGAACGGTTGATGCCGGAGATACTCTCCTCCGAAGAGGTCATGAACGCCCCGCTTGAAGTGGTCTTCGAACGTATTGGCAACGGGTTTCTGGCAGCCGTTGAGGAGAACATGCTCGTCCTGCGGCTCGCACTGTCCGACGCGTACCGGTTTCCGGACCGGGCCGAGCATCTGTTCGAGAGCACATTCCTCAAGGCGAACCGAATACTCGCCGCGTTTCTTGAGGCACAACAGAAAGCCGGACGAATCGGGCCGCTTGAGTCGCCGCTGATCACCGCGCGGTGTTACCAGGGCATGCTGATGACGTACGTGCTGTCGCAGGAGATGCTCGGCGGGAAGAAGTACACCCTCATCGAGCGAGAGGAGTGGGTCAGAGTGGCGGTGAGGATCCTGTTGCAGGGCATACAGGGTCGCGGACCGGAACAGACTCCCGCAGAGCCGGAGAGGGGATAGGCGGCGTGGACAGGTTCGTAGACTTCATACACTCGAAGGGCCGAGTCATACTGGTATTGGTGGTCCTTCTCAACCTGGCTTCGCTGGTCTCACTGTTCCGGATCAGTATCGAAACCCACGTCACGGAGTTCTTCGTGGAGGACAATGAGGTCTATGCCGAGTACGAGGCGCTGACGGAGAAGTACAACATCGCGGGGTCGATCGCCATACTCATCGAGGATGACGAGTCTCTGCTCTCCGAGGAGAACCTCATTTCCATCCTCGACCTGCAGCTGATGGCGAAGCAGCTTGCCGGTGTGCGGGAGGCACAGGGTTTCCTGCCAAACGAGGTTGTGCTGGCAAACCATTCATTCGATGTGGACGAGAGCTTTGTTCACAAGCACTACGATGACCTCGAGGACTACATACGGGAGAGATACATTCCCGCCACCGAGTTCCTCTCCTCAGACGAGAGCACCGCTATCATTGCCCTTACGCTCGAGGATGGCGCCGACGCAGATGCACTGGTCGACATGCTGAAGGCCATTCTGGCCAGGTATGACAACCTGACCCTCTCTCTCACCGGGGATGCAGTCATCGCCGATACGCTGTACTGGTATCTCATACGCATATTGTTCATCCTGCCACCTGCGGCCGCATCTCTCGTGCTGCTGGTGTTCTACCTCATGCTGCGCAGCCGACGGCTGGCCGTCCTTTCCATCCTGCCGGCAGGACTGGCGGCACTGTGGACGGTGGGCACCATCTTCGCGCAGGGCGAGTCCGTCAACATCGTCACCGCAGTGAGCCCTATCTTCATAGTTGTGATGGGCTCGGCCTACGGTCTGCACTACGTCACGCACTTCATGGCAAAGGCGGGGCAGCACCGTGACCGGCGGGAACTGACTGCAGAGACGATGAAGATGGTCGCCAAGCCCATCGTGCTCACGGCGCTGACCACCATCGCGGGTTTCGCGTCGCTGCTGTGGTCTGACCTTGTGCCGACACGCCAGATGGGCATGTACGTGCCCCTGGGCATTGCCTATGCCGCGTTCCTGTCACTGGTGTTTCTCCCGGTGTTGCTGACGCGCATCCAGCTGCCGACAGACCGTGACCTGCCGGAGCAGGGTAGCGTAATCGGCCTGTTCGTGAACCTGCCGAATCACAGGAGAGCAATAATCGCTGCCGCCATAGTCGTTCTTGCGCTCTCCGCCTACAATCTTCCCGATCTCAAAGTCGTCTCCGACCCGCTCCTGTTCTTTAAGGAGGATTCATCAATTCGCCAGACCTTCAACACGGTTGAGGATACGTTTGGGGGCGCACTGCTGCTGATGGGGGAGATCCCCGCGGAACGTGGACTCAAGACACTCCGCGACCATGAGTATGCAGAGGATGTTCTTCAGATGGAGCGCGACCTTGAACGGGTGCCCGGCATTCTGAAGGCCCAATCACTGTTCGATACGGTGCAGGGGGCGTCCGCCGGCATGAGCGGCCAGCCGGGCTATCCGCAGAGCCCCAATACGGTCAGTCTCATACTGCAGCGCATTGACGACGGGGATATCGAGTCGTGGTACAGCGACGACGGTCTGCGGCTGGTTGCCCGTACGAACGACCTGACGAGTGAGGATGTTGCGCTGCTGAAGGAGTTCCAGACACAGCACCCGGAGCTGCGCATCCTGAGCGGGACGCCCATCCTGTACGACGAATTGAACAGGCTCATCGTGGACAGCCAGGTGAAGAGCCTCGGACTGGCGCTGTTGCTCGTGTTCCTTATGCTGGTCATCTTCCTGCGCGAATTGCGCGCATCGATTATCGCCCTCTTGCCGATCGCCATCACCATCGTTGCCATCATGGGAGCCCTGGCTCTCACGGGGTACAATCTTAATCTCGTCACTGCCACGCTGTCCGCAGTCGCAGTCGGGGTCGGTGTGGACTATGCCATCCACCTCATCTCCGGCATCCAGTACTTCAGCAGACAGGGAATGCAGGTGCATCAGGCAGTGGAGGCGGCGCTGTCCACGGTGTCCAAGCCGATTCTCGCGAACGCGTTCGGACTGGCCACGGGTGTATCCGTCATGTTCTTTTCCCCACTGCACATCCACACGCAGATTGCGACTGTGCTGTGGGTGGCGATGACGGTGTCGTCTCTGGGGGCGCTCACAATTATCCCTCTTTTCTACACCGCAAGAGCACGAGTCGAGGCCTCGAAGCTGGATTCGAGTTGACAGCGAGTCCCCTTTTCGGGGAACATTTCGCGCTGGAGGTGTACGAATCACATGGCAGCAGAACTGAGTGCAATCGCAAACGCGGTCCAGGCATCGGCGACCCTCTCCCTGAAAGCGGAGATAGGCCGCATCGAGAAGACCTACGGCGTGAAGGTCATCGACATGACGGCCGGGCAGCCTGATATCGGTCCTACGCCCGACGTTATCGAAGCGCTGGTCCAGGGTGGCAAGCTTTACAAGTACGGGCCCGTCCCGGGCGAGGCGGGACTGCGGCCACTGCTTGCCGAGACGGTCAAGAAAGAGACGGGCGCCTCGTTCACGTCAGACCAGATAATCATGACGGTCGGCGCCAAGGGCGGCATCGACAGCGTGATGCGGGCGATACTCGACCCGGGCGATGCGGTCGCCATTCTCGCCCCGTACTGGGTCACCTATCCGGAGGTTGTCGCCATCAGCGGTGGAAAACCGGTGTCGGTCGACCCAACACCTGACCTCAGGCCGGATATCGCCAGGATCGAGACGGCAGTACGTGAGAACCCGACCAAGGCGATTCTGTACAGCTCGCCCAGCAACCCGACGGGCGTCGTCTACACTCGCGAGGAACTGGACGGCATCGCCGCCATCGCGCGCAAGTTCGACGTCTGGCTGGTGGCCGACGAGATTTACCGCGAGTTTGCGTTCGACGGCAAGACGGCGCCGAGCCTTTTCTCCGCCGACGACCTGTACGAGAAGGCCGTCCTCGTCGATGGCCCGTCCAAGCGCTTCGGCATTCCCGGCTGGCGCCTCGGTTTTGTGGCGGGTCGACTCGACCTCGTGAAGGCCATCGGCAGGATTCAGGGACACGCTGCCAACGCGTCGCGTCCGATACAGGCCGCCGTGGAGGTTGCCTATGGCAGTGCCCAGGCCAGGCAGGCGACGGCGCGGATGGTGAGTCGCTACCAGCAGAACCGCGACCTGGTTGTCGAGGGGCTGAACAGCCTCGAGGGCATCAAGTGTCCGACGCCCGCGGGTGCGTTCTACTGCTTCCCGGACGTCTCGGGGCTCTACGGCCGCACCTACGAGTTCGACGGGAGCACGAACAAGATAGAGAACTCCACCGACTTCAGGAATTTCCTACTGAGAAAGGCCAACGTAGCTACGGTCGAAGGGGGTCCCTTCGGGAGGGACACCCACATGCGCATCTCGCTGGCCATCTCTCGGGAGGACTGCGCCGCAGCCCTGGAGAACATCAAGAAAGCGGTGAGCGAACTCGTCAGCTAGAGATTGACCGCGATTCCCTTCGACGCGAGATAGCACTTGGCTTCGCTGACCGATATCTCGCCGAAGTGGAATATCGAGGCTGCGAGGACTGCCGAGGCTTTGCCCTCCGCGACGCCTTCGTACAGGTGCTCGAGCGTACCCGCGCCACCTGACGCGGTCACAGGGATGCTGACGGCCTCCGCAACAGCTCTCGTCATCTCGATGTCGTAGCCGTCCTTGGTGCCGTCGGCGTCTTTGCTCGTGAGGAGAATCTCTCCCGCGCCAAGCTGCTCCACCTTCTTGGCCCACTCAACCACGTCGAGTCCGGTCGCCTCGTAGCCACCGCTCACCACGACCTCGAGTCGCGGCGCGCCCGACCCCGGGGGGTTCTTCTTGCCATCTATGGCTACAACAAGGCGGGAACCGCCGAACTTACTCGCTGCGTCCGCAATCAACTGCGGGTTCTTCACGGCGGCCGTGTTGATGGACGCCTTCGCAGCGCCAAGGTCGAACAGCGCCTGCATGTCATCCGTGCTGCGGATGCCGCCGCCGACTGCGAAGGGGATGGACACTGCTTCGGCCAGCTTCTTCACCCACTCCATCCTCGTACCACGGTTCTCCACAGTTGCAGCGATATCGAGGATAACGATTTCGTCGGCCCCATCGCTCTCGTAGGCTTTCGCGGCCTCAACGATATCGCGAGCATCGCGCAGGCCCTCGAACTTCACACCCTTCACCACCCGGCCCTCTTTGACGTCAAGACACGGGATTATCTTCACGGTTGTCATTGCTTGCTCCCTTCTCTTTCTGGTTATGGCTGCAGTATTATCTCACTATTGCCTGGTATGGAGAAAACCATGCAGAGTGAAAGCGGCCTGGACGCGACCGGAATGACTGCGGTAGTGCTTGCTGGAGGGAAAGCGACACGTCTTCGGCCTCTGTCTCTGTCGCGACCCAAGGGCATGGTGCCGGTACTCAACAGGCCCTTCATGGAGCACGTGCTCGACTACTTCCATCAGTATGGCATCACGAAGGTTGTGCTTGCGCTGGGCCACGCGGCCGAGCCTCTCAGAGCGCACTTCGGCGACGGCAGCCGCTTCGGAGTCCGGATAGAGTACTCGGTCGAGGAAGAACCACTCGGCACTGCGGGAGCGGTCAAGAAGCTGGAGGGAAGCCTGCATGACACGTTCATCGTGTACAACGGCGATGTCTACACGACAATCCCGCTGGACGAAGTGATTGCGGTTCACCGCGCTCGCAAGGCCATCGCGACCATCGCACTGACACCGGTCGACGACCCTTCGCAGTACGGTGTCGTGGAAACAGACGAGAAGGGCAGCATCAGGAGATTCATCGAGAAGCCCGGGCCCGGGGCGACCTCCGCCAATTCCATCAATGCGGGCATCTATGTGCTGGAGCCAGGCGTGCTGGGGCACATGAATGAGGGATTCGTCATGTTCGAGACCGACGTGTTCCCGTCGCTCCTGAAGGCGGGGGCCCCGTTCTACGCCCACGAATCTGACGCATACTGGATAGACATCGGCACTCCCGAGAAGTACAGGAGGCTCAACCTGGACCTTGCCGACCTAATCGAATCCGGAGAGGACAGCAACGGGCACGCGACAGATGCCCGCATCCTGGTCGCCCCCGATGCGGTCGTGGACCCATCGGCGACGCTGCTGCCGCCGGTGGTAATCGGTCCGGGAACGACAATCATGGAAGATGCGATTGTGCACCGCTCCGTGCTGTGGGAGGGATGCACGATATCCGAACGGGGCAGCGTTCGAGACAGCGTTCTTGCCGACAAGTGCGTTGTCGGTCCTCACAGCAGTGTCAGCAGGTGTATTCTCGGAGAAGGCACCCACATTCCGGCAGACAGCATCGTCAGTGACCTGAGCATGCCGTAGAGGCCGGATGTCCGGAAGAGGTCCGGACTACACGTTGAAAAGGAAGTTGATTACGTCGCCGTCCTGCACGACGTAGTCTTTGCCTTCCAGTCTGAGAAGGCCACGTTTGCGTGCTTCGTGTTCAGTGACGCACGCTACGTAGTCGTCATAGGTAATTACTTCTGCCCGTATGAAACCTTTCTCGATATCCGAATGGACCTTGCCGGCTGCATGGGGGGCCAGCGTGCCGCGCTGGATAGTCCACGCGCGGGTCTCGTCAGGCCCGGTGGTCAAGAAAGCCACAAGGCCGAGCAAGCTCAGGCATTCCGTGACAACCCGCTCGACGCTGCCTTCTGCAGCGCCTGCGGCAAGGCGGTACTCCGCGGCGTCATCCCGGTCGAGTTCCAGCAGCTCCATCTCCAGTCGGGCACACATAGACAGAACCGCAAACTGTGGGTGCTTGCGCGAAAGCTCGGACTCGACCTCGGCCGCCCGGGAAATCTGGTCCTCGCCGAGATTGGCCACGAGGAGCATCGGCTTCGCCGTGAGGAACTGGTATCCGGAGAGAATCCTTCGCTGGTCATCCGAGAGTGCCTGGTCCCTGATGGGCACCTCGTTCTCAAGGCCCTGCTTGATTCCCTCCAGCAGGCTCTCCTCGGCCTGAAGTGGGGGGCGCTCGATTGACTTGGCCGATTTCAACTGGTCTTTGAGCCTCAGAAGCCTTCTCTCAAGAATGGCGAGGTCCGAGAACGTCAGCTCCATGTCGAACGACGACACATCTCGCTCCGGGTCAACAGTGCCAAGCGGGTGGGGCACGGAAGGGTCATCGAAGAAGCGCACGACCTGAAGCAGAGCTTCCGCGGTGGTCAGATATCCCAACACCTCGCCGGGGATACCGCCGCCGTCCTGCGTCTCCTTTGGCATGTACGCGACGTCGGTGATGTTGACCTCGGCAGGCACGATTCGCGCAGACTTGGTCAGACGGGCAAGCTCATCCAGTCGCGGGTCAGTGACCTTGCGCACGCCGATATTGGGCTTCAGTGCCGAGGAGTATGACCCGACTTCGGCCACACCACCGGTGACGGCGTTGAAGAGCGTGGTCTTGCCACAGTGTCGTAGTCCTACAATCGCAACCTTCATGTGAAAACGCCCTCTATTGTAGCACCGCTCAGGTGCCGGGACGCCGGCCTCCACGCACCACACCGTGCTAGAATCTGGCGATGCTGTACGTGGTGTATGGCCCAGACTCGTACTCGGCACGGAAGCTGCTCGACAGCATCATGGCGCAGCACTCCGGCGATGTTGAGCAGGACAGCCCTCTCTGGCTCGATGCCAGGGCAGTCAAGCCGCAAGAGGTCCTCAACGCATGCGAGCAGGTATCCCTCTTCGGGGGCACGAGCCGTGTTGTTCTGGAAGGGCTTCTCTCGAAGTTCGAGCCTCCGAAGTCGGGTGGCCCACGCCCTCGAAAGGGTCGGAAGAAGAACGCATCTCCGCTCGGCGAATGGGAGGCATTTCCCTTGGAGGCAGCGGCACTGCCGGAGACAAGCGCGCTTGTACTTCTGGACGGCGAAGTGAAGGGGGTAAATCCGCTCCTCAAGGTACTCCAGTCCCTCGCGGAGGTGAGCGAGTGCAGGACGCTCAACGCAGGACAGTTGCAGATCTGGATACAGAGCCGCGTCGCTGAAGCCGGAGGCCAATTCCTACCCGAGGCTGTCCGCAGCCTCTCCATCCTCTCAGGCGGCGACCTGTGGCAACTCAGTGCGGAGATTGAGAAGCTGCTCCTCTATGCGGACGGCAGGCCTGTCAGTGCAGAGATGGTTGACGCGGCGGCTGTGGGAACCCAGACAACGACGATATTCGCGCTGGTTGATGCCATCGTGGAGGGCAGAGAGCAAAGGGCGCGCAGGTGCCTGGATATGATGTACAAAGACGGGCTCCCCGCAGGCTATCTGTTCACCATGGTTGACCGGCAACTGAGACTTATTGCACAGGCTCTCGAGGCCAGGGGAGCACGCGGGACGAGGCCACAGCCCACCGGAGAGCTTGCCCGGCTTCACGAGTTCGCGTTGAGGAGAGTCTACGACCAGGCTGGCCGCTACACCGATACTCAGGTCCGGCACGCTCTCGAACGCCTGGTGGCAGCCGACAGGGCGGTCAAGACAAGCGCGTCCGGGGACCGTGTTGCCCTGGACCTCCTCATCAGCGACCTGTTGCCGGGGACCGTTCGCAGGTAGCAGGCGGCAGTTCCGTCCGACCCTGCCGTACTCGTCGCCGCACGTCGGTGTGCTAAGATTTTCGGACGTACGATTCAGACAGGGGACACAGGCATGACAGGCAGCGAACTCCGACAGCTATATCTTGATTTCTTTACCGAGCGCGGGCACACCGTGATTGCCAGCGCCTCACTGGTGCCGCACGGAGACCCCACACTGCTGTTCACCACGGCAGGCATGGTCCAGTTCAAGCCATACTTCCTGGGGCTGCAGAAACCACCGAATGTCCGCCTTGTGTCCTGCCAGAAGAGCTTTCGCACAACCGATGTTGATTCAGTAGGTGACAGCTCGCACCTCACGTTCTTCGAGATGCTTGGCAATTTCAGCATTGGCGACTACTTCAAGGCGGAGGCTATTGAGTGGGCATGGGAGTTCGTGACCGTGGCCCTGGGGCTTGCCAGCGACCGTCTCTGGGCGAGCGTCTATCTCGATGATGATGAGGCGTTCGGCCTCTGGGAAGCCACCGGTGTTCCAGCCGCACGCATTTTCCGCTTCGGGGACAAGGACAACTTCTGGGGACCGGCGGGCAACTCCGGGCCCTGCGGGCCGTGCAGTGAGCTGCACTATGACCTGGGTGTGGAGATGGGCTGTGGCAAGCCCACCTGCGGGCCCAATTGTGAGTGCGGACGCTTCGTCGAGATATGGAACCTAGTCTTCACGCAGTATGACCAGCAACCGGATGGCTCGCGCATCCTGCTCCCCCGTCCCAACATCGACACGGGTATGGGGCTGGAACGCACCGCCGCGGTCGTGCAGGGGAAGACGACGGTCTATGAGACGGACCTCTTCTCGGGGCTCATCAATCAGGTAGCGACAATGGCCGGCGTCCGCTATGGCGATTTCGCTGAGACGGACAGGGCGCTGCGCATCGTGGTTGAGCACGCAAGGGGCATGTCGTTCCTGGTGGCGGACGGTGTGCTGCCGACAAACGAGGGCCGGGGGTATGTGCTTCGGCGCATCCTGAGGCGCGCTTCTCTCTTCGGACGACGCGTTGGATTGACACGTCCCTTCCTGTCGGAAGTCGTTGAGGAAGTCATCCGCGAGATGGGGCAACCCTATCCGGAACTCCCGAAAAACAGACAGCTCATCCTCGATGTGGTGGTGGTGGAGGAGAAGCGTTTCATGTCCACCCTCGAGACAGGTGTCGGCATTGTCGACGACCTTGTCGAGAGCGCTGTCGCTGCGGGGAAGGATTGCCTGGCAGGCGAGGATGTCTTCCGCCTCTACGACACCTACGGGTTCCCTCGTGAACTCACGGCCGAGGTTGCGAAGGAACGCGGCCTGGGAATCGATGCGGAGGGCTTCGAGTCGGCCCTGGAAAGGCAGCGCGAAGTAGCACGCGCGGCACACGCCTTCCATGGCGGCACGGATTTGTCCTTGGCTTTCTCCGGCGTGGAGCCGACCGCGTTTGAAGGCTACGACACGCTGTCAACTGAAAGCACGGTCGTGGGGCTGCAGCAGGACGGCCTGAAAGTGGACGTGGCAGGGGGAGGCGCGGAAGTCGACATAATACTTGACATCTCGCCCTTCTACGGCGAGATGGGTGGACAGGTGGGAGATCGGGGACGACTGTCGAGCTCCGATGGGGAGGTCGACGTACAGGAAAGCAGCCGCACTGCAGGGGGCGTCATAGTTCACAATGGACGCGTCGTGCTCGGGCAGATAGCTACTGGAGATAGTGTGGTCGCTCAAGTGGAGGAGGGGCGCAGGACTGATGTGGCGCGCAACCATACGGCGACCCATCTGCTTCAGGCGGGACTGCGGGCGGTCCTCAGCGCACAGGTGTCCCAGAGAGGGTCGCTCGTCGAGCCTGACCGCTTCCGCTTCGACTTCTCGTGGATGGGGGGGGTTGAGGAAGAGGTCGTCCGGGAAGTCGAGCAATGGGTCAACGCGAAGATACGGGCCAACCTTCCTGTTGCAACCTACACCACTTCGTACGACGAGGCAGTACAGGACGGTGCGATCGCGCTGTTCGACGAGAAATACGGAGACAACGTGCGTGTTGTGAGAATAGGGGAAGCTGCCGTGAGTACCGAGCTCTGTGGTGGCACGCACGTTGCCGCCACGGGACAGATAGGGCTGTGCCTGATAGTCAGCGAAGGCAGCGTTGGCACCGGTCTGCGAAGGATAGAGGCCGTCACCGGTCGCTCAGCGGAGGCACTGGTCGCGTTGCGCACGCGCACTCTGGATTCCATCTCCGGGCAACTCGGAGCGACGCGTGATGTTGTCTCGCAGCGAGTGGCTGACGTGTTGAGCGAACTCGAGGCGGCACGACGGCGGGCCACTGCACTTGAACGCCGGCTGTCCTCGGCCAGCGTCGAGTCGCTTGCACGGGAGGCGACACAGGTGATGGGTGTTCCTGTGGTGGCCGCACGCGTGAATGGCCTCTCCGTGCCGGTGCTCAGAGAGATGGGCGATTCGCTGCGGAATCTCGTGGGAGACTCCGTCATCGTCCTCGCCTCGGTGGAGCAGGACCGCCCGAGCTTTCTGGTCATGGTCTCACCTGCGCTCACGCCGAGAGGTTTGCACGCGGGGGAGATAGCAAAGCGCGCCGCGCGCATGACAGGTGGAGGTGGAGGTGGGAAGCCTACCATGGCGCAGGCGGGTGGCAAGGACGCCTCAAAGGTGGACGACGCGCTTGTGGAGGCCCGGCGTGCTATTGAGGAGCAACTGAACGCACGCGCCAACGGATAGTATGCGCTGGCTCAGCCTCGACCTGGGAGAGAAACGGACCGGGGTCGCACTCAGCAGCCCCGAAGGCACCTTTGCAGTGCCCCTTTTGATACTGGAGCATGGTGTGGAGGGCCCGGCGCCCGAGGGAATCGCCCGACTTCTGGACGAGCACTCGGCACAGGGACTCGTTATCGGCCTGCCGCTGTCCCTCAGCGGGAACCCGTCACAGCAGACATGGTTCGCCCTCGGCGTCGCGCGGCGTATCGCAAGCCATCTGGGAACGAGCCTTTCGCTGCCTGACAGCATTTCCGGGCAGGCCGAAGCCGACACCACCGATGAACTTGAGGCAGGACCGAGCCGGGTGGAAGGGGAAGTCACTATCGTGTTGTGGGATGAACGGCTATCGACCTGGGACGCGGGGCGACTGCTGCCGGACCAGTCGCCACGCAGAAGGGGACAGAGAAGCAAGCCGCGCCGGCTCGACGCTCACGCAGCTGCGGTTATCCTTCAGAGCTACCTTGACAGTCTGCCGCAGGAGCAGAGCCGGGACAGTGACTCAGACCCGGGGTTGCCGGAGACTGACCTTTCCTAGCGCCCGAATATCTGGCGCGCAATCATCCATTTCTGAATCTCGTTGGTGCCCTCGTATATCTCCGGGCCCTTTGACTCGCGGTAGATGCGCTCGACTCTGTAGTTCGTGTCGTCGGCGCCCAGGCGCGACATGAAACCGTACCCTCCGAATATCTGGACTGCGTCGCGCGCCATGTCAGCTCCCACCTGCGTCCCGTAGTATTTCGCCATGGCCGTCTCCGGCTCAGGGAACTCCTCGCCGGTATCATGGCGTAGTGCCGCCTTGTAGTACATGTCTCTGGCCATGGAAATCTGTGTGGCGCGTTCGGCCAGCTTGAACTGCCAGTACTGCATCTCCGCCAGCGTCTTACCATACATCTGCCGTGCTTTCATGTGGCCGACGCTCTCGTCGAACGCGGCCTGCGCCATTCCGACGCCGGACGCCCCGACGGCGATGCGGCCCCTGGTGAGCGTTCCAAGCGCTATGCGCAGGCCCTTGCCGACCTGCCAGATGAGGTTTGCCGCAGGGACGCGAACCCCTTCGAAAATGATGTCGGAGGTCAGGCAGCCGTGCATTCCCATCTTCCGGTCGGGAGGAGGAACAACGATGCCGTCCTGCTTCATGTCAATCACGAGCATCGTGAGCCTGCCTTCGACCTTCACCAGCACGCATGCGAAGTCAGCCAGGCATGCGTTGATGATGAAGCGCTTGCGGCCCGTTACCTTCCAGCCATCGCCTGTCGGCTCGGCCACGGTGGTGACGCTCGATGGACTCACGTCGCTGCCTGCCTCGGGCTCGGTAATGGCCACGCAGGCTATCTTCTCTCCACTCATGAGAGCTGAGAGGTAGGGCATCTTCAGTTCCGGCGACGCATACTGCAGCGCACGACCGGCAAGCACGCACTGGCAGTCGTAGATGACGGCCACGGTGTTACTGAAATAGGCGAGTTCCTCCATCAGCACCGAAGCAGCCAGCATCGGAGTGGAGTAGCCTGCCCCGTTCTCGTCGGAGGCGAATGGCACACGAAAGAAGTCCAGCTCCGCCATTCTCCTGAAGAGGTGGCCCGGGAAGTTGGCGACTTCCTCTACACCATCTTCCATCTGCGGCACAACAGGCGCCACTTCTTCCTCCGCGAACTTGCGGACCTTCGCACGCAGTTCTTCAACCTCGGGAGGTACTCCCAGGCTGTGGTGGATCCGATCTTGGATTCTTTCGACTGGCTGCATTCCGTGCTTCTCCTCCCGGGCCGCGCCGGATACGCTCCGCTTCGCGGTCCGATATGTCTTGCGTATTGTGGACTAGTGCAGGAAGCCTCTTCCGAATATCCGGCGCGCGACGGCCCGCTTCTGAATCTCATTCGTGCCCTCGTATATCTCCGCTACCTTGCAGTCCCGGTATATCTGCTCCACCCTGCAGGTTGAGCCATCTGCGCCAAGCCTGGTGATGAAGCCCAGGCCGCCGAATACCTGGACGGCATCACGGGCCATGTCGCCCGCCACCTCCGTCCCGTAGTACTTGGCCATCGCTGTCTCCGGCTCCGGGAATTCTTCGCCCTCATCATGGCGTAGTGCGGCCTTGTAGCAGAGCTCTCTTGCCAGGCATATCTGTGTCGCCCGCTCCGCCAGCCTGAATTGCCAGTGCTGCATATCCGCCAGCTTCCGACCGAAGGCCGCTCGCTTCTGCATGTACGAGACGCTCTCATCGAAGGCCGCCTGCGCCATGCCGACGCCGGAGCCGCCCACCAGCACCCGCCCCCACGCCAGGGCCTGCAGCGCTATGCGAAGGCCCTCGCCGGGTTCTCCCAGCAGGCTCTCCGGCGGCACCGCAACATCCTCAAACCAGACGTCGGCGGTTAGTTGCACCTTGTTGCCTGTCTTGATGTCAGGAGCACCGACTGTCACGCCTTCTGCGTGAAGGTCCACCACCAGCATGGAGAGCTGCCCTTCGATGCCGCAGAGAGTTGTGGCGAAGTCGCCTACGGGCGCGTTCGTGATGAAGCGCTTGTGCCCGTTGAGTTTGAAGAAGCCGTCGCTCGATGTCGCTCGCGTCAGCACCGTGTCGACTCTCAGGTCACTGCCGGCATCCGGCTCCGTGATTGCCATGCAGGCGACCTTTGAGCCGTCAATCAGCGGCTTCAAATACGCCGTTCGCACTGGCTGGGTGCCGTGCAGGAGGGCGATGCCCGGTAGAACGCAGTGGTCGTCGTAGATTGTGGCCAGGCCGTCGCTGGCATACGACAGTTCCTCCATCGTCACGGTTGCACATGACAACGGATAGCGGAGCCCTCGCCCCCAGCTCGCACTGTCGAAAGGGATTCGAAACAGGTCCAGTTCCGCCATCCGCTTGAACAGCTGCCAGGGGAACGCATTGCGATGCTCAACTACTGTGTTCAGCTCACCGGCTACAGGAAGCACCTCGTCATCGACGAAGCGACGGACTTGCGCTCGTACTTCTCGCGCCTCATCAGGCAACAGCCAGTCGTGGTATAGCCTTTCCTGCAACCTGTCTGGCGAGTCGTTCATGCTGAGCCTCCAGCTTCGATGCGAGAGCGAATTCGTGTACAATAGCGTCACCCGTTGCTTCGGGTCAATGGTGGAGTCGGCCAACAACTCCAGACGGCAGGGAGGTATTCGCTCGTGAGTTCAGAGACTTCCAGACAGGAGAGAATCCAGAGGGCCTCAACCCTGGCGGGCGACTATGAAGAGGAGTCGGTCAACTGCGCCCAGGGTACGCTTGTGGGCCTGATGGAGGAGTTCGGTCTCGAAGGAGGCAAGGAGCTCCTGAAGGCGTCCACCTTCATGCCCGGCATGATGAGCCGCAAGGAGACCTGCGGCGCGCTGTTGGGTGGAATGATGGCGCTTGGCCTCAAGTATGGACGCGACAAGCTGAGCGACCCTTCGTGGAGTACACCTGAGGCCAACGAGGAGATGTTCAGGATTCGTGAGAAGGTGTACCGCTACTGCGAGGCCTTCAAGGCTGAGTTCGGCAGCACGATGTGCGGCGACATCCGCCCACTGATAATGGGCAGGGACTACGACACCATGAAGGCTGACGAAAGGCGACAGTTTCTTGAGGATGGTGGGAGGAAGAAGTGCCGCATTCCACCTGAGGCCGCCGCGCGGATAGCCGCTGAAATAATGCTCGAGGACGAGGACTAGAGGGCGAATCCCCGGTGTCTCATTCAGAGGCGCCGCCCTCAAGATGACTGTGGAATGCTGGTTCGTGTGCTGCATGCGCGCGACACGGTTCCCTCGGCCCGGAGGCACAATTCACCAGGAGTGATTGCTGATTGCTGAAAACACATAGTTGCGGAGACCTTCGGAGCACGCATATCGGAGAGACGGTCTTTCTTGCCGGTTGGGTTCACCGCCGCCGCGATCATGGCGGTGTGGTGTTCATCGACCTGCGCGACAGCAGCGGAATCGTGCAGGTTGTGTTCGACCCGGAGCGTTCAGACTGCCCGGCCGACATCGTTCATTCACTCCGCGCAGAGTACGTGATTCGGATTTCCGGCAACGTGGTAGGCAGGCCGGCAGGGACGGAGAAGTCCGGAATCGCGACAGGCTCGGTGGAAGTGGTTGTGTCCGCGGTGGAGGTCCTGAATGACTCGCCGACACCGCCGTTCTACATCAACGAGGATGTGGAGGTGGATGAGAACCTGCTGCTTCGCTACAGGTATCTGTACCTTCGACGCCCGCGCATGCAGGCGAATCTCGTCTTGCGACATCGCATGGTCAAGTTCATCAGGGATTTCCTTGACAGGCAGAGGTTCCTCGAGATTGAGACACCGATACTCATCAAGAGCACTCCCGAAGGGGCCCGCGACTACCTCGTGCCAAGCAGGGTGAATCCTGGCAAGTTCTACGCACTGCCGCAGTCGCCCCAGCAGCTCAAACAGATACTGATGGTCGGCGGACTGGAGCGCTATTTTCAGATTGCGCGTTGCTTCAGAGACGAGGACCTGCGAGCTGATCGCCAGCCCGAGTTCACACAGCTTGACCTCGAGATGAGCTTTGCCGAAGAGGAAGACGTTCTCGACCTCATGGAACGCATGACGGTAGAGCTGATGCAGACCGTGCGGCCGGAGGCGAAGTTCCCGCTGTCCATTCCCCGGCTGACCTACGCCGAGGCCATGGCGCAGTACGGTACCGACAAGCCTGACATGCGCTACGGCATGAAGGTGGTAGACATCAGCGACCTTGCCGCGCAGACGAGCTTCGGCATATTCCGGTCGGCACTCGAGTCCGGTGGCGTCGTAAGGGGCATCGCTGTTCCCGGATGTTCCCGCTACTCGAAGAGCCAGTTGACTGAGTTGATAGCGCGAGCGAGCGCCGCAGGCGCACGGGGATTGATGACGGTGTCGGTGATAGACGCGTCCATGGGTGACGAGGGCATCAAATCGGTTCTCAACAGACATGTCACCGGTGAGCAGATGACGGAGATTCTGGCGCGGTTTGGCGCCGGAAGCGGCGACCTCGTCCTGCTGGTCGCGGACCAGGAAGCCACCGCGTGCAAAGTACTGGACAGCCTTCGCAGAGAGATGGCGCATCGTCTCAAGTTGGCAGACCCGGACGTCTTCGCCTATGTCTTCGTACTTGGCTTCCCTCTATTTGACTGGAACCAGGAAGCCAACCGGTGGGACTCAATGCATCACCCGTTCACTGCTCCAAGGGAAGAGGATGTCCATCTCCTGGACACGGACCCCGGGTTGGTGGGAGGCAGGCATTACGACCTGGTGTGCAACGGAAGCGAACTCGGCAGCGGCAGTGTCAGGATTCATCATCGAGCCCTCCAAGAGAAGGCGTTCGCTCTTCTCGGCTATACCGGCGAGCAGGTCGAGGAACGTTTCGGCTTCTTCCTGCGGGCGCTCGAGTACGGTGCGCCGCCACACGCGGGCATCGCGCTTGGCATCGACCGTATCGCGATGCTTCTGGCAGGGGAAGAGAGCATCCGCGAAGTTATCGCCTTCCCGAAGAATCAGAACGCCGTTGACCTCATGCTCGACAGTCCCTCGTCCGTTGACGCGGGGCAACTCGACGAGCTCAACTTATCGCTGAAGCGACAAATCATAGACAGGACATAGCAGCATGAAAAGCACCGCGAAAGAAATCGAACACCGACAGGTAGAGATTCACATTGAAGCCGAGCAGCAGGAATATGATGCCGCCCAGGCAGAGGCATTCAAGCAACTGTCCCGCAAAACCAACGTGCCCGGATTCCGGAAGGGCAAGGCGCCACGGCACATGTTGGAGCAGTACATAGGGAGGGAGGCCCTCGTCGACGAGGCCATTGAGCACATCCTCCCTGGCCTTTATGAACAGGCTCTTGATACACACGACATTCACCCTGTTGCCATGCCACATATCGAGCTGGAACAACGGGAACCTCCGACATTCAAGGCTACCGTGCCGCTCGAACCACAGGTGAAGCTCGGAGATTACAGGTCCGTCAGGGTGAAAGCGGAGGAGGTGGACGTCACCGACGAGCACGTGCTCGCCGCGCTCGAGCGAATGCGCGAGAGCCAGGCTGTCCTGGAACCGGTGGAACGCCCGCTGGCATTCGGCGATTTCTCGACACTGGATGTCAAGGCTACTGCTGACGACCAGCCGTTCCTCGATCACAAGCAGGTGACCTACGAGGTAGTGGCCGGAGCACAGATGCCTATTCCCGGTTTCGCCGAGAGCATCGTGGGCCTCTCGAAGGATGAATCGAAGGACTTCACACTGAAGATACCGGATGACTTCCGCGTCACCGAGATTGCGGGCAAAGAGTGCGCCTGCAGCGTGACCGTGCAACAGGTTCGCCAGAAGCAACTTCCGGAACTGACCGATGCGCTTGCGGAGACCTTCGGCTTCGACAACGTTGATGCGCTCAAGGAAAAGGTGGGCTCCGACCTGGAGTCAAACGCGCGTAACCAAGCGCGCACCGCCCTTATCCATAGTGCCCTCGACGCCATTGAGGCTCAGGGCGAAGTGGATTTTCCTCCGTTCATGGAGGAGAGGGAGATTGACGAGCTGCTGCTTGGTGAGGCAAGGCAATACGGCTACAAGAGCGTCGACGACTACCTGCGCATGAGCAGCAGGGGACTTGAAGAGCTGCGGGAAGACATCAGGCCTCTGGCGCACAAGCGAATCGCCAACGGCCTTCTCCTGAACGAGATTGCCGAGCAGGAGCAGATTGAAATCGACGAGTCCGAAGTGGATAATAGGGCCGAAGAGCTTCTGAGCCAGACTCAGGACAAGGACAGGATGCGGGAGTACCTGTCCTCTCCGGAGATGCGTGAGTCGCTCTCAAATCGGCTGCGCACCAACCGGACGCTGGACAGACTCATTGAGATTGTGACGGCGGACGCTGTGGCGGCAGAGGAAGCCCCGGCCGAAACGAATGCACCGGAGGCAGAGCAAGCCCCGGGCGAGGCGAGTACGCCGGAGGTAGAGGAAGCCCCGGGTGAAACGAACGCACCGGAGGCAGAGGAGAACAATGGATAGCCTTTCTCAGATAGTGATACCCACCGTGACCGAGACAGGGGCACGGGGAGAACGAGCCTACGACATATACTCGCTACTGCTGCGGGAACGAATCATCTTCCTGGGCACAGCCATCAACGACCAGGTCGCGAACCTCATTATCGCGCAGCTTCTGTACCTGGACCGGGAGGACCCTGACAAGGACATCAGCCTCTACGTGCACTCGCCGGGAGGAGTCATCAGCGCCGGTCTGGCCATCTACGATACCATGCAACTCCTGAGGTGTTCTGTGTCCACCATCTGCGTCGGACTGGCTGCCAGCATGGGTACGGTACTGCTCTGCGCAGGCACCAAGGGCAAGCGCTATGCCTTGCCTAACGCGACCATTCACCTGCACCAGGCAATGGGTGGTGCGCAGGGGCAGGCCTCGGACATCGAGATTGCGGCTCGCGAGATAATGCGGCTCCAGGAGAAGATTCGCGACATCCTCGCGCAGCACACAGGCCAGACTACTGAGAAGATCTCGCACGATATCGACCGCGACTTCTACCTCGATCCACAGCAGGCCAAAGAGTATGGCCTTATTGACGAGATTCTGACGAAGCCGGAGAAGAAATGAGCATCTCAAGTTTGGTGCCAGGCGGGGCGCTCCCACAGCCCCCGGCCGCTTCTGAGTCCTTCGGGGGACTTGGTGCCGTTGGTCTTGCGGTCGTCATATTCATCGCGGTGTTTCTCAGCATAGTGGTCGTGTGGCTCATCAGGAACACCGGCCGCAGAGACTAGCGTCCGCTCGCGCAGGTCTGTCCCGATCTCTTGAGCGCACGGTCTGAGTCCATGCCATGTCGCTGCTGTGAGCGTCGTGTCTGCAACTGTTGTCCCGAAATCATCCCGCTGTTTTCCGGCGATAGCGTACAAATGGGGCCACTGGGTGTGTTATGATTCAAAGGCACTGGGACATAGGCATGAGGGTCTCAATGCGCCTATTCTCTTGACGTCAATCAGTACGATGAAACCGGCCGAGGCTGCGCGTGTTGCAGTTTGCGGCCGTTTTCTTTTTTCCCGGCCGCCCCGGCGGCGAAAGGAGGTCATGGGAGGGCTACTACCATGGCGTTCCACCGATACTCTCATGGAGGAATCCCAATGCTAGACATAATCGTCCCCATCAAACAGGTGCCCGACATGGAACGCGTCAAGTTCGACACGGAGGCGGGCAGAATCGACAGGAGTTCTGCAGCCGGAGAGATCAATCCGTTTGACTTGAACGCTCTCGAGGCAGCCGTGCAGCTCAAGGAGAAACTGGGAGGGACTGTGACGACCATCAGCATGGGTCCCCCTCAGGCCGAGTCCTCGATCAGGGACAGCCTTGCAAGAGGCGCGGACCGTGGAATCCTGCTCGTCGATAGGGCATTCGCCGGTGCGGATACCTGGGCGACATCCTATGCCCTGGCAAGCGGCATCAAGAAAGTTGGCCGGTACGACCTGATTGTGTGTGGTGAGAAGACGGTCGACGGCGACACGGGCCAGGTGGGCCCGGAGATTGCCGAGTGGTTGGGAATACCCCACGTCGCCTATGTGTCCGAAATCCGCGACGCAGGCGATTCCATCACTGCAGTCTGTGAAATGGAAAATGAGCGCTACGGCATCGAGTCGCCGTTCCCTGCACTGATAACTGTAACGAAAGACATCAACGTGCCGCGTCTTCCGAGCTTCGCAGACAAGATGAACGCGCGCAAGGCAGAGATTGAGAAGTGGGGCGCAGCGGAGATTGCCGATGTGGCAGACGCTGCGAACCTGGGGCTGAAGGGCTCGCCTACGAGGCTCAACAAGGTCGTCATCCCTTCCGAGGAGGGTAGGAAAGGTGAGGTGTTCCGGGGCAATCCCGACGATGCTGTAACCAAGGTCGCCGACGGTCTTCAGGCACTCGGCCTGCTCGGGGGTGTGAAATGAGCGAATACAAAGGACTGATGGTGTTTGCGGAGCAACATGAGGGCCGGATACACCCGGTGTCGTATGAACTGCTCGGCAAAGGCACGGAAATCGCACAGAAACTCGGCATTGAAGTGTCCAGCGTGCTGCTGGGCAGTGAGATGGGAGATGAGATTAACGAGCTCTTCTACTACGGCGCTGAGAAGGTGTACTACTTCGACAATCCCGTTCTTGCCGATTTCGACCTCCTCAACTACAAACACAATCTCGTGCGCCTCGTGAACGAGGTGAAGCCGGAGACCGTGCTGGTGGGTGCTACGCACCTCGGACGGTCGCTTGGCCCCAGGGTGGCTTGTGCCCTGGCCACCGGCCTCACCGCTGACTGCACGGCGCTTGAAGTCGGCGATGAAGGAAACCTCATCCAGATTCGCCCCGCATTCAGCGGCAATATCTTTGCCCACATACGAACCACAACGCGTCCCCAGATGGCGACCGTCAGATACAAGGTCATGCAGAAGCTCGACCGTGACGCATCCAGGACTGGCGAGATAGTCCGCAAGGATGCGGATATCATTGATTCCGTCCTCAAGATAGTCAGCAAGGAGAGCGCGGGCGGTGTCAATATCGCGGAGGCCGACGTGGTGGTGTGCGGTGGTCGCGGCCTCAAGTGTGCGGCAGACTTCGCACTCATGGAGGAACTTGCTGCTGCGTTGGGAGGAGTGGTCGGATGCACGCGGCCCATTGTTGACGATGGATGGATAAGTAAACAACACCAGGTCGGTTTCAGCGGCAATACCGTTAAGCCCAGACTGTACGTAGCAGCCGGTGTGTCGGGAAGCCCTCAGCACCTTGCCGGGATGCGTGACTCAGATGTCATCCTGGCCATCAACGCGGACCCATCGGCCCCGATATTCAAGGTTGCGGACTACGGCATCGTCGGCGACCTCTACGAAGTTATCCCCAGACTGGCTGCCGAAGCGCGACAAAGGAGTTGAACATGGTCACACCTGAAGCCCTGGAAGACATTGTCGGTAGCGACTGGGTGGTCACCGGCAAAGAGCAGACGGCCGCATACAAGACAGACGCGACGCCATTCGCGCTGATGCCTGAGGCGGCTGAGAACATCATCGTCGTCAAGCCTGCGGACGCACAGGAAGTATCCGAGATCATGA
Source organism: Dehalococcoidia bacterium (assembly GCA_030602785.1). Classification (GTDB taxonomy): domain Bacteria; phylum Chloroflexota; class Dehalococcoidia; order GIF9; family AB-539-J10; genus SKVJ01. The sequence goes on from JAUVZB010000035.1 coordinate 22,617, forward strand.
AGCTCGCCAACCGCGAGATGACCCCGGTCTACGTGCGTGGAGGCGGCACCGGCATGGCAGCTGCGGTGATTCCAACGCAGGACGGCATCGTCCTGTCTATGGAGAGATTCGACAAGGTTGAGGAGGTCGACCGCAAGAACCTGATGGTTGTCGCACAGGCCGGCGTCACGCTCGCTGACCTCCTGAAGGCAGTGGAAGCTGAGAATCTTCTCTTTCCACCGCACCCCGGAGACGAGGGGGCGCAGGTAGGAGGGTTGGTGGCCTGCAATGCCGGAGGGTCTCGCGCCGTGAAATTCGGCGTCATACGTAACTACGTCAAGGGCCTTGAAGTGGTCCTGCCCACAGGCGAGATTGTCACCATGGGCGGCAAGCTGCTGAAGAACAACACGGGCTTGAATCTCATGGAGTTGCTTGTCGACAGCGAAGGGATTCTGGGAGTAATCACCAAGGTCATCTTCCGGCTCTATCCAATGTTCGCCGGTATGGCAACCCTGGTCATCTCCTACGACGACCGCCATGAGGCCATCGACACGGTCCCCGAAATCCTGCAGGCCGGGATAATCCCGCTGGCTATCGAGTACATGGACCGCGATATCGTTGACCTCACCGCGGAATACCTGAACATGACCTGGCCTGCCGCCAAAGGGAAGGCGTACTTGATCATCATCCTTACGGGTGCGAACGAGGACGAGGTCTACTTCCAGGCAGAGAAGGTGGTGGAGGTGTGCCAGAAACACAATGCGGTCGACACTCTGATGACCGAGAGACGCGAGGAGCAGTCGGCCATCCTGAAGATTCGCAGCGAAGTGCAGTCAGCGGTTTCGCCGAACGCGGACTCGCTTGATACGGCAGTCCCCCCGGCGGAAATCGGCAACTTCATGGACGAGGTTGACAAGATCGGGGAGAAGTTCGGTGTCAAGATATACGTGGTGGGCCACGCCGCAGACGGCAATCTGCACCACGTGTTGATGAAGGACGTCGCCGACCGCGGGCTGCTGGAACCCATCAAGGACGAGATCTACGAAGTCGCTATGCGCCTCGGCGGCGCTATCACTGCCGAGCATGGTATCGGCAAGAAGAGCATCTACCTCCTCGACCGCTATACGGACGAGAGGCAGAAGCAGATAATGCGCGATATCAAGAAATCATTCGACCCTAACAACATCCTCAACCCTGGCACCGCAATCGTTCCCTGACGAAGGACTGCTTGAAGGGACGCGGACCCGCCACGTTACTGTGGCCGGGTCCGCGTTGTTTTCACACACCGGCTGCACGATGTGCGGCATGTCGTGGAGTGGCGCGTCCTCAAGTTACTCCGCGTAGAACCTGTCCGCTCTGTGCTTCACTGACTCATCTCCCGACAGCGGCGGGAAGCCCAACACAGCGCGCTCTTCGAGCGTCAGGATGTCGTCGTAGAGGCTGATGACCTGGCACAGTCGCTCTCCACCCGGACGAGAACAGAGTAGTTCGAAGGCGTTGTCGTGTGGAGATGGTGGGGCCCCGGGGTTGAAGGCTATCGTCCTGCTTGGGGTAGCTCCACTCGCGACGTCACTCGCCGGATAGTGGTGGGGCTAATTCCGGCTTTCGGGTTCGGCAAGCAGGCGCTCAACCTCCGCCGAGATATCCTTGCCGCCGTCAAGTAGGCTGCCGCTACTATCATATGCGCGCCGCTCGGAGATGACGAGTTCGCCTGCTGCGAGTTCGCGAAGCGCGAAATGTAGGGGCAGGCCTCTGCG
>JAUVZB010000045.1 GCA_030602785.1 Dehalococcoidia bacterium
TCAGATCCATCGCGTCCACCACATCGCTGATAAACAGCGCCAGATGGCCTTCAGGCAGCCAGTCCTGCAACGACGGCGGTAGCAGCAGCAGTTGATTCGGCGCGTACGGCTTGAACGTTTTCACGCTACTACTATACCCCACCAGTGTTCCGTCTCGATGCCCTATCCTACGTGGCAATGAGGATTGTTTCTCCGACAGGCTCCTAGATCAGACGTGTTGACTCAAAATGATTTCCTTCGAAGTGTCATGTTCCTGGTTGTTTCAGTCGTAGTGGCAGTGTTGAGTGAGCGGATTGCGCAGAGGGAACAGGCGCTGCGCCGTGCAAGGGACTATACCCGTCACCTGCTTGAAAGCTCTCCGGATTTCCAGATTGCTGTTGACAGAGACGGCAGGATTACGGATGTGAATGAGGCACTTGAGGAGCTGGCTGGCAGGAGCCGCAGAGACATGATTGGCGCCTCTGTCTACGACTACTTGCCGAAGGACCCGGCTGAGAAAGCCGTTGCTGAGATACTTGAGAAGAAGGTGGTGAGAGATATCGAACTAACGATCAAGACGCCAGGGAAGGAGGACTTGGTCTGCAACTTGTCCGGCACGGTATTCGGCACCACGGAAGGAGAGCCGGGAGTCTATCTTACCGGCAGAGATATCTCCGGGCGCAGGAAGGCGGAAGAGGAGCTGAAGGAGTACCTGCAGCGGCTCAAACAGGCGAACGTCCGCCTTCAGGAAATCGACCAGCTCAAATCCATATTCTTGGCCAGCATGAGCCACGAATTGAGGACACCGCTGAACTCCATCATTGGTTTCACCGGCGTAATCCTGATGGGCATAGCCGGAGACATCAACGAAGAGCAGAGAAAGCAGCTTGCCATGGTGAAGAGCAGTGCTAACCACCTTCTGAGCCTGATCAACGACCTCCTGGACATATCCAAGATAGAGGCGGGCAAGGTGGAACTCTCGCTTGAAGAATTCGGTCTCGATGATGTGGTGAGAGAAGTGGTGGGGGGCTCGTCGCCCGGGGCGGCTGAAAAGGGTTTGGAGGTTCTTACGGAAGTACCTGAAGGCATAGTGCTGTTCAGCGACAGGAGACGTATCAAGCAGGTCCTGGTGAATCTCGTGAGCAATGCCGTCAAGTTCACGGACCAGGGCAGTGTAACGATTGCAGCCAGGGTTTCAGAAGATGACAACCTGGAGGTCCGTGTCATCGATACCGGGGTAGGGATAAGAAAGCAGGATATGAACAGGCTCTTCGAGCCCTTCCAGCAGGTTGGTCCATCCCTTGCGAAGAAGCACGGAGGGACCGGACTGGGTCTGCACCTTACGAAGAAGCTGGCCGGGCTTCTGAAGGCCGATATCTCGGCAGAGAGCGAGTACGGCAAGGGAAGCGAGTTCACCTTTGTCATTCCACTGCGATATGAGCAGGAGAACTGAGATGAAGAAGATACTGACGGTTGAGGACAATGAGGTCAATCGCTACCTGATCAGGTTCATGCTTGAGAGAGCAGGGTACGAGGTCATCGAGGCGAGGGATGGCGCTACAGGGATAGAACTGGCAATCAAGGAGAAGTCGGATCTGGTAATCATGGATATTCAACTCCCGGACATAGGCGGTCTTGAGGTCACGAGAAGGATAAGGGCAAGTGAGGCGGATGGCGGTATTCCCATTGTCGCGCTGACTTCCTATGCCATGACCGGTGACAGGGAGAGGGCCCTCGCGGCAGGCTGTACGGACTACATTGAAAAGCCGATCAACCCGGAGAGCTTCATCGCGGAGATAGAGAGATACCTGTGAGCAGTCCCTACTCTCCATCCAATCGGGAGGATGCAGGAAATGAGGATTATTGTCGTCGATGATAGGGAAGAGGAGCGTTACCTGGCGGAGACCTTGCTGGAGGCAAGCGGTTACGAGGTCGAAACGGCTGCCAATGGCGCGGAAGCCCTGCAAGAACTCCGTGCCGGAGGCTTTGACATGATTGTCTCCGGCGTCCTGATGCCGGTCATGGACGGGTTTCAGCTCTGTCAGGAGTGCAAGAGGGATGAGGAGCTGAAGGATATCCCCTTCGTTTTCTACACGGCCACCTGCAGAGATGAAGCGGATGAAGACCTTGCCTTCAAGCTTGGAGCGGACAGATTCGTCCGAAAGCCCACTGAACCAGAGGATTTCGTGAGGATCATTCAAGGCCTGTTCCGGGATATGGAAGAGGGCAAGACAGGCCCCGGGCAGCGTGTTGTGGAAGAGGAGAAGGATGTCTTGAAGCTCTATAGCGAGCGCCTGGTGGCGCAGCTGGAGAAGAAGACGCTGGAACTGGAAGCCGAGAACGCCCGGCGCAAGCAGGCCCAGGAGAGGGCGGAGTATCTGCACAGGGTGTTGGGCGCTATCCGCGGCGTCAACCAGCTCATTGTCAAGGAGAAGGACCGTCAGAGGTTGCTCAAATGCTCCTGCGACCAACTCGTCAGGGCTCGTGGTTTCTACAATGCCTGGATTGCCATATTGGACGAGTCCGGAAGACTTGCGACACATGCCGAAGCCGGTTTGGGCAAAGGTTTCCTCCCGGTGGTTGAGCAACTGAAGCGTGGTGTGTTGCCCGCTTGCTGTCAGCAGGCGCTGGGGCAGGCGAGTGTTGCGGCAACCGTATGCCCGTCCTCTATCTGTACTGGTTGTCCCTTGAAAGGAAAGCCCGGCTGGAAGGGAGTACTGGCCGCGCGGTTGCAGCACGGCGAGAAGGCCTACGGTGTGTGGGCTGCCTCTGTCCCCGTAGAGTTCGTCGAGGACGAGGAAGAGCAGTCCCTGTTTCAAGAAGTTGCTGGAGACATCGCCTTCGCCTTGCATGACATGGAATTGGAGGAGGAGCGCAAGAGGACGCGGCAACGACTTGAAGACGCCTTCATTGACCTGGCGCAAACCGTGTCGCGAGCGATGGAGGCCCGGGACCCCTACACGGCAGGCCACCAGCGAAGAGTGGCAGAGCTGGCGCGGCTCGCCGGCGAGAGGCTGGGACTGGACACAGACAGGCTTCAGGGGCTGTACATCGGCGCCCTGCTCCACGACATTGGGAAGATCTCCATTCCTGAGTCCCTCCTCAGCATGCCGAGGAAACTGACTGACGCGGAATGGAGCTTGATCCAGGGCCACGCCCGGCAGGGCTACGAGATATTGAAGGAGGCAACTCTGCCGTGGCCAGTGGCCGGGATGGCGTTGCATCACCACGAGAGGATGGATGGCTCGGGCTATCCGGATGGCATCAGCGGCGATGAACTAACCCCGGAAGTACGCATCATAGGCGTCTGCGACGTGGTTGAGGCGATGGGCTCCCACCGACCCTACATGCCCGCCCGGAGTAGGGCGGAGATTACGGAAGAACTCAAAGCCGGCAGGGGGACGAGGTACGAGGCCCGGGTAACGGACATCCTGTTGGAGATGGTTGAAAGTGGAGTTGCTGAGTTGGATAGCGACCCTGCCTGATATGGGAGGAGGTCGCGTCACGGTGGGACCCCTCAAACCGGCTTTGTCGTCCGTAGTGCGCGCTGCCAGCGCCGGGCTGAAGGACGAATCCTGCAGGGTCCGGTCCGGGCACACGGCTGTTCGAGGGCTCTACAGCAGCGCGCCTGCAACGAAGGCGAGGATGCTGACATGAAGAATGGCGAAGGCCCGGGTCTTGAGGGCCAGCACCTTTCCCGGCGAGTGGTCCGTGACAAGGCTCCGGCCCAGGAGCAGGCTGGACAGTGCGGCAACACCTGCAATCCCGAGGAACACCGGGTCCCATTGCAGCCGGGCGTCGACCGTCAGGAAGAATGGCAGCAGGATAAGCACGGCTCCGGCCGCGTACAGGGCGGCTGCAACGTGCGACGCCACACGGGCATCGTAGCGGGTTGCGAGAGTCACGACGCCGCCGACCCGGTCCCCCGCGATGTCGGCGATGTCTATCATCACTTCGAAACTGAGGCCTATGACGTAGGCCAAGCCTGCGCAGTAGAGCAGCAGGGGCTGCGGCGTATCTGCTGCAAGTCCCCCTATCACCAGGGGGGCGGGAAAGGCCCCGGCGAGGAGGATGTTCTTCAGGGGGAAGCGCCCCTGCAGCCACCTGTTGTAGACGATGGCGAGCACGGCGCCCAGCGCGACGATGATTGCAGTAGACGCGCCCGCCAGAAGCGCGGCAATGGCTGAGAGCAGAAAGGCAAGAGTCCCGACGGCGAGAGCGACCCGCGGCGTAGGCGAGCCGGACACGAGCGGGCGGTCCCACCTCTCGTTTGCTGCGTCGCAGCCCCGGTCGAAGTAGTCATCAAATGCGTAGCAACCGGCTGCGACAAGAAACACGGCCGCAGATGAAAGCAGAACGGCGCCGCCCGGCACCGGATTGCCTGTCATGAGCCATGGCGCAAGAACTGCGGCGGCTCCCAGCAGGCAGTACTCAATGCGGATGAGCCGGAGTATGGCTCCGAGACTGCCGAGAGCCCCGTGCGATTCTTTCGTTTCAGTCAGTGTCTCTTGTGTCATTCCCCGATACCCTGGTTCCGGGTGTCTCCCATGGCAGCCTGCCCCGGTGATGTCAGACGGCGATCTCGCCCTTCTGTTCCTCAAATTCTGACCGTATGCCGCCAAGTTCCGCGTACAGTTCCTCCCACTCCGCGGTCAACCGGGACATGCGTTCTCCGACGCTGCGCTTTCTCTCTATCGTCTCCATGACGAGCGCGGAATCGCTATAGTGGTTGGGGTCGGCGAGCAGAAGGTCCGCTTCGCGCGCCTCTCTCTCAAGCCTTGGCAGCTCTTCCTCAATCTCTGAGATGCGCCTCTCGATTGGCGTCCGTCGCCTGTAGTAACGGTTGCGCAGCTCGCCATCGCGTCTCTTGCGCTCTCTTTCGCGTTCCCGGCTGGACTTCGCCTCCTGCACCTGCTCCGGCCTTCGCTTCGCCGGCGCAATGGAAGCCTCTCTGGTCTCCCTCCAGCGCAAGAAGCTGTCGTAGTCCCCCTCGAATACGATGAGCCTGCCCGCCCGCACCTCGATGATCTTGTTGGCTATCTCTCGTATCAACGTCCTGTCGTGGGTTATGAAGCAGAGAGTTCCCGTGTAGGCCTCGAGCGCGTCTGTAAGGACCTCCCGTGAAGGGATGTCGAGGTGATTCGTGGGCTCGTCCATCAGCAGCATGTTTGCTCTCTGCGTCAGCATTTTCGCCAGCGCGAGCCTGCTTTTCTCTCCTCCGGAGAGGACGGAAACCTGCTTGTACGCGTCGTCACCACTGAACAGAAATCCGCCCAGAATGGTGCGTAGTTGCTGCTCGGACTGGTCGGTTGCCACTGTTCTGAGCTCATCGATGGCGCTGTTCACAGGGCTCAGCAGTTCGAGCTGGTACTGGGCGTAGTACGCCTTATGCGTACCCGGTCCGAGTCGGAGTTCACCATGCTCGAACGGGAGCACACCCGCGAGTATTCGTAGAAGCGTCGTCTTCCCGGCGCCGTTGTGCCCTACGAGCGCGACTCTGTCACCACGGTGAAGGATGAGATTGAGGTCACGGTACACGATGTGTTCCCCGTATGCTTTCGTCACGTGCGATAGAGTGATGACCTCCTCCCCTGACCTCGGTGGCTCGGGGAAGGAGAAGTGTATCTTCCTGCTTGTACGGGGGGCGACGACGCGCTCCATCTTCTCCAGCCTCTTGATTCGGCTCTGTACCTGCGTGGCCTTCGTGTTCTTGGCGCGGAAGCGCTCGATGAAGCGCATCTCCTGCCGGACCTTCCTCTCCTGCCGCTCGGCTGTTGCTTCGAGGATCTCCAATTCACGCTGGCGGGCCTGCACATAGCTGTCGTAGTTGCCTCGATGCATCAGCAACTTCTGTTGTTCGAGGGCGAATACCGTGTCTACAAGGCGGTTCAGGAAGGACCGGTCGTGCGACGTGACCAGTACGGCCCCCTGGTAGCCCGCCAGGTAATCCTCGAACCAGAGACATGATTCGAGGTCCAGGTGGTTGGTCGGCTCGTCCAGTAGCAGCATATCCGGATTGAGGAGCAGCAGCTTGGCGAGCTCCGCTCTCATCAGCCACCCGCCGCTGAACTGAGAGACGGGCCTCACGAAGTCCGCTTCGGAGAACCCGAGCCCGCTGAGAACTGTCTTCGCCTCGTATTCAACATCGTATCCGCCCGCAGCCTCGAAGCGGTGCTGAAGCTCTCCCAACTCCGTGAGGAGAACGTTCATCTCTTCTGCGCCTGCCTCTGCGAGCTCCTCCTGGACCACATGGAGGCGGTGGGCCAGACCGGAGACCCTGGTTGAGCCGGCGAGAATGCCGTCGAGGAGCAGCATTCCCGACGCCGGGCTGATGTCCTGCTCCAGGAAACCGACGGTCGTTCCTTTTCGGATGCTGAGGCTTCCCGAGTCCGGCCGGGAACGTCGCGCCAGTATGTTGAAGAGGGTTGTCTTTCCCGAACCGTTCGGCCCAATCATCGCGATGCGGTCGCGAGGGCCTATGGTGAAGCTCGCCTTCTCGAACAGAACCTGGTCACCGAACGACTTGGATATCGCGTTAGCACTCAGCATGGAAGACTCTTCGAGAGTGTACCACACGCCCTGCCAGTCACGGCGGGCGTTGCCATGCGAGTGTGGTTTGAAGGGAATCTCACGATTGAGGGCGTGGTAGTGGTCGAGCACGTGGAGGCCGGGGTTTGCCCCCGGGTCCTGCGCCGTCCTGTCCCGCTTCCCTGTTGTCGCCGGCCATGATGCATCCAGCGAACTGTGTTGGATAGCCGGGGCGCAAACCCCTGCAAGCTATTGACATTTGTGTGTACGTCTACCTATAGTTGAAAACTGCGCATCTGCTCCAGGGCAGGTGCCTTGTGTTCTTTAGTGAAGCCTGCGTTGGGCGTCCGGCGGATTATGGTATGCGTTGTCAGAGGCCCGGTTCGTGTTCCCGTAGGGTTCTGGCGTTGCGCAGTCGTCTCCGCCTGACCGGTCGAGGCTCCAGGCAGGGCGTCTCGTGAAAAGGAGGTGAGTATGCAGCAAAGAGAACAAATGGCAACCAGGTTGGGCTTTCTCCTGGTCTCTGCTGGCTGTGCCGTGGGTATCGGCAACATCTGGCGGTTCGGCTTCATCACCGGGCAGTATGGTGGTGCGGCCTTCGTGGTCATCTATCTTATCTTTCTGGCTATCCTTGGTTTTCCTGTGATGGTTATGGAGTTCTCCATCGGTCGCGCTGCGCAGCGCAACCTTGCGGGTGCCATGACAGCCCTGGAACCAAAGGGCAGCAAATGGCATGTGTACGGCCATACCGGCATCCTCGGCAACCTGATTCTGATGATGTTCTACACCACCATTGCCGGTTGGACGCTTGCGTATCTGTACCACTCCACTGCGGGCCACCTGATGGGCAAGACCCCTGATGAGTTGGGGGCGTTCTTCGGAGGCCTCATCACCAACCTCAACGAAATGACGTTGTGGGTGTTCCTGGTCGTCTTTATTGGCTACCTCGTGTGCGGCTTTGGGCTCAAGGCCGGAGTGGAACGCGTCACCAAGGGGATGATGGGCGGACTGTTCGTCATCCTGGTCGTCCTGGCAGTCAGGGCGGTGACACTTCCGGGAGCAGGTGCAGGTATTGATTTCTACCTGAGACCTGATTTTGCGAAGCTCAGCGGTGCTGGCGTGTACGCCGCAATGTCACAGGCGTTCTTTACCCTCAGTCTTGGTATCGGCAGCATGGCCATCTTCGGCAGCTATATCAACAAGCAGCGTTCACTTGCCGGCGAGTCAGCCCGCGTCATCGGTATCGACACTTTCGTCGCCCTGATGGCCGGCCTGATTATCTTCCCCACCGCTGCAGCGTTTGGTGTTGATGCGGGTGCGGGTCCCGGGCTTGTCTTCATCACGCTACCGAACATCTTCAACGCGATGGCAGGTGGCGCAATATGGTCGTTCCTGTTCTTCCTTCTCTTGGTCCTGGCGGCCATGACCACAGCGGTTGCGGTGTTTGAGAACCTTACCGCGTATGCGATGGACCAGTGGGGCTGGACTCGGAAAAAGACCGTTGTTGTTGAGGGCATCGCAGTGTTCTTGCTGTCTATGCCCTGCGTCCTTGGCTTCAATCTCTGGAGTTCGATTCAGCCTTTGGGTGAGGGCAGCGGAATCCTGGACCTCTTGGACTTCATTGTCAGCTTCCTTCTTCTGCCTATCGGCTCTCTGGTGTTTGCACTTTTCTGTGCGCACAAGTATGGCTGGGGCTGGGACAACTTCCTGAAGGAGGCCAACGAGGGTGAGGGGATGAAATTCCCTGCAGGCCTGCGTTTCTACTGCGGAACTATCCTGCCCCTGATCATTGGGTTTGTCCTCGTGGTAGGTATCCTCGAGAAATTCTGGCCCAATGTCCTGCCGTTCTAGTCCTAATCACGGTTTGCTGTTAACAGAAGAGGGAGGCACTTGCCTCCCTCTTCTGTTGTTGCGGGCTTCATCGTGAAGTATCAGATGCGGGTCAGCAGGTCGCGGTACTTGTCCATCCGCATCGTCTTCCCCTCTGACTGGACCATCCAGGTCATCCAGGTGAGCTCGATGGGGTGGTGGCCCGTGACGTGCCCTATGAGGGCGATGGTGTCCACGAGTTCGAGGTCGTCCTTAGTGGGAAGTGGCACATCCGCCTCTTCTACTATCCGGGCGATGACGCGGCGCACTATCTTGTCGGGCATGGAAGTGTCGATGCCACCCATCATTCTCAGGTACTGGTAGGTGTTGATGCCGACGCCCTTGACCATGCCAACGGGGTCGGATGTCCATGACTCCAGGGAGGCGCGTGCAGCCCAGTCGCGCAGCGCGGCTGCATCACCGTCTGCTGCCCCGGCGCCATGGATGGACAGGCGGTCTGCAACTCCCTTCGCCATCTCCCAGGAGCGGTGGTTCTTCCAGATGCCGGCGACCGATTCGTATCGGAGGCGGGACAGTGTGCTGAGGCTGTCGGGCGCCCGCCCTGCGAGCATCTCCAGTTCATATGCCGCAACGCCGGGCACTACTGCAGTGAAATAGTTGAGTCCGATGGACATGAAGGCCGCATCGACGACCATTAGTGTGACGCTCCCACCCCACCGCCCTGTCTGGAGACAACGCTCGCAATGTGAACGCAAACCGTCACACAGGGCCATGTGCCGGCCCACAACTCCGGTCAGGCGTTCGCGCTCTGTGGAGGAGAGAACGGTATCAGGCATCTGACCGACGATGATAGCATGCCGGATTCCGCCCCGGTGACCCGCTGCGCCGTCTGAACATCATTGTCGATTGTTGACCGTGGTGACGTTCGTGCGAGATACTAGGCGGACCAGGAGGTGACATGCCGACGATTTTCGAGCAAACCAGCATTGGTGCAATGACTGTTGAGAACCGCTTTGTCCGGTCCGCGACGTTCGAAGGGATGGCAAATGGGGACGGCTCATGCAAGGATGAGGTCATAGACCTGACGGCGGAACTGGCCAGGGGAGAGGTTGGCCTTATCATCAGCAGCCACGCCTATGTCGAGCCCTCGGGGAGGGTACGTGCGTCGCAGCTTGGTATCCACAGGGATGACCTTGTGCCCGGCCTCGCACGGATGGCGGACGTTGCGCATCAGAACGGGTCGAAGATTGTGGCGCAGCTTGCACATGGTGGGTGTAGGGCGAATGACCCGGCAGGCGAACTGGTCGGCCCGTCGACGATGAAACTCGCCGATGACCGCATGTGCCGGGAGCTCTCGAAGGAAGATATACGGCAGGTTGTCGACGCGTTTCGTCGTGGGGTGGAGAGGGCGATGGAGGCCGGCTTCGACGGAGTGCAGATGCACTCGGCACACGGCTATCTGCTCAGCCAGTTCCTGTCCCCCTACTTCAACAGGCGGACTGATGAGTATGGAGGTAAGCTGGTCAACCGTGCGCGGATTCACCTTGAGGTCCTCAACGCGATACGTGGAGCAGTTGGCGATGAAGTGCCGGTGCTCATCAAGATGAACTCCGATGATTTCATCGACGGCGGCTTCACCCGCAAGGAGATGGTGGAGGTCGCGGGGATGCTCGAGAACGAAGGTATCAGCGCCGTCGAGATGAGCGGCGGCACCGCGCTGAGTCCGAAGGACCGTGGCTTCTCGAGGCCGGGAATCCAGGCTCCCGGGGAAGAGGTCTACTATCTGGACGCGGCGAAGATGTACAAGGATGCCGTGTCTGCTCCGCTGGTTCTCGTAGGCGGCATCAGGACATACAGCGTAGCCAGGAGCTTGGTGGAGGAAGGGATTGCCGATTTCATATCCCTCAGCAGGCCGCTTATTCGGGAGCCTCGCCTTGTGCGGCGCTGGCATGAGGGAGACACGTCAACCGCAACCTGTATTCACTGCAATCAGTGCTTCGGCCCCGCCCGCTCGGGCGAGGGGATGTACTGTGTTGCGGAGTACAAGCAGAAGCAGAAGAAACAGAGCGCATAGACGCGTCCTGTCTCTATCCGAGAGCCGGAATTCGGAGCGAGGGGTTCATGAGTAATGAACCCCTCGCCTTTGTTTCTCGCGTCGCCTGACCTAGTAGGGATAGAAGATGAAGAACAGGAGGCAGAGTGCAAACAGGATCCATGCCGCCGGTTGTACTGTCCTTGCCTTCCCCGCGAACACTTTGCACAGGGGATAGAGGACGAATCCACCGCAGAGTCCGACTCCGATGTTGAACGTGAAACTCATCAGGACGATAACGCCGAACGCCGGAATCACTTCCGAGTAGTCCGAGAAGTCTATCTTTGCGATGGGACTGAGCATGAATGCACCGACGATGATGAGTGCAGGCGCCGTTGCTGCCGCCGGTATGGCTGACAGGAACGGGGCGAAGAAGAGTCCAAGAAGGAACAGGAGACCCACCACGACGGCGGTCAGTCCCGTCCTGCCTCCCTCCTCGACGCCCGCTGCAGACTCGATGAATGTCCCCGTGGTGGTTGTTCCCAGGGCTGAAGCGACAATCGTCGCGAGTGAGTCCGCCAGCATCGGTTTGCCGATGTCGGGCAGATTGCCCTCTTCATCCAGGAAGCCTGCACGCGCCGACACACCGATGAGGGAACCAATTGTATCCAGGAAATCCATCGTGAACATGGTCAGTATCACGGCGAAGAATCCCCAGGTGAGAGCTCCGGTGATGTCGAGCTGCAGAAAGATGGGTGCAAGGCTCGGTGGCATTGAGACCACCTGGCTCGGGACCTGCCCCACGCCGATGGCGAATCCGACAAGGGCCGTAATGATGATGCCGAGCAGGAGCGAGCCCTTCACGCGGCGTATCAGGAACAACGAGATTAGAAGTATCCCGCCCATCGTCAGCAGCACGGCCTTGTCCGTGAGGTTGCCCACGTGCAACGGTGCGCCCGGCACTCCGGGGACAACGATGTTCGCATTGACGAGTCCGATGAACGTGATGAACAGGCCGATACCGGCCGCGAAGCTCGCCTTCAGATTCAGAGGTATCGCGCGGCTCATCGCTGCCCGGGCGCCGCTCAAGGTGAGTATGGTGAAGAGCACGCCACCGATGAACACTGCGCCGAGCGCTGTCTGCCATGAGTAACCCAGCACTCCGACCACCGTGTAGGCAACGAAGGCATTCTCCCCCATGTACGGGGCGATGGCGAACGGCCTCTTTGCGTAGAAGCCCATGACGAGGGTGCCGAAGGCTGCGGATATTATCGTCGCAACCATCGATGGGCCGAATGGGATGCCCGCGGCCTCGAGAATCGCCGGGTTGACGACGATGATATAGGCCATCGTGACGAAGGTGACCAACCCTGCGAGGATCTCGGTGCGGACTGTTGTACGGTGCTCTGAGAGCTGGAAGTACCTGTCGAGGAATGGACGCGACATTACAATCCCTCCTTTCCAGTCGTTGGTGCAAAACGAGTCTACCATGGTGCAGTCCGTGGTGGTAGGGGTTTCTCGCGCCTGCGGGCACAATCCGCCGCCGTAGTGGAGAGTGCCCGGTGCCCGGCCCGATTTCGACGGGAAAGTGCTGGTCAGTGGGAGTGTACGCCGGTCGCGATAGAGGTCAGTCGGCAGGCCTGACGATGAATCTGGCGGCCGCGGGCACGACAGAGATGCTCACGGGAGTGGAGGTGATTGCGTCTCCGTCGGCCTGCACGGGGATGATGTCGTCGCAGTCGATGGATACCGAGACGGCGCTCGCCACGTATCGTATGCTGTGACGCTTCTTCCGTACCAGGAGCACATCGAGAACCGCGTTGAGGAGCTCGAGCGGTGATCCTTTTTCAACATAGCACACCTCGGCTGTCCCGTCGTCGAGTTGCGCCTCCGAGGTGCGGTAGCGCGGCATCCAGAGCGCGCCGGCGTTGTCCACGAACAGCTCTGCGGCCTGGATGAAGTGCTCCTCTCCGTCGATTATCACACGGAAGTTCCTGGTCCGGGCCTTTCTCATGCTTCGTGCGACGGCGAGCACGTAGGCCAGCAGCTTCAGATACGTCTTCTCGATGGTGCGCAGGTCGGAGACGGAGAAGGAGGAGAGCCCCGCTGATGCGTTCAGAAAGAAGAGCCTGCCACCGATGTCCAGGGCGTCGATGGGCTTTGAACAATTGGAGGAAAGAAGAATCTCGAAGGCGCGCCGCGTGGTCAGAGGAATCCGCAGCATCTGCGCGAGCGTGTTCGTCGTCCCGGTCGGTACGATGCCGATGGCGCACTCCTTGCCTCTTAGCAGGCTCGCCACGAGAGAGATCGTGCCGTCGCCACCCACGACGACGAAGCGGCGGAATCCCTCCTCGTAGGCGCTGTCCAGCTTCTGTTTGAGCATCTGGGCGCTGAAGAAATAGTGGACCTCGCCTGCTACGCCTTCGGTGGCGAGGAACTCGCCTATGCGCGGCTGCACGAACCACTTGACGTAGTTGCCGGCCCGCTTGTTGACGATGAGAAAGAACTTGCGTCGTTGCGGAACAGAGCCGCCGGGCGCCGCGGGCGTTCCTGCGGTCTCGATTAATGAGGAGCTTGCCATAGAGTATCGTCCTTCGAGAGAGAGTCTGCCTGCTATAATAGCATCTCCCTTCAATGCGCAGACAGACAAGTTCCGGAGTCCTGACTCCACCTCGAAAGCCTCGGGTCTTCTATGGCTACTGGATGGTGGCCTTCACCTTCCTGTGCCTCACGATCTGCATCGGCTGTGGTTCTTTTTCGTTCAGCCTCTTCGTGAAGCCTCTCCAGTCATCTCTGGACTGGAGTCGCGGCCAGATAATGGTGGGCTTCACTATCTTCTGGGTGATGATGGGAGTCGGGTCTCCTGTTGTAGGACGGCTTCTGGACCGTCACGGCGCGCGCGGCGTGATATCCATCGGGGCGCTGTTGATGGGCCTGGGTTTCGTGCTCCTGAGTACAGTCAGTGACCTGTACCTGTTCTACCTTGGGTATGTCCTTGTTGGTACAGGAGCCTCAGGCATAGGCCCTGTTCCGTCCAGTGCCGTTGTCTCTAACTGGTTCAAGAAGAAAAGAGGCACTGCAATCGGATTGATGTCTGCGGGCATTGGAGCTGGAGGGGTTGTGATGGCGCCTGTTGCCAACTACCTGTTGGAGTCGTTCGGTTGGCGCACCACCTACTTCGCAATTGCCCTCATTGTATGGGTTGCCATCATTCCACTATCGCTTCTGGTGGTCCGAACACGACCGAGCGACATGGGGCTCAATCCAGATGATGTGCAGAGTGTAGCGGGGGAGACTGAGTCGGAGGCTCGGGCTGTCACGTTGTCGGGTCTTACCATGCGGCAGACCGTGGCTACATCGGCGTTCTGGTTGATAGGAGTGTCCTATTTTCTCGGCAACTTCAGCAGCATGGGGGGGGTTGCAGGGGCAGGTTCCAAATCTGAACGACATCGGTTTCCCTGCGGCAACTGCGGCTGTGGCTCTGGGAGCCATCGGACTCGGAAGTGCTGTGGGCAAGGTGGTATTCGGCTGGCTGTGTGACCGGATGGAGCCAAGGATGGCGAGCGCCATCGGTCTGAGCCTGCAGTGCACCGCCCTTATCATCCTGTTACAGCTGAAGCCTGACTCTCCGGTGGTCCTGATCTGGGCCTATGCCCTCCTGATGGGGTTCGGAGCTGGTAGTTGGCTTCCCACTATGTCGATGCTCGTCAGCCGGAATTTTGGCCTCAAGCACTACGGGACCGTATTCGGAGTCGTGAACTTTGCCCAGAGCATAGGTGCCGCAATAGGGCCTCTCGTCGCCGGCATGATGTACGACTCGATGGGAACCTACCACTGGGCGTTCGTGCTGTTCGCAGCACTGTATGCTATCTCGCTGCCTGCGGTCCTGCTCGTCAAGCGGCCGAGGGCCCGCCAGTAGGATTGGAGCGCTTGCGCAGTGGACACTGCCGCAGCGCGCGAGGCCTTGCCTTGTCTGTCTGTTAGTCCTCCATCAGTACCTTGAAGACTATCTTCCGAATCTTCATCGGGCCGCCGCTCTGGCACATGGGCATGTGTCCCTCACCCGGAAAGAGCACAACGAACTCGCCTGCCGTGAGCTGTAGCATCGTGTAGTTGTCAGGGACAGCGAAGAACATGATGTCCTTGGTGCCGTCATACGGGGTCTGGATCTCCAGCCCGACGGGCTGCGTGTAGCCCATGGCCTCGCGACCCGCGAAGACCGCCTGGATGTCCGCGTAGCGCCGGTGCGCTTCGAACCTGCACTCCTCGACCGGCTTGGTGACGTAGTTCTGGACCAGGTAGAAGAGCTTGTCTCCATCGACATCGTGGCGGCCATCCTCATTGTTGGCTATGTCGCCTTGCTGCAGCAGTTCGAACGCACGCGAGAACCTCTCGGAGAGGACCTTGTACTTGTCTGCAGTTTCAATCCTGTCATGAATCATCGTGGAACACCTCCATGTACGTTGCCCTGCGCAATGTCTACGCGGACTGGCTCGCACGTTACCATTCGCCCGTACCCAAGTCAACACTCGCGCGATTCCGCCGTGGCATTTCGCAGGCGGCACGGTGTCGACGATTCACAGGAGCTGTTTTGCAGAACGTGGGACTGCAACAGTACTATTGGCTTCGACACGCGGGTGTGACAATCGGCGGGAGGCAAGGTATGGAATCGGCGTGCATGTCGTTGTCCGACGCAATGATAAACAGGAAGAGTATTCGAGGCTACAGGCCTGACAGCGTGCCGCAGGACATCTTGCGGCAAATCATCGGACTGGCTATCGAGTCACCCTCGGCTTCGAATGCCCAGCCGTGGGAACTGGCTGTGCTGACGGGCACGCCACTGGAGGAACTGAACAAAATCACTGTTGACCTGTGGGAACGTGGCGTTCCTGTCAGCCCGGACGTTGCCCCGGCCGACCTTTTTGGTGACTATGTGCGACGCCGGAAAGAGGTCGGCAAGCAGGTGTTCCAGCTTCTTGGCATCCAGCGGGAAGACCGCGCCGCTAGAAGGGAGTGGAACAGGAAAGCGCTGCGCTTCTTCGATGCGCCCGCGGGCGTTATCATCTACACCGATGCCTCCCTGGAGCGCTCGCGTACTGATTTCGACCTTGGGATAATGACCGAGGCGCTCTGCCTCGCGGCGATGTGCTTCGGCCTCGGGACCTGTATCGACCAGCAGGCGATCAGCTATCCGGAAGCCATTCGGCAGGTAGTGGGACTGGCTGAGTCGAAACGTATCACGGCGGCTGTGAGTATCGGCTACCCCGACTGGGAATTTCCGGCCAACAAGCTCAAGAGTTCTCGTGAACCCGTCGACGCAGTGGCGTCGTGGCACGGTTTCTGAAGTGGCAGCGCGGCTCGGTGGCGCATCCCCTGTCACACGGACGGCAGTGGCTGGGTGCGTGGAGGCGCCGTTGTTCGTTCCGTGGTTTCTCCTTCATGCCGTCGTTGGTCTATACTGGGCCAATCTTGCGTGCGATTGGAAGGCAATCTAGCTTGTGAATACTCCAACGTTCCTCTTCCTTCATGGCATGTGGGGGGATGCGCGCTTCTGGAACAGGTTCCGCAGGAGGTTCGAGGAGTGTGGCTATCGCACGGAGGCTGTGACCTTCCTGCACCACGAGAAGCCCCAGGACATCTCGATGCTGAGACACGTGGGAATGATGGACTACGTCGAACAGGTGGAGCAGGCGATCGGGGCGCTGCCTGACGCTCCCGTGCTGGTGGGGCACAGCATGGGGGCACTCGTCGCTCAGAAACTCGCTGAGCGCGGGCTCGCGAAGGCCATGGTGCTTGTAGCCCCTGTGGCCCCGGCGGGCATCTCTCTGGCCACATGGTCATCCCTTGTCTGCATCTCGGGCAATCTGCACGACATAGCGCTGCGGCGTCCGTTCCTCATGCCGTGGCGCCAGTCCCGGTACGGGTTTCTCAACACGCTTGGACCTCGTGAGATGGCCGCCATATACGGTTCCTTCGTTCGCGAATCGGGCAAAGCGATGCGGGAGATAGTCACCGGCGCGATTGCCGTGGATGAGCGACAGGTGTCATGCCCGGTGCTGGCTATCGTCGGGAGTGAAGACAGGGCGACCCCGCCATCAGTAGTCAAGAGAATCGCCGGGAAATACGGCGCGGACTATCGGGAGTATCCGGGGTGGGGTCACTACCTCGGCATCGCATGGGAGGCGATAGACGAGGTTCTCAACTGGGTCAATGCCCGGGGCTTGTCGTGAGCGCAGCAAAGCGATTCTTGTCGCGCTCATCGTGGTCCCTGCCGGGAATCCCGGGCCTTGTGCTCCTGTTCGTTGTTGCGCACTTCGCGCATCATCTGGTGACGGCTCTGCCGATTCCTCTTCTTCCGTTCATACGAGATGAGTTCGCGCTCGACTACACACGCGCCGCTCTCGTCGTCTCGGCGTTCTCTGTGCCCTATGGAATCGCCCAACTGCCGGCGGGCTGGCTGGCCGACCGCGTCGGCCCCAGGCTGCTCCTCCTTGTCGGCACGAGCGGCGTCGCTTCCGCCGGGCTCCTGGTGGGTGTGTCGACGAGCTACATGATGTTGCTGCTTCTCCTGGCCCTGATGGGCTTGCTTGGTGGGGGCTACCATCCGTCGGCGCCGATTGTCATCTCCTCTGTGACAGACCCTGCCCATCGTGGTAGCGCTCTGGGCCTCCACATGATTGGGGGGAGCGCCAGCTTCTTCCTGGCGCCGCTGGCCGCAGCGGCCCTCTCGACCGCATGGGGCTGGAGGAGTTCATTCGTGGCGCTGGCTCTGCCGGCCATCGCGTTCGGCTTCGTGTTCTACGCGATACTGGGACGTCGTGCAAGGGATGAGACGGCCAGGCCCGTCGCTCGCATGACCGGAGCTGATGCGAATGACACTGTCGTCAACAGGCCCGCTCTGATTGTTTTTCTCGTCCTGAGTTGCGTGACCACGGCGACCGTCCTGTCGGCCGTGTCCTTCATTCCGCTCTACCTCGTGGATATCTATGGTTTCGAGGAACACAACGCGGCCGCAGCTATCGCGCTTTTCTACTCGACGGGCCTGTGGGCCAGCGTGCTCGGGGGTTACGTGTCGGACCGTCTGGGCAGGGTAAGGGTTGTGGTGGCGCTCGCACTGCTATGCGGGCCCGCTCTGTTGATGCTCAGCCTGGGTCGTGGAGTGGTGATAGTCATGGGGATGCTGGTCATCCTCGGTGTTGCCATGTACGCCCGAGCGCCTGCTGCTGAGGCACACATAGTGACACTTGGTTTGCCGCGGAACCGCTCAACGATACTGGGCCTCTACTACTTCGGCTCCATGGAGGGCAGTGGCATCCTGGCGCCCGTTGTGGGTCTTATCATTGACCGCTACGGGTTCTCGGTTGCCTACGCGGCCGGGGGGGTGGCAGTGCTTGCCGTGGCAGGAGTGTGCTCCGTGTTGCTTCTTCGCCACAGCAAGACCGGCTGAACTGCCTGGCCGCGCGTACTGCGATTCGCAATATGGAGCAGAGACAGCGATGCTTTCCTGGTGCAGTGAAATACAGGAGTACGTTGTGAAGGGGAGGCGTGTGGTGTGCCTCCCTGTGGTGGAGGGCGTTGCCAGTGCAGGCGCCGGCGGCTACTCGGTGTGCGCGGATGGCCGGACGCAGACGATTCGAGAGCCGGAGATGGTGGAGCACCGGGCGGGGAGAACGGCTACCACTTCACTTCGTAGGAGCCGAGCATGAAGGCGATGTCGGCGTGTAGCGACTGAATGGTGTCAGACGGGATGAGTTGATCGTCCAAGTCGATTGTCATGCGCGCGTCACCGCCGGCCGAACCGAGGACGTGGAGACTGCCGCATTCCCGGCCATCGGCGTCGTGAAGCGGCAGCGTGACCCGCGATTGTGTTGCACCGCTCTGCACGGAGTAGGTCTGCAGCCTGGCCTCTGCCGCGTTAATTCCCCTGTGCGACACGAGGTCGCGCACCTCATCATAGAGCATCTCTGGATTGAGTCCACGGTACGTCTTTTTCAGTTGAACCATCATCGCTGTCTACTCCTGCAGGGATTATAGCACCGGCGGGGCGTCGCCCCGGTCTCGCGGTGGGCTGCTATAATGCGCCGCAGGCACATGAAAGACGAACTGATGGAAATACTGGTCTGCCCGGTGTGCAAGGGGACGCTCGAGTTAGCGGTCACGGAGCGGGACGACAGGGGAATCGTCACGGGCTCCCTCTACTGCAACGCCTGTGACTTCCACTACCCCATCAAGGACACCATCCCGAACCTGCTGCCGCCGGACATGCAGGACTAGGGGCGTGTCGGAATAGCCACACTGACGGTGAGGCTACTCAGCGTAGGGCAGGGTTGGTGCGCCATTTCACGAAGGCCGGGAGTGCGCGAAGCGTGAAATGTAGGGGCAGGCGCCTCTGCGCCTGCCCGTGGTGGGGGCGATGGCTGCAGGTGGAGGT
>JAUVZB010000016.1 GCA_030602785.1 Dehalococcoidia bacterium
TGCAGCAATGCCGGCATGAGAAACATCTGCCCGGGCTCGTATGGACGGAACGTCTTGCTCACGCGTCTCCCCCTCGCTCAGCTTTGCCCCAATTATACCTTCCATACGTGCCCAAAGCTATTACTCGGACAGGCTCCTAGCAAAGCTTGTCGCGCTCATTGAGACAATCGAAGCGCAAGTGTCCAATGAGGCCTTCGACGCGAATCTGAAGGCAAAGCAGGAGGCCGCGACAAAGCGGCGTGCGGCCAGCGAGGATGCCAAGCGTGTGTTCTCGACTGCGCCTTTGGAGGGAGTCGCATCCGAAAGCTGGCGTTCACTGTGGGAGCAAGCGCGTGCCTTCTCAGAGCAAGCGGCATACCCAGCCACGGCGTTTCCGAATACGGGTGATGAGGCAAGGTGTGTCCTTTGCCAGCAACTGCTCACAGACGACGCTAGGAGTCGCCTCCGGGGGTTCGAGGACTTCGTCAGGGGAAACCTTGAACGCAGCGCGGCCGAGGCTGAGAGACGCCACCAGAAACTGGTCCAGGGTCGAGTTGAGATTCCGAATGACGAGGAACTGGAGGGCAAGCTCGATCTTGCGGGAGTGACGGACGAAACCATTCAGGGGTTGATGAGGTCGCGTTTTGCGACGATGCGTTCTCGACAGGAGCAATTCTGCATTGTGGAGGATGCGGACACGCTGCCCACCCTGCCAGTCCAGCCCGTCGCGGAGTACCTTGCCGAATTGGAAACGAAGCTAGAGAGCCATGCGAGTGGATTCGAGGAAGATGCCGCGTCAAGTAACCTTGATGAGGTGCGAGATCAGAAGCGCGAAGTCGAAGCGCGCAAATGGCTGTCCGCACAAAGGCCCTCGATCGAGGTCGAAGTCGATCGGCAGAAGGGTATCCAGCTCCTGGAGAAGGCTCGGCGACTCACGAACACAAGGGCGTTATCAGAGAAAGCATCCCGTCTATCCGAAGAATTGGTATCGGACGCATTCAAGCAGCGTTTCGAGCAGGAGTTGACGACGCTTGGCGCCTCAACGCTTCGAGTGAGCTTGGACAAAGCGAAGGCGAGCAAGGGGCAGGTCTGGCATAGGCTCAAGCTGAGGCAAGTCCAACGGACTGTCCCAACCAGGGACATCCTGAGTGAGGGTGAATTCCGGATAGTCTCTATCGCTGCGTTTCTAGCGGACGTTGCGGCGGACCGCGGCAGCACGGCATTCATCTTCGATGACCCCATTTCTTCCCTTGACCAATTCTTCGAGGAGAGAGTCGCCGAACGCCTCGTTACACTTGCCAGGTCCAGACAGGTAATAGTCCTCACTCATAGACTTTCACTTCTCTCCTCTCTTGAGGAAGCAGCTCGCAAGTCAGATATGCACAGTCGGGTCATTTCGCTTGAGAGACAGCCTTGGGGAACAGGTGAACCAGGTGATGCACCTTTACCAGCACAGAAGCCGAACAAGGCACTGAACACGTTGTTGAACGAGAAGCTGTCGAAGGCGAAGAAGGTGTACCAAGAAGTCGGCTCGTCGGAGTACTCGGATCTCGCTACGGGCCTCTGCAACAGCATTCGCATCACGATTGAGCGCCTCATCGAGTATGACTTGCTTGCTGATGTAGTTCAACGGTTCCGGAGGCCTATCACCACCGTGGGCAAGCTTGACAGGATAGCGAAGGTCACAGCCGAGGACTGCAGATTCATTGACTCCATGATGACGAAGTACTCCCGCTATGAACACTCGCAGCCGGAAGAAGCACCAGTGGCTCTGCCAGACCCAGACGAACTTCACGATGACCTGACGAGACTCATCGAATGGCAGAGCGAATTCTCCAAGCGTGAAGAGGTTCCCCAGCCATGACGCCACGCGACTACACCGAGGATACCCTGGTGCAGCAGACGACTGCGGAGTATCTTGAAGAACAGCTCGGCTGGGAGTCTCTCTACGCGCACAACACCGAGACCTTCGGTCCGGAGGGAACGCTCGGCCGGCTTTCAGACCGCGAGGTTGTCCTGATTCGGCATCTGCGACAGAAGCTGACTGAGTTCAACCCTGGCCTCCCCACAGAGGCCTACGACGATGCGGTCCGACAAGTCGTCTCGGTCTCCTCCACGCAGACCATGTTGGCGATGAACCGCGAGAAATTCGAGCTAGTGAAGGACGGCGTTCGGGTTGCCTTCCACAATGACAAGGGGGAACGGGTTCGTCAGCGGCTGCGCCTGTTTGACTTCGAGAGACCGGACAACAACCACTTCCTTTGCGTACGCGAGTTCTGGGTGCGCGGTGATCTGTACCGGCGGCGGGCAGACATCGTTGGCTTCGTCAACGGTCTACCGTTGCTCTTCATAGAACTCAAGAACGTCACCAAGGACATTCAGATAGCCTACGAGAAGAACCTCTCCGACTACAAGGACACCGTCCCGCACCTGTTCCACCACAACGCATTCATCGTCCTTGCCAACGGGGACAAGGCCAGGATTGGGACACTGTCCAGCCGGTTCGAGCACTTCCACGAGTGGAAGCGCCTGGCCGAGGAAGAATCGGGCATCGTGGACATGCAGACGCTGCTCAAGGGAGTATGCGAGAAGCACAACTTCATGGACCTGCTTGAGAACTTCATCGTTTTTGACGATTCACCCGGCGAAACGCACAAGATTCTCGCCCGGAACCACCAGTTCCTTGGCGTCAATCGCGCTATGGAGGCAGTGAAGGACCGAAAGAGCCGCCAGGGCAAGCTCGGCGTGTTCTGGCACACGCAGGGCGCAGGGAAGAGCTACTCGATGGTCATGTTCACTCGCAAGATTCACCGCAAGCTTGGCGGCAACTTCACCTTCGTGATTCTAACCGATCGCGCGGACCTGGATACACAGATCTACAAGACATTCGTTGGCTGCGGTGTGGTGGACACCGACGGCGACCAGTGCCGCGCTGCCAGCGGTGAACATCTCAGTCGGCTTCTTGCTCTGCAGAAGTCGCACGTTTTTTCGCTGATTCAGAAGTTCAACCAGGATGTGGAACCGGGCGCCGCGTATACGCAGCGAGACGACGTCATCGTCATTACTGACGAAGCACACCGGACACAGTACGGCATGTTGGCACTCAATATGCGTAACGCCCTGCCGAACGCAAACTACATCGGCTTCACCGGCACCCCGCTATTCACAGACGACCAGATTACCCGCCGAGTCTTCGGTGAGTACGTCTCGACCTACGACTTCCAACGCGCCGTAGAGGATGGAGCGACGCTACCGCTGTACTACGACGCCCGTGGCGAGAAACTCGGGTTGGCAAAGGGCAACCTTCTCGATCGCATGGCCGCGAAGGTAGAAGAACTTGAAACACAAGACATTGACGTTGCGGAGCGACTGGAAAAGGAGCTGAAACGAGACTACCACATACTCACAGCGAACAAGAGGCTGGACCAGATTGCGCGCGACTTCGTCACGCACTATTCAAACGCGTGGGAGACGGGCAAGGCCATGCTGGTCTGCATCGACAAGGTCACCTGCGTACGCATGCACAACCTCATTGTGAAGTACTGGGACAAGCGCATCCGTGACTTGGAGGCGGACATTGCCACAGCCGCAGATGAGCAGGAAGAAGTCTTCTATCGCCGTCAGATCCAGTGGATGCGAGAGACTCGTGTGGCCGTTGTCGTCAGTGAAGAGCAAGGCGAGGTTGACAGGTTTCGCAAGTGGGGTCTGAATGTCACCCCACACCGCAGCTTGATGAAAAAGGGAATGGATTTGCCGGAGTCCATGCGGCAGCAACCCCAATTCCGCAACATACAACACATGGACCTTGATGAAGCATTCAAACAGGCAGAACACCCATTCAGAATCGCCATAGTGTGCGCCATGTGGCTCACCGGGTTCAACGTGCCCTGCCTGTCCACAATCTATCTGGACAAGCCACTGAAGGCGCACACACTCATGCAGGCGATTGCACGCGCGAATCGGAAGAACGAAGGCAAGAACAACGGCCTCATCGTTGACTACTGTGGCATCCTCAAGAACCTTCGGAATGCGCTGGCCACGTTTGCGGGGCAGGCCGACAGCGGCCACGGTGGCGGTGGCACCGAACACGAACCAGCTAGGCCAGAAGAAGAACTCCTTTCCGAACTCGCTGAAGCCATCGTCTATGTGCGGGCCTTCCTGACAGATCGGAATGCTTCACTCGAAGATATCATGAGCAGGTCGGGCTTTGAGCGGCTTGCCGCCATTATGGCCGCCAAGGAGGCGGCGAACCAGAATGATGAAACAAGAAAGCGCTTTGAGATCATGTGTCGCGAGGTCTTCAGGAAGTTCAAGGCGTGTATCAACATCGCTGGCGTGAATGCGCATCGCAGGGACTACGGCGCGATCAACGTTGTCTACAGGAGTCTTCACCAAGATCGTGAGCGCGCGGACATCACGGGCATCATCCGAGAGCTTCACAAGATTGTGGACGAAGCTATTGTGCCCACGACAGACCAAGTCGGGGAGGAACGGGCACCCTACGACATCAGCAAGATTGACTTTGAGCGGCTCCGCAAGGAGTTCGAACGAACGCTCGGCAAGAGAACCACGGTTCAGAATCTGAAGCAGGCTATCGAGAAGAGACTCCAGAGACTCCTTGAACAGAACCCACTGCGCACGGACTTCCAGCAGCACTACGAGCAGATTGTGGCCGAGTACAACCGTGAGAAAGACCGTGTGAGCATCGAGCGGACATTCGAAGCGTTGCTGAAGTTGGTCCAGGAACTGGACGAGGAAGAGAACCGGGCGGTCCGGGAAGGCCTCGACGAAGAATCGTTGGCCGTGTTCGACCTGCTAAAAAAGCCGGAGCTGAGCGCACAAGACATCAAACGCGTCAAGAGAGTTGCTGTCGGACTTCTGGAGACGCTGAAGGCGGAACGGCTGAGAGTCGACCACTGGGGGGAAAAGGAATCGACTCGCGACGGAGTGCTGACGGCGATTCGCGACTTCCTGTGGAGACAGGACACCGGGCTTCCTGAAGACTCCTACACAGATGAGGAGGTCAACGCGAAGTCCGACGACGTGTTCAGACACGTGTTGCGTGCATACCCAACGCTCCCGTCACCGTGCTACGCATGACAAAGGGTGCACAATTCCGAGGACACCATACTTAATTCACCTCACGTTCGGCATTGGCACGCAGTGAGCCGCTTTCCCCCGAATCACGCAACGGTAGCTTCGGAGCTCCGGAGATAAGTGTGGTGTCCCCATAACTCAGAAGACCCGGCGATTCGTAGTCCAGTTAAACCCGTGGAACTCCAGGCGATGAGTCAGCGAGCGTAGCCTGGCGTGGCGGCGAGCGCCGCCTTCATCCTCAATGTCCCCCACCTCTCTTGAGTGTCGCCAGGTATTCCGTGAACGACGAGGCCGGCAGCTTCCTCCTTCTGGCAAGCATGCCACCCCAGATCGCATCGGCTTCTTTCACACCGAGGCGCCCATCCTCATACGACTGGAGCAACACATCCGGTGTGGTAAGCAGAGGCATCTTATGAACAGCGCAGAACGCCTTGACGTCCGACAGGTTGTTGCTTGCCAGAATCCCCCCACGATACAGCAGGTAGGCCATGCAGGACGCCTCGCCGGCACCGTAACGGCCGCTCTCATGGAACCTGGCCAACTGCAACGCTTCCGGAGAGCCGGCCATCATCGTCTCGATCGTGATGTGTCCTTTCTCGACGCACAGCTGAACCCGCGCTGCCAGATGCGGCACTCTGTTCAGTTCCTCCATGACCTCTTGCAGGATGATCATTCGCTTCGAATACAGGTCCTCGATAACGTCCATTCGGTCTACCCAGGCAAAGCTGGACACGAAGTCCGAATCGAGGACGATCGGGGCGTCAGTCGACAATGTCGGCTTCCTCCGCTCCCCCCAACACCTCCTCCAGCAGTCCCGCATCAGCCAGGAGTTCTTCGTACCTCGATTCGGTGATGAGTCCCTTCTCCAACGCCTCCACCGCCTTCTCCGCGTAGTCCGACACCAGTGTACTTTCGTGGGTGGGGAGATACAGAGCAGTGCTCTTCCCGAGTGACCTCGCACTCCGGATAACGTCCACGCACCATCTTTCGTTCTGCTCGCGCGTGATGAGCCTGAGTCCCTTGAGTCGCCAGCATATCGCTCTCCGGCTCACGCCGAAGAACTGCTCGAGGTGGACGATGTCCGCAAGAGTCAACTCCACCTCCGCGCTCTTGCGCAGCCGGAGTTGATTGAAGATGGCATCCTCCGGCATGAGCAGATGCACCGCGAACATGTCGGCAACCTGCTCGCTGTCCGAGGCGCGTTCGAAAGACTCCACCATGCATGCTCTGCTCGCGAGATGCTCATCATGGAGGCAGTGGAAGAGCTCATGCGCCACGGTGAAGTGCTGGTGCCCCAGGGTCTTGGCGGTGTTCACCAGGATGACTTTGACCCTGTTCGTCTTGAGCGTCGCACCGGACATGCTGCTCTGCAGTGGCCGCTTGATGCAGGTGATGCCGAGCGAACCTGCCGCCCTGTCCACGTCGCAATGCTCCGTGGATTGCAGCCCGAGCTTCAGGCGGGTGTCGATGACCAACTGACGCGCCTTTGCTTCATGCATGTGCTATTCCCCAAGCAGCCCGTACAGGCTGTCCAAGTTCGACGCGATGCGTTTCGCCTGCGCAATCACCGGCAGGTCGTCCGCGCCCAGGTCGGATACCCTGAAGGCGATTGCCACCTGAGGGCTCTCTTCCTTCGCAGGCTCTTCCAGGAAGTACGACAAACGGTAGCCATAGAGATCGGCCAGCTTCCGGAGCATCACCGTGCTCACCGGCCGCGCGCCGGTCTCGATGTACGATATGCTCTCCCGCTTGACGTTCAAATAGCTCGCGACCTGCTCCTGCGTGAAGCTGGACGACTCTCTGACTGCGCGCAGGCGCTTGCCGATAGTCCCGCTGTCCATCACCACCTCCTTTCCGTGTTACGCCGCGACACATCTAGTCAACAGCAATGTAACACTGGCGTTACCATTCGTCAAGGCTGCGTGATGCGCACACGTCACCACCGTCTTCGAGCGGGGAGTCTGAATTTCGCGGACACCATGCTTGGTTCATTGAATTTCGGGGACACTTCCCTAGTTCTGAATTCCGGGAATTCCGGGGACACCACACTTAATTGCCCATCACGTTCAGACACGGCGTTCAGTGAGCTCTCACCGCCGTCGTTTGAACAACTTCAGCTGTGGGACACCGGAGATAAGTGTGGTGTCCCCGCAATTCTGGATAGCGGAATGGATGCGGTGTCCTCGCGACTTGGACTGAGCAGTTGACCCGACTGTCCTACTCGCCGCAGAAGGCGACCATCCAGCGTGACCATGGGTCATCGAAGCTAACCCAGGCAGTGCTGAACGCCGCCGGATCGAAGTCGTCACCAACCCACATGCGCAGTTCCTCGTGCTGTTCGTGACCGGGGTTGTCGAGGATCTCCAGCAACTTCTCGTATCCCCACGGGCCGCCACAATCCTCGAGTGGGCAGGCCCGCCTGCCGGCGAGGCATCGCGGATAGTCGACGCCCTTCTCCCGGGGCACGATTTCCTCCAGCCTGACGCTGTGCCGCCAGTTGTCGCCGAAGTCGTACGTGTAGACTGCCCGCCTGTTGTCGAGAGTGAAGTACCTGGCGATGTCACATTCCCAGCCGGCAAGAGTGTCCCTGTCGCGTTCAAACTCATCATCAGGGAGCCCTATCTGAGCCTTCCTCCCTGTGGAAGGGTCCACCATCGTGAACTCGTGGAGATGGTAATCGAGCCAGCCCATCGCATCCTGAATGGCAACGTGCAGATCCCAGAATGAATAGTCGCTGGGAACCTGTACTCGTCTCCAGACGGGGGGCTTGACGTCCTTGAGGGAGATCTTGAACTGGTAGACCTGCTTGACGCGTTTGGCCATAACTCGTTCACCCACTCCTGACCGACATGTCTGCAGGGAGTCCTGTCCTGCCCGGTGAATCCGTCGGTCCTTTTCTCGTTGCGACCGCCGACAGTCGGCGGCCGGTATCGGGCATCAGCCACTCTCTCGTGCCGCGAGTCAGTAGCATAGGCCATCACACTACGCCGGTCAATCGTCGACTCCCGGGGGAATTACGGGGACACCATACTCAATTCCCTTTCACCCTGCGGGGGAGCCCGCACTCTGAATTCGGGATTGCGTGTCCCATCAGGGGTGATCGCCTGCAGGACGACGGGCCGGACATGTCCGGCCCCTACCGGCACTTCTCCTCCCCACTCTGCGGGCAGCCATGGGAGGCTGCCCCTACGGTAGTACCGCAATTCCAGAGACACCACACTAGATTCGATCTACGTTCGGCATTGGCAAGTGGTGAGCGACTTTCTCCCGAAATCACGGTGCGACCGCTTTGGCTGGGGGCCAGTGGGAAAGGTATCCCTGCGATTGCCTCCGATTGAGAGACTAGCCATGCTGGGTAATGCGAGCGCCCGTTCTTTCCTGCAGCGTCAGCTGAACGACTGAGTCCTCGTCTTCCCACCGTTCATTCTGGCCGCGGTATGTGAACCGGAGTATCCGCTGGCTCTCACCGAGTGTGTTCACCACCACGCACAGGCAGTACCCCTCAGGGGAATACTCCTTCATTGCCCGGTATTCGCCTGGCGTTAGCTCGGTGTTGACGGTCTCACCTGACAGCCCTTTGACTTCGATTCGAAGCAGTTGGTCCAGCCTCCGAGCCTCGAGATCCCACCCGACCTTCTCTCCGGAAACATCGTTGATATCCCATCGTTGATCTCGGTAGTACTGCTTGACCAAGTCAACCGCTGCCCGCTCCACCTCTTGCCTCCGTTCTGTGTCAGATGCGGAGCCCCGAATCGGCCTTCCTGCCGTCGTTTGTAGGCCGAGTCGTGGCCGCCAAGTGCGTACGTAGTCCAGCACTGTTTGGCGGTACCCTTGATGCCCCGGTTTGTCGGCATACCACACGGCGTGTCTGCCGAACCCTAAGCCATCCGATCTCGCCCGGGGGACACGGAAGTCTCGCTGCTCGGTGGGAAGGAGGACCGCCTTTGCGGCGGACGCACTGACGTGATAGGCCCACTCAAGAGGCGAATCGGGCAGGCGTCGTTCGCCGACAAGATGACGCGGGCAAGGCCGGGCATTCGAGAACACGGTGGCATCGGAATACCAGCCCACTATCCGCAGGTCGTTGTGTGGATTGTTGGCACACCACAAGACCAGAACCTGGTCTATTTGGGACGAGGCAGCAGGGTCGATCCTCCGGAGATGCAGCGCGCCGCGCGATTCCATGTGTCCGTAGACCGTTCCTCTCTGGTCGGGCAAGAAGTTGTACATCTCGAATCCGAAGCCGTGTTCATCGGGGAACCCTCCACCCCTGAGTACGACATCGACTGTGGGGTTACCACGGTAGTACTCCATCCAAGCAACGCGGCAAAAGAGCATTCTTGCTTCCATCACCCTCCTCCTTCTTCGTGGTTGGACCGCATTAGCAGCTACCAAGGGTCATCGTGGGAGCATCGGCCATACTTGGGAGCGGCCTCGGTCATTGTAGTCCAGTTCTATCCAGCGGTGAAGGGCCAACTGCGGGAATTCCCGGGACACCATGCTCGATTCCCTTTGCGTTCTGCGCTCGCAAGCGCTGACCAGCATTCCCCGGAATTACGCAACGGCAGCTTCGGCACTCCGGAGATAGGTATGGTGTCCCCGTGATTCCTCTGCATTCGGGCTGGTGCATCGCATAGGCGTGATCGCCTACAGAACGACGGGCCGGACATATCCGGCCCATACCGGCACTTCTCATCCCCACTCTGCGGGCAGCCATGGGAGGCTGCCCCTACGGTAGAACCGCCATGGTCCATGCCAGGACAGGCGTTCACGAACCGTCACGGCATTGGGACTGCACCCACGCTCCTGCGAGGGAGGCCCGCACTCTGCATTCGGAATTGCGTGTCGAATTGGGCGTGATCGCCTACAGAACGACGGGCCGGACATATCCGCCCCATACCGGCACTTCTCATCCCCACTCTGCGGGCAGCCATGGGAGGCTGCCCCTACGGTAGAACCGCCGTGGCCTACAACCGTTGGGCCGTTCACGAACCGTCACAACATTCGGACCACACCCACCACCCCTGCGGGCACGAAGTGCAGCCGACAAGAATCAAGTCACGGGCGCGCACCACACCCACGCCCCTACGGCAGCTACCCCACGGATGCGGCCGGGCACAGGCCGCTCAGAACACAGTCGCCGCAGCGCGGCCTGCGAGAGTGACAGACAGTGCGCCCGTGCTCTATCAGGTGAAGGTGGAACCTGTATCTCTCCGACGGAGCCACGAGTTCCTCGAGGGCGGCCTGAGCACCCTCAGCAGTCATGCGGCTGTCGATGAGGCCAAGGCGCCGCGATACGCGGTGCACGTGTGTGTCCACGGGCAACGCAGGCCTTCCCATCGCAAAGAGCAGTACACAACTGGCGGTCTTCTGCCCGACACCGCTGAACGACGTGAGGTATTCGCGGGCAGCTCCCAGTTCCATCGTGTTCAGGGAGGAGAGGTCAAGGGACCCGTTCTCGCGCACAAGCCGCACAAGCATCTCTTTGATGCGGGCCGACTTGATTCTGGACAGCCCCGCGTTGCTGATGGCCTCCTCGATGTCCGCAGCGCCTGCGGACACAACCGCCTCCAGAGAGCCAAAACGAGAGAGCAGCGACTCGAAGGCGCGGTGCGAGTTGACGTCCGAGGTGTTCTGAGACAGGACCGTCTCCACCAGCACGTCAACGGCCCTCCCGCGCGACTCCCAGGGACGGGGCCCGTATTCAGCATCAAGTGCCCCCATGATTTCCCCGGGCCTGCTGTCCGGCACGGAGACACGCTCCCCTTGAACGGAGCGAGAACCAACGGAGGCAGACTCAGGCATTCCAGACATGGCACGTGACACACACATGTGCTAGTGTAATCGACGCAATGAGCCTGAGTGTAGCACTGGACATCGACCCGGGAATAGACGATGCGCTCGCCGTCGCCCTCGCGCTGCGCAGTTCGGAGATACGACTCGAACTGGTCACAACTGTCGCCGGGAACGGACCTCTGGAGATGACAACGCGAAATGCACTGCGGGTACTCCACCATCTTGGTGCGGACGATATCCCGGTGGCTGCAGGGGCGGCGCAGCCTCTGCGGAAGCCATTCTACGGCGCCATTGGCTACCACGGCCATGACGCCCTCGGGGGCATCGATCTGCCCGACAGTCCGCATGCCGCTGACACGAAGACCGCTGTCGACGCCCTGTACGAATTCGCGGCCACGAAACCAGGAGAGCGCGTGCTCGTAGCCACAGGTCCACTCACAAACGTGGCACAGGCGTTCCAACGCCATCCCGAATTGCCCGCGATGCTCAAGGAACTGGTCATCATGGGGGGAGCGTTCGGGCTTACCCGATACGGAACGGGCAACCAGACACCGGTTGCCGAGTTCAACATCTGGCAGGACCCGGATGCAGCCGAGGTGGTATTCGCCTCAGGGGCCTCGATGACCATCGTCGGACTGGACGTGACGAACGACCCGGCAACGGCACTGGCAGATGATGACCTCGCGCGACTGCGCTCAGGCGCCACGCCCACCAGCCGCATGGCCGCAGATATCACCGCATTCGCCCTGAAGACACACCCCAACTGTGCCCTTCACGACCCACTCGCGCTCGCAGTGGTGCTCGATCGGACGCTGTTCGATTTCGCGCACGGGAGCCTCGAAGTCCACGCTGCCCCTGATACTGAGATGGGCCGAACGATTGTGCGTGCAGACAACCCACCTCCATGTCCACCTGCCGCAGTCGCCAGCGCGGTCGACGGTCCACGATTCAAGCAGTTGTTCCTATCCCGGATGATGGAACACTAGCGTGGCACACGTCCTCGTGTGTGGAGCCATCAACTGGGATACGACCTGCCTGGTCGAGCACCTCCCGATTCCCGGCGAGGAGGTCACCTGCGACAGCGTCAGCGAGGTGCCGGGTGGCACAGGAGCGAACGCCGCCGTCGCGGCTGCCCGCATCCTCGGCCCGGATGAGGTGGCGTTGTTCGCCGCACTCGGCCGTGACAGTATCACAAGCGTGCAGCTCGCCATCCTCGACACCGAGGGTGTGGCACATGGACCCGTCGCTCGAATCAGCGGGCAATCCTCAGGACGTGCCTATATCTTCGTCGACCACTCGGGGCAGAACGTCATCGCAAGCAGTGTCGGCGCGAATTCCGCCCTGAACACCCGTCACGCCCGACAAGCGAAGCTGTCCACCCTGCTGCAGAAGTGCCGTTGCGTGGTTCTGACCGACCCTCCGCTGCAGGTAGCGTCGTATCTCCTCCAGGCTGCCGCAGCTCTGGACCTTCCGGCCCTCTGGGACCCGGGCATCCTAATCCGACACGGATGGAACGTGCTCGCTCCGCTGACCAGAAACGTGGATACTCTCGTTCTGAACGAAGTCGAGGCCCGTCAACTTTTCTGTGCGGCAGATCCGCGTGACATCGTACGCAGCCTCGACCTGCGCAGCGCGCCATCTCACCTCGTGTTGAAGCAGGGAGCGCGCGGCTCCCTCACAGTCGACTGTGCGACCGGCGCCACGACGCCCATTCCCCCACTCCCCATGGAGAAGCTGGGACTCCAGGTGGTCAACACCGTGGGCTGCGGCGATGTCTTCCTTGGCACATACGCGGCCTATCTCGCGCTAGGCTTTGAGAGGCGACAGGCCCTCCTCATCGCTTCGGCTGCCGGCGGACTGAATGCAACAAGGCCGGAGACCAGGGGAGGCCCTGACCGAACGAGCCTTGAGGACGCGGTTCACCGGGCTGCGAGTCTCGGGTTCACGTTACCCCACACAGAAGGCAGCGTCGGTTGAGCCCCGTACGAGAATCGGGGCCGACGGCACAGGCGACACCACCAACCGGATTCCTCCCGGGGCTCAAGGCCGGGTTTTACCAGGGCTCGCGCAAGGGGATACGCGGTTCACTCTGGATATGCAGAATCCTCGTTCCCGTCTCCCTTGCCGTCGCACTGCTGGACTGGACAGGCTGGCTTTACGCACTCGACCCCATCTTCCAACCCGTCATGGGGCTCATCAACCTGCCACCGCAGGCGGCGCTCCCCATTCTCCTGGCGATTTTCACCAGCGTTTACGCAGCGATCGGGATGATTGTGGTTGTCCCGTTCTCCGCCGGGCAAGTCCTCCTGCTGGCCGTCTTCGTCACGATAGCCCACATGCTCGTCGTGGAAGGACTGATACAGCACAAGTCCGGAATCAATCTCATGAAGATAAATTCGATACGACTGGTGACCGCAGGCCTCACCGTCTTCGTGGTATCGCAGTTCTTTCCGGGCACGGAGACCCCTGTCGTGTTGCCCGAGGCCATGGGATTTCACGCGACGCTGCTCGACGCGCTTGCGGGCTGGGCCCTTTCGACATTGAGTCTCCTGCTCAAGATTTTCATCATCATCATGGTTGTCATGATTGCTCTGGAGACGCTCGACGTACTGGGATGGAACAAGAGGCTTGCGGAGTTCTTCCGGCCGGTTATGGCAATCCTCGGACTCACTCCCAACGTGGCCTCGATGTGGGTGGCCGGAACGTTCTTCGGCCTCACTTGCGGAAGTGCCGTCGTCATGGAGGAGGCGGCCAGCGGCCGGCATGCGGAGGATGAACTTGAGCGGCTGCACATCTCGCTGGGAATCAATCACTCGATAATCGAGGACCCTGCCCTGTTCCTGGCGCTGGGGGTACCCATCTTCTGGACGGTAGTACCACGGTTCCTCGCAGCAGCAGTGGCAGTCCAGCTATACCGCCTGGTTCGCGCTGCGCGGTCACGCTACGGGCGCCGCGCAAGCTCCGACTCAGCGTGACCTAGGAGTCAGGGACTTCAACAACTTTGTGTCTGGCCGCCAGGCCGGACAGGAGGCGCACATCGCTCGGCGCGACGCGGTAGTACTCTGCAACGGCACGCAGCACGGCCAGGTTCGCCTTTCCCTCCGTGGGCGGCTCCTTCACGCGCACGACCAGGTGGTCTTCGACCGGCTCAATAGAAGCCACCTTCGAGTTCGGCTTGACGTCCACACGTATCTTCACGAGCCCTCCTTACCCACACGGCGTCTCCCACCAGGTGCTCCAGCGTCACGTCTTCGAGCACATTGTGCAGCGGCAGTGCGCTACGACAAAGCAGCCGAAGGTAGTTGTGGCTTGTGCCCGAGTAGACGTGGCTGCCAGGTTTCGTCTCTTCCTCCCAGAGCACCTCCGCAGTCCTTCCGAGCCATGAGCGAGCATACTTCTCCCTGCTGCTCGATGCAAGTCGGCTCATCGCACCCACTCGTTCTTTCATCGTGGATGGCGCCACCACGCCCTCCATGCCGGCAGCACGCGTTCCGGGTCGCGACGAATACGGGAACACGTGGATGCGGGCGAATTCCGCAGCCTCGCAGAATGAGACCGTCTCGCCAAACTCGGAGTCGGACTCTCCCGGGAATCCAACAATGACGTCCGTCGTGATAGCGACGTCCGGCACCACAGCGCGGATGGCTTCCAGCGAACGTATGTAGGAGGATGGTGAATACGCCCTGCCCATCCTTCGAAGCACGCCGGGACTCCCGCTCTGCAACGACAGGTGGAAGTGCGGGCACAGGCGCCTGTCCTCCCAGAGCGAGAGGAGTTCCGCGGACAGTTCCCCGGGCTGGAGCGATGACAGTCTCAGTCGCAGCAGTCCAGGCACTCCAAGGACCTTACGCACAAGG
This sequence comes from Dehalococcoidia bacterium, assembly GCA_030602785.1. Classification (GTDB taxonomy): domain Bacteria; phylum Chloroflexota; class Dehalococcoidia; order GIF9; family AB-539-J10; genus SKVJ01. The sequence goes on from JAUVZB010000016.1 coordinate 14,730, forward strand.
CCCGCAAGTGTCGTGTCTCTGTCTTGATACACACCTATCTTCGTGCCGGTGAGCACAATCTCCTTGTGCCCGTCACCAACACGCTGTCTGACAGTCTGCAGCACTTCCTCAACCGGCCTCGACCGCTCCCCCGGTCGAACCAGCGGCACAATGCAGTATGCGCACGGTGTCGCGCACCCCTCCTGCACCATGACAAGGCTTCTTGTCCGTCCGCGCGAAGACGTGCATCCATCCATCATGAGACCCACCTCTTCCACACATCCTCTTCGCTTCCGGAGTTGTGCTTCCACAGCGTCGACCACCCGGCTCTTCTCATCGTTGTCCGCCAGGACGTCAGCCAGCGAGGCCAGCGCACCAGGCTCGCGTTGCACGTAGCAGCCGGTCGCGACTGTCAGGCTTTCCGGGTTGTGGCGCCGAACGGACCGCAGCCATTGACGCACCTTCCGGTCGGCCTCTGCCGTGACGGTGCACGTGTTGATGACGTAGACGTCGGCCTTCTCACGCGGACTGACCACGGTGAAACCGCGGGCCTCGAACTGCGCGGCCAGTGTTTCCAACTCGGCCTGGTTGAGCTTGCAACCAAGCGCATGAACCGCGACCCGATAACTCGCATCCATCTGCACGATGGCCGATTATAGCTATGACCCGGTGGTCGAGCAAGGCGCAGGTGGGTTTTCCAATCGTGCGACAGATTTCCACGTTGCCGCGGCCTCCTGGCCCTGTGTTATAGTTGTGAGGCTTGGACAGCTCTATGACAGTATCCCGCAATGGCCCGCCTCCTTCCACACGTTGGGACATCAGTCCTCCAGCCCCCGGGGAATACCTCAGCGCTGTCACGTACCCTCCACTGGTTGCACAACTGTTGTACAACCGCAATGTCGGGCCAGACGAGGTGCCCGCTTACGTGGACCCTGACCTCTTCACCACTGAAAGCCCCTTCGTGCTCCCCGGCGTCAGCGAGGCAGTCGACCGGATATACCGGGCAATCCGTGAGGGAGAGACAATCGGGGTCTACGGTGATTTCGACGTTGACGGAGTCACCTCAACTGCAGTCATAGTGGAGGCCCTGGAGATACTGGGTGCTCGTGCCATCGCCCACCTGCCCGACCGGTTCAAGGACAGCCACGGTCTAAAAGCGTCCGGAGTGAAGTCCCTGCGAGACCGGGGCGCGAGACTGGTGATAACCTGCGACTGCGGCATTTCTGACCTCGCCGAGGCGGACAAGGCCGCCGCGCTGGGCGTGGACCTCCTCGTTACCGACCACCACGTGCCTCTCTCCGTCCTGCCACGGGCAGTGGCTGTCGTGAATGCGAAGCGCCGGGACAGCCGCTACGGCTTCACGGAGTTCGCGGGCGTCGGAATAGCGTTCAAGCTCATGCAGGCCCTGTTCTACGGCGACTCGCGGGCCGGGCTCCTCGACGAACTGCTGGAGCTCGTAGCACTCGGCACCGTTGCGGACATGGTTTCACTCACCGGTGAGAACAGGCAGTTCGTCCAGAAGGGACTCAAGGTGCTGAACTCAAGCAAGAGGCCCGGCGTTCAGGCACTCATCCGAGTGTCCGGGCTCACGCCCGGCTCTATCAGCTCCGGCGATATCTCGTGGGCGCTGGGACCAAGAATCAATTCGGCAGGACGACTTGATGATGCCAACATGAGCCTGCGATTGCTCATGACGGACTCGGAAGAGGAGGCGCAGTCTCTCGCCGCAGAGCTTGACGCCACCAACAGTGAGCGCCAGACGCTCACCGCCGAGGTCTATGAAAGGGTGCGGGAACGACTGGCGGACCAACCGGAAGCACCCCTCCTCATGGCTGCGGACGACTGCTACCCGGAGGGAGTAATCGGTCTTGTCGCCGGCAGAATCTCCAAGGAGCGCTATCGGCCGACGGTTGTCGTCACCACGGGAGAGGACATCTCTCGCGGCAGCTCACGCAGCATACCGGAGTTCGACATGGCGTCAGCGCTGGAGGCATGCGGAGACCTGCTGGTCAGTTTCGGCGGCCATCCCATGGCCGCAGGATTTGCTGTCAAGACAGAGAATCTCCCCCGCCTCGAGGAGCGCCTCATTGAGCTCGCGCAAGAGCGGCTCTCCGGAGTGGAACTCAGCCCGCGCATTAGAATCGACGGGGAGGTCCGGCTGAAGCAACTCGGCGGCGACACGTACAAGCTGATGGCTGAACTGGAGCCATTCGGCCAGGACAACCCTCAGCCCTGCTTCATCAGCCGCGGAGTCGAGGTCCTCAAATGCCGCAGCCTCAAGAACCACGAGCGATGGATGAGCCTCAGGCTGCGCCAGGACGGAGTGATGTGGGAGGCGGTCGATTTCAGAACCCTCCGGCGCCCGGAGGACGTGCCCAGCCTCATCGACGTGGTATACACGGTCCGCACACGACGCTGGAACGGCGAGGAGGTCCTGCAAGCGAACGTGCAGGATTTCGCGCCTTCAGCCCTCTAGGCTGTCGCCCTGTTCGCCCCGTTGAGCGGCGAGGTGTCCACGCCATTTCATGACGAGAATCGGCAGGCACGCAAGAATGACACCCAGGCTGATGAGCTGGCCCTGCTGAAGTCCAAGAGCAACGGGTTCGTTCACTCTCCAGAAACGAATCACGAAGTCCCCTGCTGAATAGAGCATGACATACGTGAGGAACGAGGACCCGTCAGGCTTCGGTCGCTTCCGCATCCAGAAGACAACGGCGAAGACGACCAGATTCCATGCTACGAAGTAGAGCTGTGTTGGGTGCAGGGGAACTCCGGGCAGGGCACAGAACGAATTGGGGTGGTCGTAGATCACAGCCCACGGCACCGATGTCGGCGACCCATGGCAACAGCCGTTTATGAAGCAACCCACCCTGCCGACGGCCTGTCCCAGAGGCGCCCCGAGAGCCACAGCGTCGCCCACCCGTGCCATGCTCGACCACGGGATACGATTGACCCGCGTATACAGGAATGCACCCAGAGGCGCACCGAGTATGGCCCCATACAGGCCAAGTCCTGCGAAGTTGAGCAAATCGATTGACTGGCCGGGGTGGGACATCAAGTGGTCGACCACGTGCACCATCCGCGACATGACCAGCCCTCCAACAACCCCCCACAGGAAGACGCCGTACAACTGCTCTTCGGAGATGCCCGTTCGCCGGGCTTCCAGCACTGCCGCAACGAGTACCGTCAGGACGGCAAGAGCGACCATCACTCCGTACCACCGGACCGTCAGGCCCCCGATGGCAAATGCTACCGGATCGATATCGATTACGTTCATGGCAGTACGGGGCCACCCCCATCGCCAGCAACCTCGCCGGGACGACGGCCGCCCGATATCCTAGCACAAGAGAGGCAGCGGGCCGGATTCGCATGGCTGTTCTGTAGCTGGTCCATGGTTCTGTCCACCCGCCGGGCGGGTAGATAGTAGGCGGAGTGGAATTGCCTCGTTTCCCGTAGGGGCGGACCTCCGTGTCCGCCCGTGGGGGTTGGTGGGCGGCAGGGTGGGATTGCGTAGTGGGCCATTCTGGGCTGTGCTGCCCTTTGCAGCGTTGTGTGAAGACACGACGACGGGCGAGGCATGCCGGGTAGTGTGTCGTTCAGGGCTGTGTTGGCCTTTGCAGCGTTGTGTAACGACAGGACGACGGGCGAGGCATGCCTCGCCCCTACATTCGGACCACTCCACACCCACCTCCATCGAGCCGATTGGGACGGTCACCGCACGGCTTCCATACCGTCGCTACGAGTCGTTCAGCCGCAGGGGGCGACTCGACACCAGTTGACCTGTAGCGCGCGGCGCGCTATGCTAGATGAAAATCCTTTTCATTTAGCACCAATGAAGACCACGAACACCGAGCCGGGAATACTGAACAAGCTGCGGGCCAGGGGCTACAAACTGACCCCTCAGCGACGCGCGGTCGTGCGCGCTCTCGCGACATCAGACAGACACATGACGCCTGCACAGGTCCACACCGCAACACGGGAGGAGAGGGACGACGTCGGGCTCGTCACAGTGTACCGCACGATCAGGATGCTCGCCGAGCTGGGCCTCGTGTGCGAGATATCAACAGACGGACACCAGCGAAGCTACCTCCTGCGAAGGCCGCCGGAGCACCATCATCACCTCGTGTGCTCCAGTTGCGGTTGTGTGGTTGACTTCGTGAGCAGCGATGTCGAACGGCTCCAGAGCCGCCTCGCCCGCGAGACCGGGTTCAGGATAGACGGGCACATCGTGGAGTTCGTAGGCTGCTGTGCGCAATGCCGGAGCTCGGCCCCCTCACCGGAGGTCGTTCACAGACAGAGAGGCATTGCATGAACCCGGTAATGACAGGACTTCCGATGCCGTGCTGCTTCCGGAGACCCACAAAACCCTCCCACACCCATCACTCCTCTACGACAATCCTGCTTGCCGGTGCACTTGCTGTCTGCCTGCTTGCCTCTACCGCAGGCTGCACCAACCCACGAGTAGAAGAGACGGACACAATCAAGGTGATTGCGACGATTCTGCCGCTAGCGGACTTCGTGCAACAGGTCGGTGGCGAGAGGGTTGATGTCACAGTCATGGTTCCCCCCGGCGCCAGTCCGCACGTCCACGAGCCGACACCGGGCCAGATGGCTGATGTGAGCAAGGCGGACGTGTACGTCAAAGTTGGTTCGGGCGTGGAATTCGAGATTACGTGGCTGGACAAGCTCGTCGAGCAGAACCGTGCCATGCACATCATCGACTGCTCGGAGGGAATCGCCGTGGTGGGCGGCGACCCCCACATCTGGAACTCCCCAGCCAACGCATCAAAGATGGTGGAGAACACCTGCGAGGGGCTTGTCTCAGTCGACCCGGCTGCCGCGGACCACTACAGACGCAACCTCGAGGGCTACAACGAGCAGCTTGCCGAACTGGACAGCTACATGCACGAACGCTTCGATGGCGCCACCGAACGCCATTTCATGATGTACCACCCTTCGTTCGGCTATCTGGCAAGCCAGTATGACCTCACGCAGATAGCGGTCGAGCGCGAGGGGAAGAGCCCCACCCCACAGGTGCTGCGGGACTGCGTAGACCTCGCGCGGACTCACAACCTGGACTACATCTTCGTTGGCTCCCAGATGTCGCCTTTCGAGGCCGCGAGCCTCGCCGAGGCAATCAACGCAGAGACGGCCCTGATGGACCCTCTGCCCGCCGACTACGTGGCGAACATGAGAGACGTGGCGGACGCAATCGCCCGGGAACTCGAGTAGACAGGAAATCAGATGTCCGGAAGAGAAATGAGACAGCACGTGCCAGGAAGCACGAAGGCGAAAGACACTCACAACACGGCGGCGCCGGCGGAAGTCGTGAACCTCCGCGAAGTCTCGGTCGACTACGACGGCTTCATCGCGCTGGAGAGCGTGAACCTCAGCGTACAGGAGAACGACTTCTTCGGCATTATCGGCCCCAACGGCGGTGGAAAGAGCACGCTGCTCAAGGTCATCCTTGGGCTCGTCAGTCCGCAACAGGGCGAGGTGACAGTGTGGGGACAGCCACCACTGAAGAGCCCCCGACGGGTCGGCTACGTGCCGCAACACAGTTCGTTCGACCGGGATTTCCCGATCACGGTGTGGAACGTCGTGCTGATGGGACGTCTCTCCCGTGCTCACATGTTCCGGGCCTACGATGAGCACGACAGGCAGAAGGCCCTGGAAGCTCTCCAGACGGTTGGCATGACCGACCTGCGAAAGCGCCCCATCGGCAGCCTATCAGGTGGTCAGCAGCAGCGGGCATTCATCGCTCGAGCTCTGGTACGTGACCCTGCTCTCCTGCTGCTTGATGAACCCATGGCGAACGTGGATTCTGGCACACAGGAGGAGATCTACGAACTCCTCTCCGAGCTGAGCCACCGGATGGCCATCATGATGGTCACACATGACCTTTCGGCAATATCAACCTACGTCGACAAGATTGCGTGCCTCAACCGGCGCCTGTACTACCACGGCTCGAAGGAGATACCGGCCGAGGATATCGAGGCTGCGTACGGTTGCCCCATCGAGCTTCTCGCACACGGAATGCCGCACAGAGTCCTGAGGAGACACGACTGATGCTCTCCGTACTCAGCTACGACTTCATGCAGAACGCCCTGGCTGCGGGGATACTCGCAGGCATCGCATGCGGGGTGGTTGGCACATTTGTCGTGGTCAGGCGGATGGTGTTCATCAGTGGCGGCGTCTCCCACGCCACGTTCGGTGGAATCGGGCTCGCCTACCTGCTGGGCTTCAACCCCATGCTTGGGGCACTGTTGTTCGCGGTCGCAGCCGCGCTCGGCATGGGGGTCATCACACGCAAGACAAAGCTGTCTGAAGACACAGGCATCGGCGTGCTCTGGGCAACAGGCATGGCACTGGGTGTCATCTTCGTCGGCCTGGCATCCGGCTACGCTCCGGACCTCTTCAGCTACCTGTTCGGCAATATCCTGACGGTCCAGAGAAGTGAGCTGCTCATGATGCTCGTCCTGGACGGGGTCATCATCGCTACCGTACTGGCCTTCTACAACGAGCTCCTCGCTGTGAGCTTCGACGAGGAATTCGCCAGAGTGGAAGGCATCCCCACAGCCACGCTCCAGATGGTCCTGCTTGGACTGATAGCTCTCACCATAGTGACTGTAATCAGGGTTGTGGGAATCGTACTGGTCATCGCCCTCCTGACCATCCCTCCCGCAATCGCACGACAGTACACTGCAAGCCTCTCGAGTATGATGCGCCTTGCTGTGGCAGTGAGCGTTGGCCTCTCCGTGTGCGGAATCGCCCTGTCCTATCTGCTCAACATTGCATCGGGAGCAACGATAATCCTACTCGCCAGCGTCACACTCCTGACCGTGCTCCTCACAAAGAAAGTGCGTACCGGGCGGGCTGCGAGGAACACAGGCTAGGAACCTGTCGGAGAAACAGCCCCTGCGGCATTGGTACGAAGGGAGCAGCTCTGCGACGGGGCGCACTTGAGCTCATTAGCGCATCACCGTCCTTCGTGAAGCAACACACCAACCCCACCCTGCGCTGCGTGGTCTCATCGTCAGCACGGTTATTCCGACAGGCTCCTAGGAGCCTGTCGGAGTAATGTTTTGCCTGAAGCTAAATGCCCCCGATTCTTAGGTTGCTCTAGCTTTGACTCAGGGATTACTCGGACACACTCCTAGCCTGGAGCCTTCCTGTGTTCGAGATGTAGCTGTGGACATCCGTTGTGCCCGACTTGTCGACGATGCCGTTCCATGAGTCGATGTTGCTCGCGTTCATGCAGGCAATGACCGATTCCTTCATGTTCATGCCCGTCCACGTTTGATGCGACAAGACCGAGGATTTGTGTCATCCTTCGAGAGAGGAGAGGGCCATGAGGCGCACAGTGCGGCGGTATCTGTGTGGCGTGGGGGCTGCCACGAGGGCAGTGGTGGTCGGACTGGTTGGTTGCGCCTTGCTCCTGCTTGCCTCGGGAAGTCCGACCGCCTTCTCTACGCCAGCCGTCGATTCCTGCACCGTCTTTGCCGTCAAGCAGCGGGATACCGTCTACCTTGGCAACAACGAGGACTACCCCTACGCCGAAAGCGCCTACTGGGTCGATCCCGGCGAGGAAGGAGAATACGATGTGTTCTACTTCGGCCTTGATGACCTTCGGCCTCGCGGCGGCGTCAACGACAAGGGTCTCTGCTACGATGCGACCGGCCTGCCGGAAGCCCTGCTGAACCGGCACTACGAACTGACTCCGCTGAAGATTCACTTCCCCATACTCGCGCTGCGGAACTGCAGCACAGTGGAGGAGGTCATTGCTCTCGCGCTGAGCTACGACTGGGGCCGCCACATGCGCTACCAGGCGCTGTTCGCCGATGCAACCGGCGACGCGGTGGTGATAAGCCCCGGTTTCGATGGAGAACTGGCCTTCACCAGGAAGAGCGAGGGCAACGCCTACCTTATCGCCACGAATTTCAACCTCGGTGAGAAGTATTATGGCGAATACCCGTGCGAGCGCTACGACACAGTTGCTGTCATGTTGGAAAAGACGAAGACCGACACCGACCTCACTGTGGAGCTGTGCCGCGATGTGCTTGCCGCCGTTGACCAGAGCGAAGCCGATGCCTACACGCTGTACTCGACCATCACCGACCCCGTCGAGGGACTGGTCTATGTCTACTACCTGCGGCAGTTCCAAAAGGGCGTCGTTCTCGATGTTGCTGAACTGCTGGAAACAGGAGAAGCGGCCTATTCCATGCGGGCGCTGTTCCCCGTGAGCCTGGTGACGCGCGCCGAAGCGGCTATCCCCGAGGAGCCCGCGGATGTGCGATTGCATGTGGCCACGGCCCTGCTCCTAGTGGCTGCGGCTGTGGCGGTCGTTCGGATTGAGATGGCGGGGCGCAGAAGTCACCCGCGCAGCCGACCCGCGTCACGCCGCTGGCACCGGGTTCCGGCGTCCCGCTCCACGCTGCTACGAGGGCAACACTAGCCTTCTGTCTCAGTTCATGGTGCCGCCCCGCGGAGGCGCGTCTCCGGAGAAGGACTGCCTCCCACGAGACGCGGCAAGCGATGCAGCTATCACAGTTCTCAACGCGTTCGTGACTCCCAGCCTCCGCGGGGCAGTTCCTTCAGTAAGCATGGTGTCTATACGTACGACAAGCCTCCGGGTGTACTGAGAAGGGAAGGCTGGCCAGTAGGGTGCGCCTCCCCGTACTTGGACGGCTTCGTTCCGATACCGTTCGAGAAACCACACGGGAGAGGGTAGAACAGGCCCCAACAAAGCGCGCGGTTCCCTGGTCTGCTCGCTAGTGGAGTGGCTACCAGACAGTGAACTTCGAACCCCACGTTGCCTGTATTTCGCTGTTCACCTGCTCCACGACTGGCAGGAGTCGGCCCTGCGGCAGGAGGACGAAGACTGAGAATCCTCCCAAGTATGCGTAGGCCTCCCTCGCCCGTGTTACCTTCTTGGCCTGATCGAGAAGCTGAGGGATGTACGTTGTCCTCTTCACCCGCGGAAGATGCTGGTACACGAGAACGGACTTGCCACTTGAGTAAAGGTCTCTCACCTCGTTCCAATAGAGGTACTTCGTGGAATCCTTGAGTGATGCGACCTCGAATCCGTTGTCCGGGTCGAGGAAGACCAGATTACTGCTTCGCGAACGGCTCGTCAGGTCTCGGAAATAGGCCGCTCTGTGTTCTTCCTCGGGTGGGACCACTGCCGAGTGGAACACGCAGTCACCGAGCAGGCCACTGGATTCGATGACGGCTAGGTTGCGATTGGCGCAGTGCCGCTGCGCAGCCAGGAACTCGAACAGCGCTGCATCATACTTCTTCCAGCGACGGGGGAGGTTCAAGTACTTCACGCGGTTTCCGTCTGACCTGCCGTCGTCCGTCGTTAGCATCCAGCAGACAGTGACCTGGCCGCCCGCGCGGACAAACCCGCGTAGCAGCGCATACTTCCTGTAGTCATTCAGGTCGCCGAAGTACTGGTTCTTCATGTTGCGGTCCTCACGCCATTGTCGCGGTTGAGCACCTGGCATGCAAGATTGTCGAGAGAAGCCAGGGCAACCACTACTACATCCCCATGACTGCTGCCGATCGTCTCGAACAGATGTCTGTGGCGATGCCAGGGATTGGGTGAGGGGGAGCGGCCAAGTGGTTGTCAGTTGTGCAGCAGGAGGCAGTCACCGTGACTGCCTCACTTTCTGGCGCGCCGGTTTGCCTGGCCACGAGACTGCCAAGATTGACTCAGTTGACATAGAATAGTTCCAGGGACACACTACTCCAGATTCGCGGAAGCTCGAAACAGTTCGTGTTCCTAGGAGATAGTGATGAGATTGAAGAGCCAGTGGTCGGCGAAGAATCGGAAGCGCAACGCAATCAGCCACATCGAAATCAAGGGGCTGTTTGGCCAGTTTGACTACAGCATTCCCTCGTCTGATTCGGTCGAGGACATGACGCGCCTCATGGTGCTATACGGCGAGAATGGATGTGGAAAGACCACCATTCTGAAGCTTCTGTATCACCTTCTCGCTGTCAGAGGCAGGGGCCACAAGACCTTTGTCGCTCGTTGCCCATTTCGCGAGTTCGTTGTGGAGATGACAGACGGGACTGTCGTCGGCGCCGTCCGTGAAGCCGGAGAACTGACCGGCAGCTTTCTCATCTCAGTGAAGAGTCCTGGCTCTGAGGCGCAGTCGTTCCGCCTTACCGCGGATGAGAAGGGAGGCGTTAGTGCGTCACACAATGATAATGGTGAGGTATTAGCCCGTCTCTGGCCCGCTTTGGAGAAGATTGACATGAGGGTGGATTTCGTCCCCGACGACCGTCGAAGTCCTGACTTCATGGGCGACGGCGACCTCGCGATTATTGAGGAACGCACCGTCGGTGTACGGCACGGCCGTGTTGTCAATATGAGGGAGGCGGAGTCTGGCTCTCCCGACACTCTCTTGCTGGAGACCACACTGAAACGGATGACTGACTCGCTTCGGACACGGATGATAACTGCGTCCAGTATGGGCTATGCGAGTGCAAATGCCATCTACCGCGACGTGGCGCTAGAGATTGCTCGATATCAGGGGCAAGATGCTCCGGTTGAGCGAGCGCAGGTGGAAGACATGGTGCGTTTGCTGAATGGATTGTCCCAAAGGGCAAAGGCATACGCTAGCCTTGGTGTAACGACGAAGTTGGATACATCCAGCTTCGTTGAGGCCCTGGAATCGACGTCTCCGCAACGTCAGGGGCTGATGTATGCGGTCATTCGCCCGTACGTTGATAGCGTCATGGCTCGCCTTGATGCCTCGGAGGACGTGGGCAACGCAATCGAGTCGTTCACCCGCAATCTCAACCGGATGTACTCACGGAAGCGAGTGGCCTTCAGTCTTGAAGATGGTCTATCGATTCACCTGCAAGATGGAATGGAGCTTTCGCCAGACTCCCTGTCCTCGGGCGAGAAGCAGCTCCTCCTGCTGCTCTCCAATGCCGTTGCTTCTCAGAGTCGGTCAAGCGTGTTGGTGATTGACGAGCCCGAGATATCCCTCAACGTGAAGTGGCAGCGCCAACTTGTCAAGACTCTCTTGGAATGTGTGGGTTCTAGCCCAGTGCAGGTCGTGCTTGCAACGCATTCCGTCGAACTGCTGGCACAGTACCAGGACAGCGTAGTCGGGCTCGCTTCGGGAGGGTGACCCCCAATGTTGGTGGAGAATGCACGAAGGTCTTGATGTTGAGTGAGCCACGACGAATAGCTGAACTCGTGGAACGATATAGACTCGAGCCTTCCCTGCGCGATGTCTACGTTGAGGGGAACACGGACAGGCGCTTTCTGAAATGGTATTTCGAGGGCAAAGGCTATGTCGACGCTGTGGTCTATGGAATCCAAACGGTTGAGGTTCCGAGTGATGTTGTTGAGAGACATGGCTTTGAAGTCGGGAACCGAGGCAGAGTGCTCGCGCTAGGAGCTGAGTTGGTTGGCGCACTTGGTGAACATGCCAAACAGGCCACTTGCATCGCGGACCGTGATTTCGACAGTGTCTTGGGTTCCTATGACTATGGCCCCCTGACCCTCTTGACGGACGGTTCTTGTCTGGAAACGTACTTCTTCGACCAAGAATGCGTAGGCAAGCTTTTTGGTGTCTGCCTCAGAGCGGAATGCCAGGTAACAGCTGAGTTGATTGGTCAGTTTTCCTGTGTTCTTAGGCGCCTGTATTGCATCCGGGCCGCCAACAAGAACCTTGGACTCGGCATTTCGTGGATTGACTTCTTGAAGTGGTGTCGCACGGACGGTACCTTGATAGAGTTCGAATCGGAGAAGTTCACAAACAGCTACCTGGGCAGGGCGCACCATCCGGTATCAAATGAAGCCTTCCAATTGCGAGTGCTGGAGTTGGAGGAGGGGGGTAGAGGGGACTATCGCCTCTATGTCAACCGCGATGACTTCGTCCGATTGCTCGCATGGTTTGTGAATGAGACGGGGTTGCGGTACCAAGGAGGGCGTAGACGCCGTGCGCAGCGGTATGAAGAGGATCAGCTTGCGAGAATGCTAGTAGGATGTGTCGAGTCACGCATCCTTGCCAATCATCCGCTCTTCTTGAACTTGGACAGCCGGTTACGTGGGTAGTGCGTACCGCGAGGACGCTGACAGTCTTAGGCATCTTCACGTGAACTGGCTGGTGCTCATCTGACGGACTGGCTGGTGTGTCGAATTGAACGGGCAGGGCGTCGACGCTCGTGAGGTGTTCCTCCACTCTCCTCGGGCGTGCACAGGCGGTTAGAAAGCCCCACACTCCCACCTCACTGTTCCGGATGCAGCTGGCCCATTTGCCGTCGGGATAGGCTACGGCAGAAGCTATCTTTCCGTCGGTGATGGGATATGTTGCCTTGAGCCTTCCAGTGTTCAAGATGAAGTTGTGGACAGTTGCCGTGCGTGATTTATCGACCACGCCGCTCCGCGTTGAGACGTGGCATTTCTGTATGTAGGCGATGACCGCTTCCCTATGCCCATCCACGTTTGCCGCGACAGAACCGCGGACCTGTGTGGTTCTTCCAGGGAGGAGTGGGGTATGAAGGGCGCAGTGCGGCTGGAGTGTGCGCGGCGTGGCAGTCAGAGTTAGCTGTCGAGCTGCTCGAAGTCCTCAAACCACAGCCCCGCGAATATGTCCCAGGGGCCCATGAACAACTTGTCGCCAATGCTCCTGGCCTGGAAGAAGGGGCCCCAGTTGTGCACGTTGAGTCTCCTCAGTATGTATTCGTCAGGGGGCGTGCCGGATTTCCAGCAATTCCTGAGATAGCCGAGAGCTTCCTCTCCATACTGGGTCTTCACCTCGGGGATGATGAAATCCCGAAGCAGCCTCTCGATTCCCGGGTTGTGCAGGAGCTGGGCCTTGACGTCGTCGTACGGGCCATCCTCGAAGTCGAAGGATTCCCCCCAGAGTCCGCGCCCCTTGCTGCGGAGCCAGGGATAGGAGACCGACTGGTTCTCCCGCGTGAGTCCCCAGAGGAACTCCGGGGCGTTCATGAAGTACCTCTGCAACCTGCCCTTCATCCTCGCATCCACGTGCATGTCTCCCCTGGAAGCGGTTCGGCGGCCCGCTCCCAGCCATCTCCGTAGATTATGTAGCTGTCTGTATCATAGCGCAATACCCCTGATCCCGGGCGCATTCAACCCGACAACAGAGAGAGGGGTGCGTGCCCGCAGGCTGTTGGAGTACGCTTTGACAGGGGGGCTGACATGAGTGCCGCGGAGGCCCACTACAAGAGCTACCCCACGATAGGCGCCTGTGGAATCGACTGCGGGCTCTGTCCTCGCCATCACACGAAGACGGGCAGTCGCTGCCCCGGCTGCGCGCCGCCCGGCTTTCTCGACATGGGCGGGCAGTGGTACAAGATGACCCGCTGTGCGGTGCGCGACCGTGGCTACGAGACCTGTGCGGAGTGTTCGGAGTTTCCCTGCTACCGCTTCGAGGGCTGGGATGCCGGCGACTCGTTCGTCAGCCATCTCAACTCCATCGCCAACCTGCGCGCCATCAAGGAGCGAGGAATCGAGGGCTTCGCAGAGCAGCAGCGCAAGCGGATAGCGCTTCTCGAGACCATGCTGGGCGAGTTCGACGAGGGCCGCTCGAAGAGCTACTGCTGCCTCGCAACGGCGCTCCTGCCCATCGACGACCTTGAGACTGCCTTGAGCGCCGCACAACGAGAGGTCGCGGAGACGGGTATTCCCCCCGACGACAAGAAGAGCCGAGCGAAGGTCCTGCATGGACTCATCGACTCCGCCGCCGACCGCCTCGGCATCACGCTCAAGTTGCGCAAGTAGGTGAATCACGTGGGAGACGGCGGTTGACGGCTGTAAAGTACGTCCTGCTGTAGCGTGTCCTGTGCTTCGGACTTCGTGCCTTGGCTCGATGTCCGGTCTCTGCAGCCGGATACCGCGAAGTCCTTGACACGGCTACCAGTGGTTGACTGTCCCCTGATGTGTGGTTTACAAGGTCGCGCCTGAATGTTTACAAATGCGGCTCCAGTGGTTTACAAATATGCGACGAAAGGTTTACAATTACAGCGTGAATGGGTTACAAGGCGGTCCGCCAGGGTTGATAGCCGGGCAAGGTTGCTGTAGGGCACACCGATGACGGGTGAACGACGTGAGGAGATACGACGGTTCATCCTCGAGACCGTCGAGAAGCACCCATCCGACGTTGTGCGGCTTACGCAGGAGCGGTTTGGCATCAGCAGGCAGATGGCGCATCGCTATGTGCGCGGGCTGGTCATAGATGGTCTGCTGGTTGGCGATGGTACAACGAGCGGGCGGCGATACTCCCTCCGTAGCCTTGTTGAGGAGCGACTCAGCCTCCGGGTGACGGCGGAGACCTCGGAGAGCGAACTCTGGCGTCTTCGCGTGAGACCGAGGCTTGGAGATCTGCGCAAGAACGTCCTTGACATATGTCAGTACGGTTTCACCGAGATGTTCAACAATGTCATCGAACACTCGGCTGCCGAGACCGCCTCTGTCGGGCTCAGCTTGGATGCCACCAATCTGCAGATGACTGTCCACGACGACGGCGTGGGAATCTTCAACAAGATAGCGCGTGAACTCAGGCTGGAAGACCCGCGCGTGGCGCTGTTTGAGCTCTCCAAGGGGAAGCTGACGACGAACCCGCGGCGGCATACTGGCGAGGGAATCTTCTTCACTTCGCGGCTCTTTGACAGGTTCCACATCCTCTCCGGGGGACTGTTCTACTCACACAGCAGCGAGTGGGATGACTGGCTTGCCGAGATCGGCGAGCAGGATGAGCCCGGCGCAGGCACTACGGTGCTGATGAACCTTGCCGTGGATTCGAACCGAACGCTTAAAGGCGTCTTCGACCGATTCGCCTCGGCAGAGGAGGACTACGCCTTCTCGCGGACGCATGTTCCGGTTCGTCTCGCGTCCTACGAGGCAGAGAAGCTCCTCTCCCGCTCGCAGGCTCGAAGATTGCTCGCGCGGGTTGAGCAGTTCAAGGAAGTGGCACTCGACTTCGATGGAGTGGACTTCATCGGCCAGGCGTTTGCGGACGAGGTTTTTCGCGTGTTCAAGAACGAGCATCCGGAAGTGGCTATCTACCCGGTACGGGCCAACGAAGACGTAGAGAAGATGATTCGGCGCGTGAAGTCAGGCGTGAGCGAGGGAGGGACGCGCTTCCCTGCATGAGAAGTTGGCTGGATGGGAGGTATGGAAGCAGTACGAGCATATCGGGGAGCACCTGAAGTGGTTCGCGCGAAAGAGCGAGGTGGCCCGGTTGCGAGCCGATTTGACAAACCCCTGCTCGGCCTCTACCATCCGCTTTCACAAGTGAATAGGCAAAGGCTGTGAGCGGGACTAGTATGCCCACCAGCGAGTCTCAGAGAGCCGGGTAAGGTGTGAGCCGGTGACAGCGCAGGGGTTGAATGGACCCGGGAGCCGCAGACCGAAAGGGATTGTCCCGAGTAGGTTCTGACGGAGAGGGCACCGTTATCAGAGCCCAGGGTATAGCCCGGTTTGACCGGGACGGTACCTGAGAAGAGATGGCCGCACGCCTTGGGTGCGTGGTCAACTAGGGTGGCACCGCGAAGGCCTTTTGGCCCCTCGCCCCTATTGGGCGAGGGGCTTTCTTTTTGTCCGGCAAGTGCTGAAGGAGGAATGGAGATGTACTACCCAACGCTGGAAGAGGTACGACGTTACGCAGAGGGAGGCATGTGGGCGCCCGTCTGGCGTGAGGTCGTCGCGGACCTTGAGACGCCGGTGTCTGCGTTTCTCAAGGTGAACCGCGACGGCCCGTCTTTCCTTCTTGAGAGCGTTGAAGGCGGCCAGCGGATGGCGCGCTACAGCTTCATCGGTGCGGGACCGTATCCCACGCTGAAGCCGTCGGCTGCCGGTAGTGGGGATCCGCTCAACCATGTCGAGAGCGCCCTGTCCCGGTACAGGGTCGCGCAGGTTCCCGGAC
This sequence comes from Dehalococcoidia bacterium, assembly GCA_030602785.1. Taxonomy (GTDB): domain Bacteria; phylum Chloroflexota; class Dehalococcoidia; order GIF9; family AB-539-J10; genus SKVJ01. The sequence goes on from JAUVZB010000016.1 coordinate 30,623, forward strand.
TGCCTCGATTTTGTGGCGGATTCGTCGGCTACCTTGGCTACGAGGTGGCAACGCGTTTCGAGGAACTGCCCTCGCCGGAGAACGACGTCCTGGGATTGCCCGAATCGCTCTTCATGCTCGTGGACACGATGCTCATCTTCGACCACGTCACGCACACCATCAAGGTGCTCAGCCACGTTCGTCCTGACGGTGACCCCGAGGTGGAATACGAACGGGCCGTCGACAGGATTGAAGAGCAGATCGCACGCCTGCATGGACCGCTTCCCGGAGGGCGCGATCCCGGGGCACACAACTCTGTGTCCGGCGAGGTGCACTCGAACATGACACGGAAACAGTTCGAGGCGTCTGTCATGGAGGCCAAGCGCTACATCACGGAGGGCGAGGCCATACAGGTCGTGCTGTCCCAGCGTCTCACGCGCCCCACGAGCGCGGCCCCGTTCGATATCTACCGGGCGCTCCGCAGCGTGAATCCCTCGCCGTACATGTTCTTCGTGGACTACGGCAGCTTTCAGGTCGTCGGCGCGTCGCCCGAGATTCTCGTTCGGGTCGAGGATGGCGTGGTGACGACGCGCCCTCTCGCGGGCACCAGGCGTCGTGGAAAGGACGCTGAAGAGGACGCACGACTCGAGTCGGAGCTGAAGAGCGACGAGAAGGAGCGTGCCGAGCACATCATGCTCGTTGACCTTGGTCGCAACGACGTTGGCCGAGTGAGCCAGCCCGGCTCTGTCGAGGTGAGCGAACTCATGGACGTGGAGCGCTACTCACACGTCATGCATCTGGTCACGAACGTACAGGGCCGTCTTCGTGATGACCTCTCCGCGTTCGACGCGCTTCGCGCCTGCTTCCCCGCCGGCACCGTCTCAGGTGCGCCAAAGATACGAGCGATGCAGATAATCGCCGGCCTTGAGCCGGACAGGCGAGGGTTGTACGCCGGCGCCGTTGGCTATTTCTCCTTCTCCGGGAACATGGACATGGCAATTGCCATCAGGACGCTGGTCGTGAAGGACGGTGTGGCCTACGTACAAGCGGGCTGCGGCATCGTGTACGACAGCGTCCCGGAACGCGAGTACGAGGAGAGCATGAACAAGGCCGGGGCGCTGTTGAAGGCCATCAGCCAGGCCGAACAGGCCACCGCGAAAACGGAGGGACGCCATGTTGCTGCTCATAGATAACTACGACAGCTTCACCTACAACCTGTTCCAGTATCTCAGTGAGATGGGCGAGGACGTGGTCGTGGTTCGCAACGACCGCACCAGCCTGGATGATATCGAGGCCATGGCGCCGGACCGCATCGTCGTGTCGCCGGGCCCCTCAACGCCTGAGAACGCCGGCATCTCCAACGACGTTGTCCGGCGCTTTGGAAGCAGACTGCCTGTGCTGGGCGTCTGCCTCGGCCACCAGTGCGTTGGCCATACGTACGGCGCGGTGGTCCGGCAGGCGCACGAGATAATGCATGGCAAGAGTTCAGATATCTACCACGAAGGTGCCGGTGTGTTCGCCGGCATGCCGAATCCCTTCTCGGCGGTGCGTTACCACTCGCTCATCGTGGAGCGCGAGGGACTCCCCGATTGCCTCGATGTGACTGCGTGGACCGCCGACGGTCTCATCATGGGCCTGCAACACAGGGAGCATCCGGTACAGGGAGTGCAGTTCCATCCCGAGTCGTTCATGACCGAATCAGGCAAGGAACTGCTGCGCAACTTCGTGAAAGGAGCAAGCAGATGATTCGAGAGGCTATCGGCGCCCTGGTTGCAGGGCGCTCACTGGACACGATGGAGACGTCGTGCGTGATGCACGAAATCATGCAGGGCGAGGCGACACCTGCCCAGATTGCCGCCTTCGTAATCGGGCTGCGCATGAAGGGAGAGACCGCCGATGAGATTGCGGGAATGGCGGGCGCGATGCTGTCGCGGGCCGTGCGCATCGATGCCGGGGCCGAGCTGGATACGTGCGGTACGGGAGGAGATGGCTCGCACAGCTTCAACATCTCAACTGCGGCGGCGTTTGTCGCGGCAGGAGCCGGTGTGAAGGTGGCCAAGCACGGCAACAGGGCGATGAGCAGTCGGTGCGGCAGCGCAGACGTCCTGGAGACGCTCGGCGTGAGACTGGACCTCGAGCCGGGCCAGGTTGAACGCTGCATCAGACAGGTCGGTATCGGATTCCTCTTTGCCCCGCGCTTCCATCCGGCCATGAAATACGCGGCCGGACCGCGCAAGGAGATAGGCGTACGTACCGTGTTCAACATCCTGGGGCCTCTCTGCAATCCTGCGGGTGTGAGGGCCCAGGTCCTAGGTGTGGCCGAACCGGGCCTTGTTGAGAAGATGGCGGGAGTGCTGCATCGACTTGGCTTCGAGCGGGCGATGGTTGTGCACGGCGAGGATGGACTGGATGAGATATCCCCGTCAGGAAAGACCATGGTGTGCGAACTGGATGGAGGCCGGATGAGCACGTATGCAGTCAGTCCTGCGGACTTCGGACTGCGACCGTCTCCGCGGAAAGAACTCGAAGGCGGAAGCGCGGACGATAATGCGAGGCTACTGCGTGATGTGCTGGCTGGCAGGCGTGATGCGCGGCGCGATGTGGTCGTGATGAACGCAGCGGCGGGACTCATGGTCGCAGGCAGGGTGCGGACACTCAGGGATGGAGTGGTGATGGCGACGGATTCCATTGACAGCGGTCGTGCGTTGAAGAGAGTGAACGCACTGTCGGAGTTCAGTCGCAGCTTCGCCGGGGTGGCGGCATGACGATTCTGGAGAGGATAGTGGCGGAGGGCGCTGTAGCGCTCGAGCGGCGCAAGGAGATGCATCCTCTGCACGAGGTCGAGCGTACCGCCTGGCTTCGCGAGCCGGCGCGTGACCTCGCACTCGCGCTGCGAGGCGACGGCGTGAGCGTCATAGCGGAAATCAAGAAGGCATCTCCCTCAAAGGGGGTCCTCAGTCATCATTTCGACCCCGTTGAACTGGCTTCGACGTATGCGGCGAACGGCGCGTCCGCGATATCGGTTCTCACAGAGCCGCGCTACTTCCAGGGTAGCCTGACCACACTGCAGCAGGTCGTCCGGGCACTGGGCGATGACCGACCGCCGGTGCTCAGGAAGGACTTCATCGTTGACCCCTACCAGGTGTTCGAAGCCCGCGCCTGTGGCGCGGACTGCCTCTTGCTCATCGTGGCGCTTCTCGGCAGGCCCCGGCTTGGGGAGTTTCTGAGACTCTGCCACGAACTTGGCATGCACTGTCTGGTCGAGGTGCACGACGAAGCGGAACTCGACACCGCGCTCGCGAGCGAGGCGCTGATTATCGGCGTCAACAACAGGGACCTCCGGACGTTCAACGTGGACCTGGCGACCTTCGAACGGCTCCGTCCACGTATTCCCAATGGGCACATCGTTGTCTCCGAGAGCGGCATTCATGGACGCGAGGACGTCGAGCGGCTGAGGGCCGTGGGCGTCGACGCGGTGCTGGTTGGCGAGGCGCTGATGACCGCTCCTGACGCCGCTGCAAAGCTGAGGGAACTGAGATGTGCAGCGTGAAGATCAAGATATGCGGACTGCGTGAGGAGGCGCACCTGCTTGCGGTGGCTGACGCAGGCGCCGACTACGCGGGTCTCGTGCTTGCCGAGAGCAGGAGACAGGTCACGCCTGAGCGCGCCCGGGAACTCATACGGGTGCTCGATGCGGCAGCTCCGCGGCCGCAGGTGGTGGGCGTGTTCGTCAACGCGCCGCTCGATTTCGTGAACGCCACTGCGGACTTGTGCGGACTGGACCTCGTGCAGCTTAGCGGCGATGAGAGTCCGGAGTATTGCAGGAGAGTCGAACGCCCCGTCATACGAAGCGTGCACGTGTCGTCTTCCACGACAGTCGAGGACATTGAGATGCTAATCACGGCACAGCGAACGGCGCGACTTGGATCGGCGGATATCTTCCTGCTGGATACGGGGAGCAAACGACTCTACGGCGGCACCGGGCGCACCTTCGACTGGTCCATCGCGCGGGTGGTCGCAGCGCGCCACCCGGTCATGGTTGCGGGGGGGTTGACTCCTGCCAACGTCAGCCGCCTTGTGCGGGACGTGCATCCCTCGGCTGTGGATGTCTCCTCGGGCGTCGAGCGCGATGGCAGAAAGGACGAATCACTCATTCGAGCCTTCGTGGCTGAAGCACGAAAGGCTGGACAGGAGAATTGATATGCAGACAATGACACTCCCTGATAAGAGAGGATACTTCGGCGTACACGGCGGGCGTTTCGTGCCGGAGACGCTTGTGCCCGCCCTTGACGAACTTGCTACTGCCTATGCAGAGGCCATGGCCGACGAGACGTTCAGAGCGGAACTCGAAACACTCTTCAGGGACTACGTTGGCCGCGAGACTCCATTGACCTTTGCCGAGCGCCTCACGGAGCACTGCGGCGGGGCACAGGTGTACCTGAAGCGAGAGGACCTGGCTCACACCGGCGCCCACAAGATAAACAACGCCCTCGGCCAGGCACTGCTCGCACAGCGCATGGGCAAGCGGCGCATCGTGGCGGAGACCGGTGCCGGCCAGCATGGCGTGGCGACTGCCGCAGTGTGTGCGAAGCTGGGCCTCGAATGTATCGTGTACATGGGGGAAGAAGACATACGCCGCCAGGCGCTGAACGTCTTCCGCATGAAGCTCATGGGCACCGAGGTGCGTCCGGTCGCCTCCGGGGCGCGTACGCTGAAGGACGCCATCAACGAGGCGATACGCGATTGGGTCAGCAACGTTGAGACCACACACTATCTGCTCGGTTCGGTGGTGGGACCTGCCCCGTATCCCGAGATGGTGAGGGATTTTCAGTTGGTGATCGGCCGGGAGACGAGGCGGCAGGTGCTGGAACGGCTGGGGCGGCTTCCGGACTACGTTGTGGCGTGTGTGGGTGGCGGTAGCAACGCGATAGGCATGTTCTACCCGTTCATTGACGACGAAGAGGTGAAGCTCGTTGGAGTCGAGGCCGGCGGGAAGGGCCTCGCGACGGGTCAGCATGCAGCACCACTGGCGGCAGGAACTGTCGGCGTGCTGCACGGAGCCAGGTCATATCTGCTCCAAGACGAGCACGGGCAGATACTCGGTACGCACAGCGTGTCCGCCGGTCTCGACTACCCCGGCGTTGGCCCCGAGCACTGCTATCTCAAGGACATCGGGAGGGCTACCTACGTGGCGGTTGATGACATCGAGGCACTGGAGGGATTCAAGCTGCTCTGCAGGACCGAGGGCATCACGCCGGCATTAGAATCGGCGCACGCGGTGGCTCATACCGCAGCGCTGGCGCGGACGTGCAGCCGAGAGGTCGTCATTGTCGTGAATGTCAGCGGTCGCGGTGACAAGGACATGGACATCGTGGTCGACGCACTGGGAGGTGCTCTGTGAACCGGCTGGCGGATGTGTTTGACACGACGGGACGGACCGCGCTCATCGCGTACGTCACCGTGGGATATCCGAGCATCGATGCGACGCTCAGGCTCGTGCCGTTGCTCGCCCGGAGCGGCTGCGATATCGTGGAGCTTGGCATACCGTTTTCCGACCCGATGGCGGACGGCGCCATGATACAGAAGACGAGTCATGAGGCTCTGCTGAACGGGGTCACTCCGGACGTGTGCCTCGACGTCGCCAGGCAACTGAGCGGCGAAGTCGATGTGCCGCTCGTGTTCATGAGCTACTACAACCCCATTCTCAAGAAGGGACTGGACGGTTTCTGCCGCGCATGTGCCGACTCCGGCGTGAGCGGACTCATCGTGCCTGACCTGCCGCCGGACGAGGGCGGTGAACTCGAATCGGTGTCTTCCGCGTATGGTGTCGACCTTGTCTACCTCTTGGCGCCAACTGCCACCGATGCGCGCATCCGACTCGTCGCCGGCAGGTCGCGAGGATTCCTGTATCTGGTGTCGCTTGCAGGAGTGACCGGTGCGCGTGCGGCGCTCCACGATGGGTTGGAGGACTTTGTCGACCGGGTACGTGCGGTGGCGAAGCAGCCCCTGTGCGTGGGTTTCGGCATCTCGTCGCCTGAGCAAGCGGTGCGCGTTGCGAAGGTCGCCGATGGCGTCATCGTTGGCAGTAATATACTGCAACTTGTGGAGCAGGACGGCTCGCTTGAGGAGGCTGCCCGCTTTGTGCGCGCTGTGCGCACGGCACTCGACTCGGCGGAGTGATGGGTTCCTGCAGGTCTATGAAAGGGGAGAGGCTTCAGAGGCCCGGCGTCGGGGGCCTGGCTTTGCGAAGCTCCAGCGTATAGCCGCCCTTCGCGGTGAGCACCACGTAGTAGACGACCAGGCCGAGGAGAACGTTCATGCTGAGGTGCGGCCCGACAAACACGAGCGCGATGGTCAGCAGCAGGTAGGCAGTCCCGATGCGCAGGGCCCTCCTCATGCGGCGCACGACCCTCGCAGGCGTGTCGCCTCCGAAGAGAAGGCCACTTCCTACAGCGTGCCGCCAGGTGAGCGCCAGCAGGAGCTGGATGGCGAGCAGGTTGCCCTCGTAGAAAAGCACCGCTGTCTTCGTCATCGCGTACTTGCTCACGAGCGCGGTCGAGAACGGCGCGAGTGCCACAAAGACCAGCAGCAAAGCGTTGAGCCAGATGAGCGCGCCGCTCGAGCGCGTCATATAGTGGAACTCGAAGTGGTGCAGCACCCAGAACATCAGCAGCACAAGGAAACTGAGTGCGTAAGCGTGGAAGGCAGGGGACATGTCCAGCAGGGCGTGTTGGAGAGCCGCCTCGGAAGGCTGCCGGATGAACTGCGGCACGACGAGCTGGAGCACCAGCAGTGCCATGGCGACCGCGAAGACGCCATCGCCGAGCTGCTCTACGCGACGCAACGCCTGGAGCTGCTTCTCAACCGAGTGTCGAGAGGCCGGCTCCATCTCCTCCCACGGTGCTCGCATGCGGCACACTAGCATTGCAGCGGCGGCATTTCAAGTGAGGTCAGGCACGGTTGATTGCACTACACCTGCTGGAGCATGGTCCGTGCAGCAGGGCACAAACGTCTGTTGCTTGCGACTGGTTGGCCTCGCGAGCGGAGGATGACCGGACGCGGACATCCATGTATTTCCAGGCCAGCCACTGGTATGATTGCCCAAAATCGTCTGGAGGAGCCATCAATCCATGGATGAGTTGATTTCCGTGCTGAAGGCAGAGATTGTGCCCGCCACAGGGTGTACCGAGCCGGTGGCCGTAGCCCTCGCCTGCCGAGTGGCATACGAGAAAGTAGGCGGAGAACTGTTTCGTGTTGAAGTGGTGACTGACCGAGGTGTGTACAAGAACGGGCTGGAATGCATAATTCCGGGCTCCGGGATGAAGGGGCTTGAGGCTGCAGCTGCGCTCGGTATCGTGGGAGGCGACGCCTCCCTTGGTCTTGAGGTTCTCGGTCAGGCAGGGCCTGCCGATGAGAGGAAAGCCACGGAATATGTGAAGAAGGGCATCGTCACTGTCTCCGTCAACAGGGCTCTTGTGGGCATCCACGTGGAGGCCCGAGTGGAGACAGACAGAGGTATCGCGCGGTGTCTCATAGAACGGCGCCATGACAACGTTGTCGAGACAGAGGTCAACGGCGTGGTTGAGCGCCGTGGCGAGGAGGAACAGAATTCGGCGCGGGTGCAGTGGCCGGAGGGACGAGGGTTCGCGGATATCGTCAGTTTTGTGCGAGGAGTGTCTCCGGAGGAGGTGTCATTCCTTCTCGATGACGTGCGACTCAACGAGAAACTCGCGGAAGCCGGTCTCTCCTCGGATATCGGAGCCGGGGTTGGCAGGACACTGGCCTCACTGGTGCAGAAAGGTACGCTGACCGATGATGTGGTTCGTCTGGCCGAACGGTTGACGGCTGCCGCGGTGGATGCGCGCATGGGGGGCGCGCGGCTTCCCGCACTGAGTGTGGCGGGTAGCGGCAGTCACGGCATCATCGCCACTCTGCCGCTCGTGGCCGTGGCCCGTACGCGGGGTATCTCCCGGGACGAACTGGCGAAGGCGCTTGCACTGAGTTGCCTCGTAACGATCTACGTCAAGCACTACACGGGAAGGCTCTCCGCGATGTGCGGCTGTGCAGTGGCGGGAGGCTCGGGAGCCAGTGCCGGTGTTGCCTATATGCTGGGAGGAAACGACGAAGCGCTTGAGTGGGCTGTCGAGAATGTTGCCGCCAGTATCACAGGTATGATCTGTGATGGCGGAAACCTGAGCTGTGCTTCCAAGTCTGCCACAGGCGCGATGGTGGCGGTGACAGCTGCATTGCTTGCGTGCGAGGGTACCAGGATGCCCGCTCAGACCGGTGTTGTGGGTGATTCTGTGGAGGAGACAATACGGAACATGGGCCGCGTCAGCAATCCCGGTATGGCTTCCACAGATGACGTGGTGCTGGATATCATGCAACAGGGCACCGGCTACGTCGACAAAGGGAGGTGAGGTGGTGCGCAACCTTGCTCCTGTCCTGCTGAGTACAAGCGGGAGGCCGTGCAGGTATGTCCCTGGTGTTCGGCAAGGCGTTTCGTTCCATCAGAAATGATGAGCGGGCTGTGATGCATGGGATTGTCCTTGGGGCGTTCGGTCTTACGTATCTGTGAAATAGCGCACAGGAAGTATTGCCTCTCGACGTGGGAGCCGGCACCCATCCTCGTTGGCAACATCGCTGTCAGGGCATTGCTCTGCTGCTGGTTTTGCGCGCTCGCGTCTGACGCAGGATGAGTTCCCGAAGGTTCCTGGGGTTGCGAGAAACGGAGGCTTGGTCTCGTGCGGTTCTGCGGTCGGGTCTCAACCAGGGTCTATCGCCCGTTTCTGTGTGCCGAATCCGTCAGAAATCCATCGAGCTCTCCCTGGGTGAAACGCCTGTCGCCGCGTGTGCCGAGGCGGTAAGCTGGAAGCAGGCCTTGCTTCTCCCAGCGCCTCACCGTGTTCGGGTGGACGCTGAGGTATTTGGCTGCCTCGGTAGTGGTCAGCATACGTGAACGCTTCGGCATAGCTTCAGAACCCCGTTGGACCTGCCGCGACAGGTGCGACTCTAGGCAGGTGCGATTGCGTTGTCTATCACCAGAACGTACTGCGGAGCGTGAGGTTTAGGTTCTGTCAGGTGCCTTGGTTGACGACTGCGAGGCGCATGTGGCTTCGTGTGGCGAAGCTGAGCACCTCTACGCCCTTCGTTCCGTGGGTGTTTTCGCGCGTGCATGCAGCGACTCCCCCTCGCGCAACGTCCCATGACCATCTTCCCTCCCATGTGGTGGGTGTGGTGAGGTCTGGTCAGTTGCCTCCCCGACTGCGGTGCGGCACGCTTTGCCCCGTAGAACCGCCGAGGGGCCGCCCAAGAACAAAAATAAGAACATGCGGGCAAGGGGTCACGGGCGGCCTCCCTGGCGGAAGAAGGAGGCAAGGACATGAAGAAGAAAACACTTCTCGCGCTCTCTTTTGCCCTGGTGTTGGCTCTCTCTGTTCCCGTGATGGCTGCAGCGGACGAGGAGCCTGCCGTTGGCGACCTGATGGCCGGCAAGGACACGCTTGTCGGTAGCGTTCAGGTGTCGAATGATGGCTGGAATCTCTACGTGCAGTATGTGGTCGATGTGGAAGGATGGGTGATGACGGAGGCGCACCTGGCAGTTGCCCCGTCGCTGGGGGACATCCCTCAGACGAAGAAGGGCAACCCGAAGGTGGGTCTGTTCCCTTACTGTGAGGAGTTCGAGGAGCCCGTGACCGAGTGGGAGGTCACTATTCCACTCGGCGACCTCGAGGCCGGCGACAGGCTGTTCATAGCAGCCCATGCGGCGCTGATTGGCCCGGAAGGCGAGGACGAAAGCGCGTGGGCCTTTGGCAAAGGCTTCCCGTGGAAGAACTGGGCCACGTACTTCGTGTATGACGTCGCGGAGCCGTTCACGCTTGAGGCATCCGGCGGAGCTACTGCCGGGCCGGCCGTGGACCCGCTGGATGAGACCAACCCCTGCGTGCTCCTCTCTGCTCCGGCGGCAACCACTGAGGACCCGGAGGTTGTACTGGGCGCCGAGGCGCGCATCGTCATTCCGCTGCCGCCCGGTACGACGTTGAGCGACATCGAATCCATCTCCTGGATGGAGTACCTGAAGACGGGATACCCGCCGCACGTTGACGTTATCATCGACACAGGCGGGAGTGAGGACGCACTCGCGTTCGAGTACGCGTACAACGATGTCGCGCTCCATTACCCCGAGGGCTGGCCGAGCTACAACGCGCTCGCGGACGCCTGGTATGCAACCTTCAGCGACGACGGTGATGGCCCTGTCGAGGTTGGAGGCAGCGCACTTGGCTGGCTTGCGTCCGGTCCTCCGGGACCTCCGACCGCGGCCAACTTCGCGACGCTGAGCGACTGGCAATCCGCCACAGGTGTCACGTATGGCGCAGTGACTGTGAATGGCGACACGCCCGTCCTGCGGATCGAGATTGAGGTAGACAACTGGTTGGGCGGGGCCGAGGCGTTTGTCGATGACATGGTAGTCGTGCTGGCTGCATAGAAGCCCCTCCCTTTTGACTTGGGCCTTCGGGCCCAATGGGGGAGCCCTTGCTGCGGGGCTCCCCCCATCGCATATCGCAGAGGGAGTGACCGCTCTGCCGCGCCGATTGCCGCGGCTTCGAACGGCGCCATGACTTTCCCGCCTCTGCCGGCTCCTCCAATGGCGGCACCCGCGGTAAGACCATGTCCCGCGTGATGCACCGGGCGAGATGTCTCGGCCCTGCCTCAGATTTTGACGCTCATGCACACGGGGACATATACTGAAAGTATGTGCTTTCATATATGGCGGAAGGGGTCGCGACGGGTTGTGCGCTTTCCAGGCATTGTTGTAGTAAGCAACGCAGAGGGCCGACACGTCTGAGTGGAGGACGAATGAAGTCACTGAAAGAACTCATCGAGGGCGGCCAGTACGAACTTGCAGCCTACCGGCTGGTCTATGGCGCAGTCATGGCACAGGTGCAGGCTCCGCTGCCGAGGACGTCTGCGCTCTCGCCTTCGGGCATCGTGCGACGGCGCGCGAAGATGGCTTCGGAGAAGGCGGAGAGTGATGACTAGGCGCAAGGCGAAGGACAGGGACAAGACTGCCGACAAGGCGGGTTTCTATTCCCGCGCGTTGGGCGAGGCGGAGCGGCTCCAGATGCAGGAGGCCTCTCAGGTCGAGGGTATCGACGACGAGATAGCGCTTCTGCGCATCAGGCTGCGCGAGCTGGCGGAGCAGTCGCCGGAACGCATTGACCTGCAGATGGACCTGGCGAACGCCATTGCTCGCCTCGTGAAGACCCGCTACCAGATATCCAGCCAGCAG